>NZ_JAMYQC010000002.1:0-348529 GCF_040320645.1 Mesorhizobium sp. M0633
CAGGTGACATTGGCGGCGATCGCCTTCAACATGCGCCGATGGGCCGCCATCACGGGATAGGTGCGCCCGCAGCCCGGCCGCCCGGGCCGAAACCGCCGCCGAAACCCCAAACAAGGGAGCGGAGCTCACAAATACGAGCGAAATCCCTGCGATCCCGCCCCATCCAAACATCCCCGGTTACTGCGCAACAGGCCCACAAGGGGAGAAGGAAGGTTGTACTACCCCACCTTGGCCCCCGCCCGGCTGATCGGCTCCCGTACCGTTCCATACTGGCTGCCCCAGCGGTCGGTCATCGCCCAGCGTATGTCCCAGAGTTCCGGGAAGAAGCGGTGGCGGGCGCCGGCTTCCAGCAATTCGACCGGCCGGCCCTTCAGCGATTTCGCGCCGAGGCCGATCGTGCGGTGGATGAGATAGAGGTGGTTGGCACGGAATTTCTGGAACAGCTCGTCGAACTCGATCAGCGCTTCGGCAACGACATAGCTGTCGCCGTGATCGTAGCCGGTATCGTAGACATCCTCGACCGAAAGGCCGCGGTCGTCGAGGTACGACGCCTTGAAGGCCCGCCACAGATCGGGCGGCAGGCGCAGCAGCTGCTTGAAGCCCGGCGATTCCTGGCCGCTGCCATTGCCGAGCTGCAGCCGGATCTGCTGGTATTCCTTGGGCGACATGGTTTCGAGCAGGTCGAGCTGCGCCGTCATCAGCCGCATCAGCCGGTGCACGCGCGCCATCAGCGTGACGATGCGATGCGTGTCCTGCTTTTCCAGGAAATCGACGACGTCGATCAGCGTGTAGGCGATGAGCTTCATCCACAGCTCCTCGACCTGATGAACGATCTGGAACTGCAGCTCGTCGGCATTCACCATCTCGGCCAGCGGCTTCTGGCAGGCAAGCAGCCTGTCGCATTTGAGGTAGACGCCATAGTCGCGCATCTCAGGCGTTTCGATGCGGGCATAATAATCCTGCTTGTCCATGGCCATGCTCCTTGCCCCGGCCGTTGGGCCGCAGGCGCTTGTTGGATCCCGGTCCCCCGAGTCTAATCGCTTTCTTGCCGAACATTGTCCCTTCTGTTATTCGATTGGCGGGAACGAAGGACGAAAATTGTCGCTGAAGCAGATTGGAAGAACGAATGATGCTGGACGCGGTCGACCGGAAGATCGTCGCGGCGCTCGAACGCGAGGCCCGCATCTCCTTTGCCGCGCTCGCCGATGAGGTCGGCTTGAGCAAGACGCCGTGCTGGAAGCGGGTGAAGGCGCTTGAGGACGCCGGCGTCATCCGCGGCTACTCGACCCGGATCGACCCGGCCAAGCTCGGCTTCGGCATCGAAGCCTTCATCCAGGTGTCGATCGATTTCGAACTGTCGGACGCCTTCGAGGCGGCGGTCAAAAAGCATCCGCTGATCCGCCGCTGCCACGCCACGACTGGCGAGGCCGACTATCTCCTGCAGATCGTCACCGTCGACATGATGGCGCTCGACAGGATGCTGCGCGAGGAGCTCAGCCGGCTGCCCGGCGTGCGGCGCACGATCACCTCGATGGCGATGCGCGAGATCAAGGGCGGCATCTCGTTCGCCAATGCCGTCGGGCATACGCAGACCAAGCGATAGACCGGTCAGGCCCTGGTCATCAATTCGCGTCCCAGCCGCTTCGGTTGCTCGGCGCGCAGAACCACATTTGTCGTCACCGTGCCGTAGTGGCCGATGCTGTCGACGATGCTTTCAAGATCGGGCGGTGACGGGACCACGACCTTGACCAGAAAACAATCCTCGCCGGTCACCCGCAGCACCTCGACCACCTCCGGCAATTGGGCGAACCTCTTCAGGCAGGCCTGGATATGCTCATGCGTGGTGCGCAGGCGGATGACCGCCATGGTGCCGAGCCCGAGCGCTGCCGAATTGATCACCGCCTTGTAACCGGTGATGACGCCGCGCTCCTCCAGCCGCTTCACCCGTTCCGAGGTGGCGGGCTGGGACAGTCCGACGCGGCGGCCAAGCTCGGAGATGCCGATGCGGCCATCCTCCTGCATGATCTCAATGATCGCCAGATCGGTGGGGTCGAGCCTTGGCCGATAATCGCCGTTCCGCATGATCGCCTTTAATCCATCGGATTTCGTCGCTGCTTTCCGATGATCTCTCATTCCGCCACCTGGAAGAAGACCTAGAATTGCACGCGCTGCATCAGGAAAGAAGGGCTTCGCATGACCGACTTCATCATTGTGCCGGGCATCGGCGGATCGGGCAAAGCCCACTGGCAGACACGTTGGCAGCAGGCAAACCCGGCGATGCGGCGGTTCAACCCGGCGAGTTGGGACGCGCCGGACCTCGACGACTGGGTGGCCGCGCTGGAAACGGGTGTATGCCAGGCAAGGACACCGCCGATGCTCGTCGCCCATAGCCTCGGCTGTCTGCTCATCGTACACTGGCAGCGGATCTCCCCCCGCTCTATCGGCGGCGCGTTGCTGGTCGCGGTTCCGGACCCTGCGTCGCCGGCCTTCCCCTCCTCCGCCCGGGCCTTCGCCGACGCACCGCAACAACGGCTTCGCTTTCCGTCGCTGATTGTCGCCAGCACCAACGATCCCTACGGCTCGCTGGACTATGCCAGGGCGAAATCCGAGCGATGGGGCAGCGATCTCCATATCGCCGGACCGCTTGGCCACATCAATGGCGACAGCGGGCTCGGCAACTGGCCGGCGGGAATGGAGCTGCTGACAGCTCTAAGTCAAACGCAGGCAATCGCCCGAGGCGCCGTGCTTCAGCCGTAACCGCACCAGGACGGCTATCGCGCCGCCGTCCTGATCTGGTTTGCGCCGCGCCTCAGTTCGATGCTGCGGCAGGCGTGCTGAGTTCGAGGAACGGTACGGTCGAGCCCGGGATCATCGACTTCGGCAATTCGCCGTTCCATCTCTCCGCCTTGGTCAGTTCGACCAGCAGCGGATTGTTGGCGATTGCGGCGGCGCGAGCCTTGATGGCGCCCGCGGTCGCATCGCCTTCGACCCTGGTCTTGTAGGCGCTGGCCTCGGCTTCGGCCTTGACGCTGTCGGCGCGGCCCTTGGCCTGGGTGACGGCGATATCGGCCTTGATCTTTTCCTGCTGCAGGTTCTGTTCCTGCTTCTGCACCTCGACCTGAGCCGTCATCCTGGCTTCGACCGCCTGCTCGTAGGCGTCGGAGAAGTCGATGTTCTCGACCTGCACGCTGTCGATCATCACCGGGCCGTCGGTTACCGCCGCGATGGCCTCGGCGACGTCCTTGTTGAACTTCGCCCGGTTCTGGATAACCGACACCGCGTCGTACTGGCCGAACACCGTCTTGATCTCCTGCGGTGCTTTCCTGGCAATGACACGGTCGGCCAGTGCCTCGATCGATCCATAGTTGGTGTAGACGTTGCTGACTTCGGCGGCCGGCACGTGGAAGTTGACGGTGACGCGCATGTCGGCCGGCTGCTGGTCGCGCGAATAGGCCTGCATGGCCGGCAGGCCGCTGCAATCGTTCTGGTTCTCGCAGCCCCATTTGAGCACCTGCTGGCGCAGGCTGATCTTCTCGACACGCTGTAACCACGGCAGCTTGAAATGCAGTCCGGGATCAACGACCGAACTCAGCGCTCCGTTGGTCAAGAGCACGCCGCGGTCGCCCTGGTCGATCGTGTACCAGGATCCAAACAGCGCAAAGACGCCGAGCGCCACGATGACGAGTGCGATCAGGCCGGAACCGATCGACCCCGATGCCATCCCCGGCTTGCCCTGCGGACGGCTTGAATTACCTTGCGTTTCGGTCATCACCCCACCCCAACCTGATTGCCCGTGCTGCTTTTGCCCACAATAGTGGCGGCATTGCAATCCTCTGGATATGGAAGGACCTTCGCGCCAACCGGCCGGACCGGCGGGTGGTTCAGGCTGGCTAGCGGATTTCCCCTGCAGCCGCGGCAGCGGGCTGGGACGCGTTGCCTGGCGTCTCCTTCTGCCGTTCGGCATCGGTTTTGCGCTTCGGGCAATCCTCGTAGTCGTGGTCGCGCCCGCCGCAGTAGGAGCAGCATTTTGCTGGCGCGTCGGAGCGAAGCATCGTTGGCATGCACAAGAATGCACGAAACCCGACAGATTGCGAAGGCTTGCACACCGGCAAGGTCGATTTCGCCACGGAACCGCTGCCGCCGCATGAAAGTTATCCGCTCATTGCAACGGGAGCACAGGACATGGCCGACGACCCGAACCGCTACGAGACCGGAGCGAGGAAATATCCGGCAAAGACGAGCCCCGACGCGGCCGACGAATTTTCGCAGGATGCGGCCGGCAACAAGCCACCTCCCGGCGGCATGGGATTGACCAGGCCGGCTGACGATTTCGACGACAGGACCCTTCATTCGGAGGGCCAGAACCCGCCGCGCGCAGCGATCCGGCCAGACGGCAAGGCCACCGCCAAGAAGCCCGGCAAGGACGCAAGACGATGAACGTCGCCAATCTCCAGCTCGAAGGATTGATGATGGCGATCGCGGCCGTCAACAACGCGCTGGTCCACAAGGGCCTGCTGTCGGTCGACGAGGTCGACATGGCGTTGCGCCGGGCCGAGGCGGCGATGACCAGCGACGAGCGTCTCTATGAAGACATGTCGCCATCCAACCGCGACGCCGTCTGCTTTCCGCTCAGGCTGCTGCAGGCGGCCAACAACGCCCAGGGCGAAACCGGCGTGCCGACCTTTGCCGAACTGGCCAGGATGGTCGGCCGGACCAAGGAGCCCTATAACGACCAGATGTGATGGAGGACGCCATGGCCGACGACAAATCCAAGACCAAGCAGGATCGCAAACTGGTCTCCGGCGAAGAGCCATACGAGGTCGCTGCGTTTGCCCGCAAATACGGCATACCGCAAAGCGAGGCCGCGACCATCATCAAGCGTTACGGCCCCTCGAGGAGGAAGCTCGACGCGCATATGGCGAGCCGCAACGCCTGATCCAATTCTGGCGGCGGCCGCCGTTCACGCCGGAAGCGTCCCTGCCCTGCCGCCTTGTCGAGAGTATCCGCACCGCCGGGCGGCCCCTCGGGCCCGCCGCTGCGGGATTCAACGCCCGGTTTCGATAGCCGCGGAATACTACCGCGGCGCAACAACTCATTTACCTCGACGCTGTACCAGTCCGGTGAGCAAAGCCGGGGGTCGGATGCAGGAACAATTATTGCGCTACGAATGTGTCATGGAGCCGGACGGCCGTTGGATGGTGTGGGACATCGTTCACGATCTGCCGGCGCAATTTTCGGAAATCGCGCTGATCGGCCTGAGCCGTCGTGAAGCGGTTTCGCTCTGCCGGCTGCTCAACGAGACGAGCCGTTCCGAGACGCGGCAGAGCCGGGCCTCCTGAGAAGCGTGCTCTCAGGCCTGCCCAAGCGCGGGGGATCTACATGCGATCGACAATATTCGGTCTGGTCTTGCTGCTGCCGGCCGCCGCCCTGGCGGAGCCGATCGAGACCCAGAAGATCATCACGGCGGCGACCGGCGACTGGAACGGCGACGGCGCCGCCGATCTGGCGATGATCGTCGAGACCGAGCCCGGCTCTCCCATGGACCTGTATTTTTTCCTCAAAGATCGCGATGGCGATTTTCTAAAACCTGCCGGGATCGTGCATGATCAGATTGACGGGGAATGGAAGGATTACGACCGGCCGGGCCCCGCCACATCCGACACCGAGCCCGAACTCACCGGGCTCCCCAACGGTTCGATCAAGCTCGATATTCCGGCGATGGAGATCGGCAGCGAGCGGACCAACAAGACGCTGACGCTCGCCTGGCGCAACGGCACGTTCGTCGTCGCCGGTTTTGCCTACGAGTATTGGGATTACATGGACGACAATGTTGCCGGCGACTGCGACTACAATGTGCTGACCGGCAAGGGCAAAAGCAGCAAGAAGCTGGCGGACGGCAGCACCAGGCAAGCGACCGTATCGGTCGAAGGCAAGGTCATCCCATTTGCGGAATGGACCCCGGGCACTGGCTTCAGCGCTTGCGGAGAGTGAGAGGTTTCGGTTGCCTCACTGCAGCGGCGGCTTCCACAGCAGGCTGTTGCGATCGGCGGACTTGACGCGCAGCCAGGTTTCGCGGCCATCGCGCAGCACCCGGAGCGGGATCTCGGCACCGGCCGGGCCGCTCTTCCAAAGCTTGCGATAAAAATCGGCAAGCCCATCGACCGCCGTGTCGCGGACATCCGAGATGACATCGCCTTGGCGAAGGCCCGCCTGGGCGGCCGGACCGCCCTCGGCGACGCTCATCACCACGACCTTGCCGTCGCTCTCGGCCGAGAAGGCGCCGAGCCACGGCCGCGGCGGCCTGGCGACCTGCCCGCGCGTCAGCAGATCGTCGAGGATGGGCGGCAGAAGATCGATCGGCACCACCATGTTGATGTCGGCGACCTCGCCGTTGCGGCTCATCTGCAGGCGCAGCGAACCGATGCCGAGCAGCCTGCCATCCGCGCCGATGAGGCCGGCGCCGCCCCATGAGGGGTGAGCCGGCGCCGTGAAGATCGCCTCGTCGAGCAGATATTCCCAATAGCCGGCGAATTCCTGCTTGGTGACGATCCGCGCCCGCACGGAGCGGCCGACGCCGTCGGCGAGCACGACGGGATCGCCGATCTTGGCCCTGGACGCATCGCCGAGCGCAATGGCGGGCAGCCCGAGCGGCGCCAGCGCCTGCACCAGGCCGAAGCCCGACTCCTGGTCGTAGGCGAGCGCATGGGCGGGAACCACACGCCCGTCCTGGTCGGCCAGCCAGACCTCCTCGGCCTCAGTGATGAGATAGCCGATGGTAAGTACCAGCCCGTCGCCGCGGATGACCACGCCACTGCCCTCGCGGCGGGTGCCAAGTGTATTTGCCGTGAAGGCGTCCTCTGGCACGGTGGCGCGGACGGCCACGATGGATCGCAAAAGGGGTTCGATATTCATGCTTTGGTTCCTGGCAATGTTCGCAGGCTGATATGGGCTATAGGTATGGCGCAGGTGATCAGGCGCAAGAGGTGGCGCCGGCTTTGGCGTGGACCGGCGCCGCGCCGTTCGCGCCGGGGTTTTGCAACAGCGCCGGCAGCCCTATCTGTACCTACGGCTATCCCAAGCTGCCCTATGCAAAGTTCCTCCGCCATTACCCACGTTGATATCTGATATCCTCCCAACCCAACCCTTCCAAAGGCCTCCCAAATGAACGACTACGCAACGGACCAATACACGCCGCCAAAAGTCTGGACCTGGAACAAGGCAAATGGCGGCGCTTTCGCCAGCATCAACCGGCCGATCGCCGGCCCGACGCATGACAAGAAACTGCCGGTCGGCAAGCATCCGCTGCAGCTTTATTCGTTGGCGACACCGAACGGCGTCAAGGTGACGATCATGCTGGAGGAACTTCTGGCGCTCGGCCACAGCGGCGCCGAATACGACGCCTGGCTTATTAGGATCAACGACGGCGACCAGTTCGGCAGCGGCTTCGTCGAGGTCAACCCCAACTCGAAGATCCCGGCCATGATGGATCGCAGTGGGAAAAAGCCGGTCCGCATCTTCGAATCCGGCTCGATCCTGCTCTACCTCGCCGAAAAATTCGGCGAATTCCTGCCGACGGAGCAGCCGGCTCGCGCCGAGACCCTGTCATGGCTGTTCTGGCAGATGGGCTCGGCGCCCTATCTCGGTGGCGGCTTCGGCCATTTCTACACCTATGCGCCGACGAAGATCGAATATGCCATCGACCGCTTCGCCATGGAAACCAAGCGGCAGATGGACGTGCTCGACCGACGCCTCGCCGAAAGCGAGTATTTAGGCGGCAGCGACTATACGATTGCCGACATTGCGGTGTGGCCCTGGTATGGCGGGCTGGCCAAGGGCCGTATGTATGACGATTCCGGCGAGTTCCTGCAGGTGGAGCAGTACAAGAACGTGCAGCGCTGGGCCGACGCCATCGACGCGCGGCCGGCGGTCAAGCGCGGCCGCATGGTCAACCGCACCTTCGGCGAGCCTTCGATGCAGCTGCACGAGCGCCATGACGCCAGCGACTTCGAGACGAAGACGCAAGACAAGCTCGAGGCGGCCAAAAGCTAAGCGGACGACGCGCCGATCTCCCGCCTTGTAGGGGAGATCGGCAGCTTCGGCCGACTGCTCAAGCTCGCCTTCACCGCCGCCATCCACAGCCGGTCGATGTTGGCCAGGAATTTCTCGTCGAGTTTGTTGAGGTGCTTCCAGTACATGCCGTCCTCGAAGAAATAGCCGAGTTCCTTCTCGATCCTGTCGGCCTCCTCCGCCTGATCGAGCCGCAGGCCGGCAAGCATCTCCGCCTTCATTTCCGAAAGCTGCGAGGAAGAAAGCGCGCCGAGTTCATCGAGCGTCAGCCGCGGGAAGATCAGCCGGCTGCGCGGCAGGTCGGATAGGTTGACGCACAGGCAGCCGCGCCGAAGCGCATGGATGAGCAGGCGGGCCGACTTCGCCTCGAGGTTGCGCAGGGTGACGTCGTTGCGCAGCGGATCGGCGCGGCCGACGCCGTAAAAATGCGTGTTGCCGGGCTGGTCGTAGATCATGTCGCAGCCAAGGAATGCCAGCACGTCCGGCTTCTGACTGTGGATCGTCCAGTAGGCCGCCGTCATCGACATGGTGCCGCCGGCATAGACGAAGCCGCCAAAGCTGTTTTGCGCCGGCACGTAGTGCGAGGCGCTGAAGATCTGCGCCTGCTGCAGGGGACCGCCTTGCGGCATCCGCTCCGCCGAGAAATCGCCGGCATGGACGAGGAAATCCCAGTCGGGGCGCACGCGCCAGGCGTTGTTGATGGCGACGATCTTGCCGAAGGCCTGCTTGGGCCAGGCGGCGCAGCGCACCACATCGGGGGCGCTACCGATCAGCAAGATCACGTTTGGCGTTCCGTCGATCACCACAACCCTCTCGACCGGCCGAAATGCATCTCGATGCCGCCCGGTTGAACGGCTTTATAGCCTCAACGGCCCATCGAAAACACCAGCCGGATTTAAGCTGGCATCAACAAAAGGGAGCTTGCCAGCCGGTTGTAAAATGTGGCCTTAGGCACCGTCGTACAAGCAGCAGGCAGGTTTTCCCGCTAGCCCAAAAACGACGATATGAGTTGGGTGATATATATTAGTTGACTAAACTAGCGGAACGTCCAATGCACATTCCCAGAACCGAACATGTCCTGTCTAGACCATGATATCTATATGGGACATTACTACATAAGCTGAACGCGACCTCGACGGCTCGGCGGCACAGCCCTCAGACGCCGCGGCTTTGCCTCCGCGCTTTTCGCCCCAGATCCGTAGATCAACCGGACGACGAACAGGAAATATCCAACCTGCATGACGATCAAGGTCAAGATCGTCCAGGCCAGCGTCTTCCAGATTGAACCCGTCGCAAGGTAAGTCGAGATCGCCACGATGGACGATGTGGTGGTCAGCCCCACCAGGAACTGTGGAAAGTTCATGACTTTTCTGCGCCGCCCCGGAACTGGCAACAGCCGGGACGAACTCCCCTAACCCTTTACCCCGGACCAACGTTTTCACTATTTTAGCAATTGCGCAAGCACCAAATAGGACAGCAGTTAACGCATGCTTCCGTGATCAAGGGCTGCATGTCAGGTCACCAAGGTGGGCTGGCTTGGACGGCGGCTGCGCGTCCCCTCCTCCCCAACCAGCTCTCCATACCCCCTCACCGCCCCATCAAGCCCACGTATTCGCCACGTCTCCCCTTCCCGTGCCTCAAGATGGGACGGGCCGAGCGGCACTTTCCCTCCGCCGTCCGGCAGGTCCAGCACGTAGACGGGATTGCAGATGCCCGACAGGCGCGCACGCAAGGCGCTGACCAGCGCCTGGCCCTCGGCGATCGTGGTGCGCCGGTGCGCCATGCCGCGCACGAGATCGCCGTGGTGCAGGTAATAGGGTTTGACGCCAAGGCGATACATCAGCTCGCGGCACAGCTCTTCCAGCACCTCGACCGTATCGTTCACGCCTTTCAGCAGAACGCTCTGGTTCAGCAGCACGAAGCCGCCCTGCCGCAACGTGCGGCAGGCCCGCTCGGTCGCCTCCGTGATTTCGCGTGGATGGTTGAAATGGGTGACGACAGTGACCATCAGCCGACCCTGCAAGGCTTGAATCAACCCGCCGGTGACGCGCGACGGCAGCGCGACGGGTACGCGAGTGTGGATGCGCAACAGCCGCACATGCTGGATCGCCTCGACACGGGCGCGGATTTCCGCCAGCGCCCTGTCCGGCAGCGATAGCGGGTCGCCGCCGGTCAGGATCACCTCGCGGATTTCCTGATGGGCCGCGATATAGGCGAAGGCTTCGTCGAGAGCTTCGCGCGTGTAGCCGCGGCCGATCGACGTCAGCTGCTCCTTGCGAAAGCAGAACCGGCAATAGACCGCGCATTGATAGGTCGGGAACAACAGAACCCGGTCGGCATGTCGATGCGTCAATCTAGGCACGGGACTGAAGGCGTGGTCGGCGATCGGATCGTCGAGTTCGCCCTCCTGCTCTGCCAGTTCGTCGGGCGACGGGATGACCTGAAGCCGTATCGGATCGGCGGGGTCGTTCCAGTCGATCAGGTCGAGATAGGCCTTGGGAATGCGAACCTTGTGGCGCGTGGCCGCGGCTTCGGCCGCCGCCCGCTCGGCTGGCGACAGCGGCAGCGAATCCAGATCGCCTACATGCCGCACGCCCTCGCGAACATCGTCCCGCCATGCGGCATCCGCCTCGCGAGCGCGCCGGTCATCGGCTGCCACGCCGGCCGCATCGACCGCCATGCTGGCGTCGGGGATGTCGGGATGTGAGGTCATCGCAGGCTCCTTGAATTTCGGGCCGGGGTACAGCATTGGAGCCAGGACTTGAAGGCAATAAGCGGTGTTTGGCCGGGTTGGAGGGCGCGGCAGGAAGCCACAACCGGCCACTGATCAGAACAATCGTCCAACATCGCTGACGCAAAACATTAGCTTGCTCTTATATTAGCTTGAGCGTATACACATAAACGGCCGGTGATCTACCCCCCAACCGGTTAGGCTCGGCGCCAGTTCCCCTCCCTACCCCTCAGGTCAACGACGCCGGGCCGCTCGGGATCCGCCCGGTCGCCCGCGGTCGAGACCGGATCGTCGACCTCTTCGATGTCGATCATGCCCCCTGCTCAAGCCCCCAACTGAACATACCAGCTGAACACATCGGCGATGCCCGCGTCTCTCGGCCTTCCCGTCGCCGGCCGCGGTCGCTAATCTCGGATTGCGAAAAAGCTGGAGAAGAGCGTATGGCGAACGACTTGTCGCCAAGGCTTTTGGAGATCGTCAATGCGCTGCCCTTGCGGCAGGGCATGCGAGTGCTGGAGATCGGCTGCGGACCGGGTGCTGCAGCGCGCGAGATCGCGCGCCGGATCGGCGGTGGGCACGTGCTGGCGATCGACCGCTCGGCCAAGGCCATCGCGCAGGCCGGGGCCGCCTCGCGCGCCGAGATTGCGGCAGGCCGGCTGAGCCTTCGCCAGATCGCCATCGAGGATTTCGAGTTGGAAGCCGATGAGAAGCACTTCGACATTGCCGTTGCGGTGCGCGTCGGCGCGCTGGACGGGCGTCATCCCGAAGCAGGAAAAATTGCCCTGCGACGGCTCAAGGCGGCGTTGACCGCGCAAGGCCGGCTGTTCATCGACGGCGGCGATCCGCTGCGCGAAATTGCGATACATGGCTGAGCACCTCGTGCTTGGCCTCCGGAACCGAGCGTCTACGTGACCGTGAGCGGCAGAGCCGGCCTCAGCTCCGCAACCCCGGCGCCTCCTGCCCGGTGCGCTCGACATATTCGGTATAGCCGCCGCCATAGGTGTGGATGCCCTCGGGCGTCAGTTCCAGCACCCGGTTCGACAGCGCCGCTAGGAAATGGCGGTCATGCGAGACGAACAGCATGGTTCCCTCGTACTGCGACAGTGCCGTGATCAGCATCTCCTTGGTGGCGATGTCGAGGTGGTTGGTCGGCTCGTCCAGCACCAGCAAATTGGGCGGATCGAACAGCATCAGCGCCATCACCAGCCGCGCCTTCTCGCCGCCCGACAGCACGCGGCATTTCTTCTCGATCTCGTCGCCGGAAAAGCCGAAGCAGCCGGCCAGCGCCCTGAGCGGCGCCTGGCCGGCCTGCGGAAATGCATCTTCCAGCGTCTGGAACACGGTGCGCTCGCCCTCCAGCACTTCCATGGCGTGCTGGGCGAAATAGCCCATCTTGACGCTGGGCCCGCGCGCCACCGTGCCATTGTCCGGCTCGGAAGCGCCAGCGACCAGCTTCAGCAGCGTCGACTTGCCCGCACCATTGACGCCCATGATGCACCAGCGCTCGCGGCGGCGCACCTGAAAATCCAATCCCTCGTAGATCGAGCGGCTGCCATAGCCCTTGTGCACGTTCTTCAGCGTCACCACGTCCTCGCCGCAGCGCGGCGCCGGCTGGAAGTCGAACGACACCTTCTGGCGGCGCTTGGGCGGCTCGACACGGTCGATCTTGTCCAGCTTCTTCACCCGGCTCTGCACCTGGGCGGCATGTGAAGCCCGCGCCTTGAAGCGCTCGATGAAGGCGATCTCCTTGGCCAGCATCGCCTGCTGGCGCTCGAACTGCGCCTGCTGCTGCCGGTCGGCAATCGCCCGCTGCTGCTGGTAGAATTCGTAGTTGCCGGAGTAGGCGGTCAGCGAACCGCCGTCGATCTCGACCACCTTGTTGACGATGCGGTTCATGAACTCGCGGTCGTGCGAGGTCATCAGCAGCGCGCCGTCATAGTTCTTCAGGAACTGCTCCAGCCAGATCAGGCTTTCGAGGTCGAGATGGTTGCTCGGCTCGTCGAGCAGCATGGCGTCGGGCCGCATCAAAAGGATCCTGGCAAGTGCTACGCGCATTTTCCAGCCGCCGGACAGTTTGCCGACGTCGCCGTCCATCATCTCCTGGCTGAAGCCAAGGCCGTCCAGCACCTCGCGAGCACGCCCATCCAGCGCGTAACCGTCGAGCTCCTCGAAACGGTGCTGCGCCTCGCCGTAACGGGCGATGATCTCGTCCATTTCACCGGCGCGATCGGGGTCGCCCATGGCGTGCTCGAGCTCGCGCATCTCGGCCGCCACCTCGCTCACCGGGCCGGCGCCGTCCATCACTTCGGCAACGGCGCTGCGGCCGGACATGTCGCCGACATCCTGGCTGAAATAGCCGATGGTGACGCCGCGATCGACCGAGACCTGGCCTTCGTCGGGCTGCTCCTCGCCGTTGATCATGCGAAACAGCGTCGTCTTGCCGGCGCCGTTGGGCCCGACCAGCCCGACCTTCTCGCCCTTCTGCAAGGCGGCGGAGGCTTCGATGAAGACGATCTGACGGCCGTTCTGCTTGCTGATGCTTTCGAGACGAATCATGGTTTTCCGGAAAGGCCAAAGGAGCGTTCCCGCGCCAATACGCGATAGGCCGCGCCGGCGGAAGCCCGCAGTGGTGAGGCGCCCCGCGCCAAATTGTCTGAACCCGCCAGTTGCTTCCCGGCTGGATCAGGCTTTGACGGCGTAGGGATGAGCCGGCGGATCAGCTATCGGTCAGGGCTTTTGTCGTCGCAAGTTTGACCCCGGCGGCGGCAAATGCCGCATTGTGCCGGGCGATGATCTCCGCGGCGGTCTCGCTGGCGGCGTCGAGCGTGCTGTGGGCGTCGGAAACCACGGTGACGCCCAGGCCCGCTGCAAAGGCGCCCTTCACCGTGGCCGCCACGCAGAAATCGGTCTGCGCGCCGATCAGAACGACCTCGCCGGCGCCCTGCCCGACTACCCATTCTGCAAGCGCGGCATTGCTGAACGCGTCGCCGACACGCTTGGCGAACGTCGGCTCGTCCCCGGCCTGGCCGAGCGCCGGCCACACCGGCCAGCCCGGCTCACCCGGCGCCAGTGGATCGCCCTGCAGCCCGTCATGCCTGATGAAGGCGACCTTGCGCCCGCTGCGCCGTGCCCACTCGATCAGCGCGCGGGTGCGGGCAACCATGCCGTCGGCATCATGGATCGGCGGCTCGGCGACACCGTCGAACATGCCGGTCTGAAGGTCGATCACGATGAGCGGCGCAGCGGCCGCGGGGCTGGTCCCTGACATGGTTTTTTATAGCACGAGGGCGGAGCTGATCAAGGATCAGGGCCGCGATGGCGCGCACGGGCAACCGCAAGTGGCTGGAGTTCGAGATATGTGACAATCCGCTTGCGGCAGCGCTAACATAGCGCGCCATTGGGATGTGGGTCAGTTCGAAATTCTGGCTATCGGCCGTGACCGGATTGCATTCGTGGCAAGCTCCTGCGAAGAAATTACCATGACACATGCAGCCGTAGCTTTCCTTGCGATCGTGACTTCGGTGTTGGTCGCGATCCTACCCGCACAATCGCAAGAGTGGACGCCCTCGGAGGACGCGGTTCGAGATGCAACGGAAACGGTTGGTCGCTATTTCCTTTCGCTCGATAACCAAGAATATGGGCGGGCATACGAAATGAAAACTGATACCGCCAAAGCTTCGATCCCATCGAACGCCTTCGTGGAGCAAAGTAAACATTTTCATTCTCAGGCCGGCGCTGTGCGCGAGCGCCGGCCACTCAAATTCACGTGGTTGAAGGACCCGGCGAACGCTGCCTTTCCTGGCGTTTATGCCGCAGTCGACATAGCGGCGAAATTTGAAAACATCGATCGTTACTGCGGCTATATTGTTCTCTATCAGCGGCCGTCAGGTGGAAATTTTCGAGTCATGCGGGTCGAAAGCAACTTCATCGACAACGCTACCGCGAAAAGCATTGAAAAGACCCAATCGAAACTCGAATTGGATCGAGCATGGGCCGAGTTGTCGGCTAACTGTCCGAATTTTCCATCGTGAAGGTGAGGCAATTTTTTTGTACTTTCCGCGCACCATCGGCTCTCGGCTTCCCTCGCTTCGATCAGCGCAACGATGTCGGCGATCTCTTGCAGTTTGCCGGCCCTACGACGCGAACGCAGCGAGAGCGCAGCTTTTGTCCTCACCCAATCCGCCCGTCACGGCATAGGCGCCGGCGGTGCGCTTGTCACTAAACCCAAGCGCGATGTTATCTCGTCCGATCGCCCTTCGCAAAGTAGCCGGCGGCCCGGACGATCACACCCGGCCCGATGTCCCATCCTCGCCAAAAATCCCGGTCACCCAGTCGATGAACACGCGTACCCGTGGCGCCAGCTGGCGGTTCTGCGGGTAGAGCGCCGACAGCGGTGTCGGCGACGGCGGGTAATCCGGCAGCACTTCGACGAGCGTGGCCGCGTGCGAAATCCCCGGCGAAGCGGTAGTGCGGCGCCTGCACCAGGCCGAAGCCGAGACGCGCCAGCTCCGCCATGGTGTCGGAGCCGTTGACCGTCACCCGGTTGGGCAGGCTGACATAGCGCAACGCGCCGCCGACGGTGAATTCGAGCGGCATGACCTCGCCGGTCCGCGACGAGCGGAAGCCGACCATCAGATGGCCTTCGAGATCGTCGAGGGTTGCCGGCATGCCGAAGCGTTCGCCCGCGAAGCGGCGCGGCCAACCTGACTGGTTGCCGCCCGGAAAGGCGGCGCCAGCCTCCGTGCCTCACTTCAACTCCACCCAGACCGGCGCGTGATCGCTGGCGCCGGTCTCGCCGCGCACGTCGCGGTCGATGCCCGCCGCTACCAGCCGGCGCGACAGCTTCTTGCTGAGCAAGATATGGTCGAGGCGCAGGCCGGCATCGCGCGGCCAGCGGTTGCGGCGATAGTCCCAGAATGTGTAGAGCGTCTCGTTCGGGTGCTTCTTGCGCAGCGCGTCAAGCCAGCCCTGGTCGACCAGCCGCTGGAACGATGCGCGGCTTTCCGGCTGGACCAGCGCGTTGTCGTCATAGGAGCGGGTCGGGTAGATGTCGCGCGGCTCGGGCACGATGTTGTAGTCGCCCGCCAGTACCACCGGCAGGCCGGTGTCGAGCAACTGCGCCGCATGCGCCTCCAGCCTTTCGTGCCAGGCCAGCTTGTACTGGAATTTCGGGCCGGGCTGCGGATTGCCGTTCGGCGCGTAGAGGCAGGCGACGACGATGCCGTTGACCGCTGCCTCGATGTAGCGCGCCTGCTGGTCACTGTCGTCGCCGGGCAGCGCCTCGCGGGTCAGAACGGGTTCTGCGCCACGCGAAAGGATGGCGACGCCGTTCCAGGTCGGCTGCCCGACCCAAACTGCGCCGTAGCCGGCGGCCGCCAGCGCAGTGCGCGGAAACTGCGTCTGTCTGGCCTTGAGCTCCTGCAGGCAGGCGATGTCGGGTTTGGCGGTGGCCAGCCATGCGAGCAGGTTCGGCAGCCGGCTGTTGATGTTGTTGACGTTGAAGGTGGCGATCTTCATCGGCCTGCTTCAGCGCACGATGCGTTCGGTCCACGCCTTCACCGCATCAGCGAGCGTCTTCAGATGATCGGCGGTGGAGAAGCCGGAGATGTTTTTGCGCGGCTTCAGATCATGGTCGCCGTCTTCCAGCCAGAAGATCTCGATTGCGTCGGACAAAGCATAGGTCGCGACCTCGTCTTTGGTCCCGAACTCGTCGCGCGTGCCCTGGAAGATCAATGTCGGCGTCTTGAGATCGGCGAGGTGCTTTGTCCGAAGCTGCGTCGGTTTCCCCGGCGGATGGAAGGGATAACCGAGACACAGCAGCCCTGAAATCTCGCCCTTCGAAAACATCTCGTCGGCGATCATCGAAGCGACGCGTCCGCCCATCGACTTGCCGCCGATGATCAGCGGACCCTTCACGCCCTTCGCCCGGAGGTCGGCGATCGCCTTGACGTATTCCGGGTTAACCGTCTCGGCGCGCGGCGGCGGCTTGCGGTGGCCGTAGCGGCGAGCCGCCATGTAGTGGAATTCAAAGCGCGCAACGCGGAAGCCGGCCTCGGCCAGCGCTTTTGCCGTGGCTGTCAGCGAGGGGGAGTCCATAGGAGCGCCTGCGCCATGGGCGAGCAAGATGGTGATTGGGGCGGTGTCGGGGCCGTCGAAGAGGAAGGTTGTCATGGGGACTCCAACGCTGGTGACCCCTTCTCCCCTTGTGGGAGAAGGTGGCCGAGCGAAGCTCGGTCGGATGAGGGGTGTTCCAGGGAACGCCGACGCCTCATTTCTTCCGGCACCCCTCATCCGTCTTGGCGCGTCGCGCCAATCCACCTTCTCCCACAAGGGGAGAAGGAGGCGCTACTACCTCACCCCGCCGACATCCGCGCCAGCTGCAAATCCACGAACTGTATCCCCTTGGCGGCCGTGCGCGCCCATTCGGAGTTGGGATCGAGTTCGAGGTAGCGCACCCAGCGACGCCGCGCCTCGGCGAGATTGCCGGCGTCGAACTCCAGCCTCGCAAGGTTGAATACCGCGTCGGCATAATTGGGATCGAGTGCGATCGCCTTGAGCAAATGCCGTCTCGCCGACGCCACCCGCCCCTCTTCGCTCATCAGCCCGGCAAGATTGAACCAGGCCTCGACGAAGCCGGGGTCGCACTTGATGGCGCGGGCATAGTCGTGCGCCGCCTCGGCCGCGTGGCCGGCGGCGCGCAGGCAGTTGGCGCGGTTGAAGGCGGCGATGGCATCGCTTGGGTCGATGGCCAGGCAGCGCTGGTAGAGCGCCGCCGCCTGCTCGTGGTCTTCAACCCCTTCCGCCGCCTCGGCATCGGCGAACAGCTCTTCCAGCGTGTCGTCATCCTGCGTTCCCAGATCGAACAGCAACTGGCCGTCGAGTTCGCTCTGGCCGCCCTCAAGATAGATCGCATCGGCCCGCCCATGCTGCGAGCCGACGGCGAGCGACTTGGCGGTGAGCGAGGCGACCGGGCCCGAGCGGTGCACCGAGCGCGCAATCGCCCCCCACGAGGCGCCGCCGGCAACCAGCCCGGCATATTTGCGGGCGAGGATCAGGTCGCGAAAGGAATACGGTTCGCAATCATGCTCGAAGGCATCGAACAGCGACAAAAGGTCGAGATCCGCGCCGGTCAGCCGCGACTGGTCGATCAGCGACTGCCGCGACAGCGCCGAAGCCTCCGGCGCTTTCATCAGGCCGAGCAGGCGCAGGAATCCGTTCTCGCTGACCAGCTTGCGCCCGGCCGCACGCTCGGTGACGACGCGGCGCTCAATCTCGGCATCATCGGCCTTGGCGAGGAACGTCCGCCCGAATACCACATGGGTGGTCCGTCTGGTGACTCCGCGCCGCAATTGGCCCTGCCGGCGCGCGACCTCGCGCGCCGCCATGCGAAGCGGAAACGCCGCGAGCGCGCCGATAGTGCCGAAGATCGTGCCAGTGGGCGCCGTCACCCTTTGCTCTTACCGACGGCCTGCAGCAGATTGGCCTTGAGCGGGTTTTCCTTGGCGCCGCCCTTGGCGGACTTTGCTTTGGCTGCCGGTTTCGTCGCCTCATCGGCCTTGCTCTTGGACTTGGCCGGCGGCTTGGCCGATTGGGACAGGCTGGCCTTCAGCGCATCCATGAGATTGATGACATTGCCGCGCTCGGGGGCCGCCGCGATGATCGGCTTATGGCCCTTCAGCTTCTCGCGGATCATCGCCATCAGCGCGATCTCGTAGCGGTCCTCGTAATTCTTCGGATCGAAGGTGGTTTCCTTCTGCTTGATCAGCGCCTCGGCCAATTGCAGCATTTCGGGATCGGGGTTTCCGGCCGGGATATTGCCGAAATACTCAGCCGTGGCACGCACTTCGTTCGGATTCCTCAAGGTGCAGACGAACATGCCGTTCTCGCGCGCGCCGATCGTCACCACGCGCTCGCGGCTGGACAGCACCAGGCGGGCGATCGCCAGCTTGCCGGATTTGCGCATGGCTTCGCGCAGCACGGCGAAGGTCTCCTCGGCCATTGCGCCGTCCGGCGCCAGGTAATAGGGCGCGTCCTGATAGATGACGTCGACCGAATGCTCGTCGACAAAGGCCTCTATGTTCATCGTATGATTGGATTCGATGCGTACCGCATCGAGATCGGAGTCCTCGATGATGATGTACTGCTTGTCCTCGTATTCGTAGCCCTTGACCAGGTCTGAACGCTCGACCAGCCCGAGTTCGGGGTCGACCGGCTTCATGTTGATGCGGTTGTGCGTCTTCTTGTGCAGCTGGTTGAAGCTGATGCGCTCGCTGGCGCTGGTCGCCGGATAGAGCCGGACCGGACAGCTGACCAGACTGAGCTTGAGGTAACCTTTCCAACTTGCCCTGGGCGCCATGAAATACTCCTACGCGGCCTTGTGCTGTCGAACTGTTCGCAGCGTTCATTCGTCCGGAGGACGAACGGGACTGCCGAAATCCTACATTGCCCCTTACAATACCGGCAAATCCCTAGCGAAATCTTCCATCTCGGCTGAGGGGTCGGCGGTGGGACCCGGCGGGAAGAATAATTCAAATTTTCTGGAGCGTCGATGGAGTCTAGATGGGGCGGCTCGCAGGGTGCAGATGCCGGCGGGACAGCGCCCCCCTCTGTCCTACCGGACATCTCCCCCACTTGGGGGGAGATCGGCAGCTTCAGCGCTCCGCTCAATCCTGCGACGTTGGCGATTTGCGAAAGCCGAGGCGACGTCCAATCTCCCTCCTTGTGGGGGAGATGTCCGGCAGGACAGAGGGGGGCGCGAAGGATCGCGACGGATGTCATTTCGCGCCGTTGCGTTTACTTGTTCGAAAACGCCGGCAAATCCCTGGCGAAATCTTCCATGTCGGCCCAGGGATCGCCCGACGTCGCCAGCAGGCCCGGCAGCGACGAATAATTCAGATCCTGCGGAGCGTCGATGGATTCCAGATCACTCCAGCTCACCGGCGTCGAGGCCGGCAAATTGGTGCGGGCGCGCAGCGAATAGGGAGCCGCAGAAGTGTGGCCGCGCGCATTGCGGTGATAATCGATGAAGATGCGCCGCTTGCGGTTATCCTTGCCCATGGTGGTGGTGAAAGTGTCGGGCGCGGTGGCGGCAAGATGCGTCGAGATGGCGCTGGTCGCCTGGTGCAATTTCTTCCAGTTCTGCTTTTGCGTCACCGGCACTGATATGTGGATGCCGTGGCCGCCGGACGTCTTGGCGAACGGCACCAGCCCTAGCGCTTCCAGCTCGCCCTTAATGTGCACCGCCGCCTCAACCACCTCGCGCCAGGCGATCCCCTCGCCCGGGTCGAGGTCGAAAACGATCAGGTCCGGCTTGTCGAGCCGCGTGCGATGGGTGCCCCAGGTGTGGAACTCGACGACACCGAACTGCGCCAGCGCCAGATAGCCCTTGGCGTCTTCCACCGAGAGATAGGATTTGGTCTCGCCCTCCGAATTGGTCGCTTCGAAAGTCGCCACAGAGGACGGCATGCCGGTGAAGGCGTGGCGCTGGAAGAAACAGTCCTGCGGCCTGCCGGTCGGGCAGCGCACCAGCGACACCGGCCGGCCGAGAATGTGCGGCAGCATGAAATCGCCGACCAGCGCATAATAGACGGCAATGTCGAGCTTGGTCGGGCCGGTCTTGCCGAACAGCCGCCGCGTCGGGTTGGTCACCCAGATGGTGGCGAGGTCGGCCTCGGCGATCAGCCGCTTGCGCTTGGCCGAAACCGGCGTCGACAGGCCGACGTCGCGCAGGCCGCGGAACACGGCATGGCGCAGCGCATTGTCGGTGGTCCGGTTGGCGTAGTGGATATGCGCCGAAAGCAGCGGCCGCACCCAGTTCATCTCGCGCATGATTTCGCGGGGAACCCCTTCGGGCGCGGACGCCCCGGCGCGCAAAGGCTCCAGCCGGGCCAGCAACTCGGTGGCGGTGGCGGCATCGAAGCCGGTGCCGACCTTGCCGCGATAGTGCAATTCGCCATCCTCGAATTCGCCGAGGCCGAGTGCGGCCAGCCCCTCGGCCGCGTCGGAGACAGTGTAGCCGGCGATAACGAAGTCGCCGGTCTGAAGCGCCTTGGTCTTGGTCCAGGTCTTGGTACGGCCGCTCTGGTAGATTGCCGTAGCACGTTTCGAGACGACGCCCTCCAGCCCCATTTCCGATGCCTGGTCATAAAGCGCCTGGCCGTCGCCCTCGGCGTGATCGCTGTACTGGATGGCGGAGTTGGCGCCGAGACCGGACAGCAGCTGCGAAAGCAGCGTCTTGCGCCGGCGGAGCGGCACTTGCCTCAGGTCCCAGCCGTCGAGATAGAGAAGGTCGAAGGCATAGAAGTGGAGCTTGTTGCCGGCGCCTTCGGCCAGCGCATCCTGCAAAAGGGCAAAGCGGCTGATGCCCTTGGCGTCGAGCGCGACGACCTCGCCGTCGATGATCGCCTCGCGGCACGGCAGCCTGGCGAAGGCAAGCGGAAGGTCGCCATAGCGCTTCGTCCAGTCGAGGCCGGCGCGGGTGATCAGCCTGACTGCGCCGTTAGCGAGATGCGCCATGGTGCGGTAGCCATCGAATTTGATCTCGTGCAGCCAGACTTCGCCCGTTCGGGCCGCTGGGTCATCGCCGCCCGGCGGCTTCGGAACCTGCGTAGTCAGCTGCGGCTCGATCCGGGAAGGCGGCGGCGCCTTGACGGCGCCCGGCAAAGCGCCGGGTTTCAGCACCACCGGCCTGGCAGGTTTGGCGGCCGGCTTCGGCGTTGCCACCAGCTCCTCGATGCGGCGTCCGGATTTGACGCTTTCCGGGCGGGCTTCCAGTATGTCGAGCTTGGCGTCGGCGGCCAGATCGCGCTCCTTGAACAGCAGCCAGTTCTTCTTGCCCTCATCCTCGCCGGGCTTCGGTTTCAGCCGCGTCAGCATCCAGCCGCCATTGAGCTTTTCGCCGGCGAGGCGGAACTTGAAGGAACCGGTGCGCAGGCCCTTCTCGACATCGTCCATCGGCGCCCAGACGCCGGTGTCCCAGACGATCATCGGCCCGCCGCCATATTCGCCTTCGGGAATGACACCTTCGAAGTCGATATACTCGAGCGGATGGTCCTCGGTCTCGACCGCCAGCCGTTTGTCGGCGGGGTTGAGCGACGGGCCGCGCGGCACCGCCCAGCTCTTCAGCACGTCGCCGACCTGCAGGCGCAGATCGTAGTGATCGGCGGTGGCGTGATGCTTGTGGACAACGAAACGATTGCCCTCACCGGCAACCAGACCGCCGGCTGGTTCCGGCGTCCTCGTGAACTCGCGCTTGGCGCGATAAGGCTTGAGCTTCGAAGGAGCTGGCATGGACTAGGCGCGGGTGGTGGGCAAAAGCAACGAGCGCGGCATCAAAATCCCATCGCAGCGGCGCTCCAATGTCACGGCATGGATACCAGGGTCTCCGCGACGTCGCTTAGCTCCTGCTCCGCCCTGGGATGACGAAGGATGGCAGGTCACGCCGCTCAATCGTCGGTGGCCGGCGTCAATTCGAGCTCGGCCGGCGACAGGCCCTGCTGCAGCTGGCTGAGCCGGAATTCGTCGACCCAATAGGCCTCGCCGTCGACCAGCACGCGCGCGCTGTAGCTGCCGGCCGAAAAACGCTGCGCAGTGATGTACACCTTGTGGCGGTCGAGCGCGTTCCGCACCGCGGCGCGCTTGGATTTCTGACTGGCGACGGAACTGGCCATGCTGGTTACTCACGCACAAGCCGCAAGGCGGCGTGCCTTAAGGATGGCCGAGAGCGGCTCGGCTGTCAATTTGGCGGCCGTAGTGAGCCCTCGCGCGGTGGCGCCTCCCGCTCTGTGGAAACCGAGCCGGTGCGCTATATTGCCCTGGCGGCTTGGAACGCGATGCTGATCCGGAGAGCTTCACATGACATTGACGATGCGCAAACTCGGCAGCCAGGGGCTGCAAGTCTCGGCAATCGGTCTCGGCTGCATGGGCATGAGCCAGTCCTATGGCCCGGCCGACGAGGCGGAATCGACCGCCACGCTGCACCGCGCCATCGAACTCGGCTGCACCTTCCTCGACACCGCGGAAGTCTACGGGCCGTTCACCAACGAGGAACTGCTCGGCCGCGCACTGAAGGGCCGGCGCGATGAAGTGACGATCGCGACGAAGTTCGGCTTCCGCATCGAAAACGGCAAGCAAGTCGGCACCGAGCGCGACAGCCGGCCCGAACATATCCGCGAGGCTTTGGAAGGTTCGCTGAGGAGGCTCGCCACCGACCACGTCGACCTCCTCTATCAGCACCGCGTCGATCCGGCGGTGCCGATCGAGGATATGGCGGGCGCTGTCGGCGAGCTGATCGCTCAGGGCAAGGTCCGCTTCTTCGGCCTGTCGGAAGCCGGTGCCGGCAACATCCGCCGGGCGCATGCCGTGCATCCGGTGTCGGCAGTGCAGAGCGAATACTCGCTATGGGAGCGCAATCTGGAACCGGAAATCATTCCGCTGCTGAAGGAGCTCGGCATCGGCCTGGTGCCGTTCTCGCCGCTCGGCCGCGGCTTTCTCACCGGCGACGTCAGGCGCGCCGAAGATTATCCGGAGGGCGATTACCGGCGCGGCGACCCGCGCTACCAGGGCGCCAACTATGATGCCAACAGGCGGGCGGCGGCCACGGTACTCGACATCGCCGCGGCCAGGCGCGTCAAGCCAGGCCAGATCGCGCTGGCCTGGCTGCTCCACAAGGGGAGCGGCTTCGGCATCGACATCGTGCCGATCCCCGGCACCAAGCGCAGAAAATACCTCGAGGAGAACGTCGCCGCGGCTTCGATCAGGCTGGACCCAGCCGAGATGCAAGTGCTGGACGACGCGCTGGCGCCGGGAAAGGTCGCCGGGCCGCGCTACGGCGAGCGCACCATGGTGATGATCGATCGGTAGGTCTTGCCTGCTCCCGTTCTTGCGCAAAGCTCCGGCCTTGGCTAGCATCCGCCGGCAGGCACCGAGCGGAGGAGAACGTCGCGGTGGACCGGCTGGAGCGCCGTTGCGTCCCTTCAAACACGAGTTGGGCGCTCGAAGGACACTCCATTTTTGAATCGACGCAAGGAACCTTCCGGAAAACCCATTCCGGTTTCGGGGTCGTGCGCTCATCTGGGAGGAGACTAAATTGATCAACAGACGTGAATTCCTGCTGTCGACCGCGGCGATGGGCGCTTTGGCGCTGGCCGCTCCGCAACTGGCTTTTGCCCAGGACAAGCTGACCATCCTTGGTTCGGTGCCGAGCCTCGGCTTTCCGTTCTTCGTGCACATGCTGAACCAGATCAAGGCGGAAGCCCAGGCGCAGGGCGTCAACCTGGTCGAAAGCGACGGCCAGAACTCGGCGCCCAAGCAGACCGCCGATATCGAAGCGGCGCTGGTGCAGAAGGTCAACGCCATCGTCATCTCGCCGCTCGACGTCAACGCGCTGGCCCCAGCCATCGAGGAAGCGGTCAAGGCCGGCGTTCCCGTCGTCACCATCGACCGCCGCGTCGAAGGCGTCGAAGGCATCCTCGCCCATGTCGGCGCCGACAATGTCAAGGGCGGCGAGGCCGAAGCACAGGCCATGGTGGCGGCGTTCCCGAACGGCGCCAAGATCTTCCATCTGCAGGGTCAGCCCGGCGCCGGCCCGGCGATCGACCGTAACAAGGGTGTGCACAACGTCCTCGATCCGATGAAGGACAAGTACCAGATCATCTTCGAGCAGACCGCCAACTTCGCCCGCGCCGAGGCGCTGTCCGTCACCGAGGCCGGCCTTGCCGCCAACGGCAAGCCCGACGCGATCATCTGCGCCAACGACGACATGGCGCTTGGCGCGGTTGAAGCCTGCGCGGCGCGCAACTTCACCGACGTCAAAATCTATGGCTTCGACGCGCTTCCCGAAGCGCTGGTCGCCGTGCGCGACGGCAAACTGGCCGGCACGGTCGAGCAATTCCCCGGCGAACAATCGCGCACCGCCGTGCAGATCGCGGTCGCCTACGCCAGGGACAAGACCGAGCCAAAGGAAAAGTTGGTGCTTTTGACGCCGATCGTCATCGGCAAGGACAATCTCGACAAGGCGGAGAGGCTGGGCGAGACGAAGTAGGCGAAGCCGACGGGACAGCACCCCCCTTTGGCCTGCCGGCCATCTCCCCCTCAAGGGGGGAGATTGGATGTCACGTCGGCTTTCGCTAGTTTTCGATCTTGCAGAAGAGGCGAAGCCAATGAAGCTGCCAATCTCCCCACTTGAGGGGGAGATGGCCGGCAGGCCAGAGGGGGCGCTGCCCCGCCAGCCTTGCGTGACAACCGAATGATCGAGGAGCAAACTTTGCCCAAGGCAGCCGCCATCGCGCCCTCTCCCGCCCTGCTCACCGTCGAGGGCGTGACCAAGCGCTTTGCCGGCGTCACCGCGCTGAACGACGTTTCGCTCGAAGTCCGCCTCGGCGAGATCCTCGGCCTGCTCGGCGAGAACGGCGCCGGCAAATCGACGCTGCTCAAGATCCTGTCCGGCGTGATGCCGCCGTCCAGCGGCCGCATCGTCTTCGATGGGGTCGAATTCAGCCCGCACAATCCGCAGGATGCCAAGCGCCACGGCATCGTAACAATCTATCAGGAACTGAGCCTGATCCCGACGCTGACGGTGGCGGAGAATATCTTCATCGGCCGCGCACCGCTCGGCCGGTTCGGGCTGGTCAGTTGGCGGAAGATGGAGGAAGATTCGCGCGCGATCATCGCTCGCGTCGGCCTCGACCTCGACCCGGCGACGCCGGTGTCGGCGCTGTCGGTGGCCGAGCAGCAGCTGGTCGAGATCGCCCGCGCGCTATCGCTGAAGAGCCGGCTCATCATCATGGACGAGCCGACCTCGGCGCTGACCGAAACCGAAGTGCACAGGCTGATGTCGATCATGGACCGGCTGCGCAAGGATGGCGTCGCCATCATGTTCGTCACCCACCGGCTGGAGGAGGCCTCGGCGATCTGCGACCGCATGACGGTGCTGCGCGACGGCAGGCTGGCCGGCCATCTCGACCGCGAAGGCGGGCCGATCAAACTGCCGAAGATCATCGAGAAGATGGTCGGCCGCGCCGCTTCCGAGCTCTATGCCAGGCCGACGCAGCGCGACGTCGCCGGCGACGTCCGGCTCTCGGTGCGCGGCCTGCGCACGGTGCGCGATCCGCAGGCGCCGCACGCCATCGTGCTCGAAGGCGTCGATCTCGACCTCAAGGCGGGCGAAATCCTCGGCGTCGCCGGGCTCGTCGGCTCCGGCCGCACCGAGCTCGCCCGCGCCATCTTCGGCGCCGACCGCATTGCCGCCGGCACCATCATGCTCGACGGCAAGCCGATCGCGCCCGCCTCACCCGCCGACGCCATCGAGCTCGGCATCGGGCTGGTTCCGGAAGACCGCAAGCACCAGGCAATCTTCGCAGCACTCGCCATCCTCACCAATTTCTCGATCGCCGCGCTCGACCGCTACTCCAATGTCGGCTTCATGGCCGAGCGGCGAGAGCGCGAGGCGCTGGCGAACTATAGGAAGACGCTGTCGATCCGCATGGCCTCGCCCGAGCAGGCGATCGAGGGACTGTCCGGTGGCAACCAGCAGAAGGTCATCCTTGCCCGCTGGCTGGCACGCGATCCCAAGGTGCTGATCGTCGATGAACCGACGCGTGGTGTCGATGTCGGCGCCAAGGCGGAGGTGCACCAGATCCTGGTAGAGCTCGCGGCGCGCGGCATCGCCATCATGATGATCTCGTCCGAGCTGCCCGAAGTGCTTGCGGTGTCGGACAGGATCGTCACCATGCGGCGCGGGCGCATCACCGGCGAGATGCCTGGCATCGAGGCGACCGAGGAGAAACTGATGGAACTGATGGCGCTCGACCAGAAGCAGGAAGCAACGCAATGACCAGCACGACCGAACGGAGCCAGCGCCGCGGCGTCAATATTGCGCGCCTGCTGATGAGCTTCGGCCCGCTGATGTTCCTGGCGTTGCTGATTGTCGTCTTCACCGTGCTGAAGCCGAGCTTCATCGACCCGATCAACCTGTTCAACATCATGCGCCAGATCTCGATCACCGGGCTGATCGCGCTCGGCATGACCTTCGTCATCCTGACGGCCGGTATCGATCTGTCGGTCGGCTCGCTGCTCGCCTTCTGCGGCATGGTCGCGGCGGTGGTGGCCAAAGGCGGCACCGCCAACACACTGTCGCTGTCGACGTCTGGCACGCAAGGCTACGGCTGGTTCGCCGCCCTTCTCGCCGCCGTCGTCGTCGGCGCCATGGCCGGCGGCGTCCAGGGTTTTGCCATCACCAGGCTGAAAGTGCCGCCCTTCGTCGTCACGCTCGGCGGCCTCACCGTGTTTCGCGGCCTGACCTTGACGATTTCCAATGGCGGCCCGATCTCCGGCTTCGACGCCTCGATGCGCTGGTTCGGTACCGGCCTGATCGGCCCGGTGCCGGTGCCGGCGATCATCTTCGCGATTGCCGCGATCCTTTGCCATATCGTGCTGCGCTACACACGTTACGGCCGCGCGGTCTATGCCGTCGGCGGCAATGCCGAGGCGGCACGGCTCTCCGGCCTGCGTGTCGACCGCATCCTGATCTCGGTCTACATCATCGTCGGCTTCTTCGCCGGCCTTGCCGCCTTCGTTTTGTCGGCGCGGCTCAACTCCTCCGAAGCCGTCGCCGGCATCGGCTACGAGTTGACGGTGATCTCGGCGGTCGTTATCGGCGGCACCTCGCTGTTCGGCGGCATCGGCAGCGTCGGCGGCACGGTGGTCGGTGCAGGACTGATCGGCGTCTTGCAGAACGGGCTGCAGTTCAACAACGTGTCGTCCTACACGCAAAGCATCGTCATCGGCCTGATCCTCATCCTCGCGGTGGCCTTCGATCGCTGGCTGAAATCGCGGGTGAGGCGGTGATACAGGTGCCATACCTATCCAGGTCGGCGGGCCAGCACCCCCCCTCTGTCCTGCCGGACATCTCCCCCTCAAGGGGGGAGATTGGACGTCGCTCCAGCTTTCGCCAATCTCTAAAGAAGGGAGAACTTTCGGCGAAGCTGCCAATCTCCCCCCTTGAGGGGGAGATGTCCGGCAGGACAGAGGGGGTGTTCAAGCGCAGCATAGAGAAGATGGGCAAGTTTCGCGCTGAGGAATAGAAGTAGTGAATCACTATCCCGTACCTCCCCGTAACCGCGGCAATGCGCGCAAGATGCGCAAGGCCATGACGGCTGCCGAGCTGAAGCTCTGGAATGAGGTCCGGGCGCATCGACTCATGGGGCTGGCATTTCGGCGGCAGATGCCAATTGCAGGCCATATTGTCGATTTTGCCTGCCCGGACAAAAAGCTGATTGTCGAACTGGATGGCTCCCAGCATGCCCGGGCCGATGCCTCAATATGGGACGCTACCAGAAGCGCACGGCTTGAAGCGCTGGACTGGACTATCCTGCGGTTCTGGAACGACGACGTCATTCGCGATATCGATAATGTCTGCCAGCACATAGTCATGGTGGCCGGCGCGGATGTGCGCTGAACTCAGCCGTGCAGGGTCGGCGGGACAGCACCTCTCTGTCTTGCCGGACATCTCCGCTCAAAAGGGGCAGGTTTCTGAGGCGAGGTGCCAATGACCCAGATAAGAACCATGACCGAACAGGACGTTCCGGCGGTGTCGCGGCTGCTTGGAGGGTCCTGGCGCTACACCTATTCGCCGATCCTGGGTGCCGAGACCACGGCGCGGCTGTCGGATGAGAGGCACGCGCCGGAGCGGCTGGCGGCCGAGCTCAGGGACGACAGCAAGATGTCCTTCGTCGCCGAGCGGGCTGACGGCTCGCTCGCCGGTTATGCGATGGCCGCGATGGACGACAAAGGCGAGGTCATGCTCGAGCGGCTCCATATAGACAAAAGCGAGTACGGCACCGGCCTTGCCGCCGACCTGCTGCATGCCGTTCTTGCCGCGCATGCGGGTATTCCCAGCATCGCCCTGGAAGTGATCGAGGGCAACGACCGCGCAATCGCCTTCTATCGCAAGCACGGCTTCGAGGTCGTCGAGCGCCGGCCGGCTGCACACGGCGTGGGCGGCCACGCCTCGCTGATCATGCGCCGGCTGCTACCACGGGCTTAGCAAGCGAAAGCGGCTGAGCGCGTAATCTCCCCCCTTGAGGGGGAGATGTCCGGCAGGACAGAGGGGGGCGCCTCGCGTGAAGCGCCAACCTTCTCTTTCGTCCCACAGGGCGTCGCGCCAGGACGTACCGACCCTCTCTGTCGCCTTCGGCGACATCTCTCCCTCAAGGGGGAGATTGGCGACTTCTCCGACCGCTCAGACCGGCGTTAACGCGCTGTGCGCGCGTTGCCCAGTCGGCAACCGTCGCGCCAGCAACGCTCTCGCCGGCAACCATCCCGCTCGTCTGCGGCGCAAGCAGGTCGTTGCGGCGGGCGAGGGCGACGAAGGCGGACACGGTCCATCTGCCGTTTCGAAGTCGCGCTTTGGAAGCCTGGCCTTAGAAGTCCATGCCGCCACCGCCGGGCATCGGAGGCATGGGCGTTTCCTTCTTCGGCTTCTCGGCCACCATCGCCTCGGTCGTCACCAGCAGGCCGGCAACAGAGGCGGCACCCTGCAGGGCAGTGCGTACGACCTTGGCCGGGTCGATGACGCCTTGACTGTAGAGGTCGCCGAACTCGTTGGTCTGCGCGTTCCAGCCATAGCCGAAATCGGCCGTCTCGCGCAGCTTGCCGACGATGATCGAACCTTCGGCGCCGGCATTTTCGGCGATCTGGCGCACCGGGGCCTCGATCGCGCGACGCACGATCTCGACGCCGGTCTTCTGGTCCGGATTGTCGACCTCGATATTGTCGAGCGCCTTCGCCGCCCTCAGCAGCGCCACGCCACCGCCGGGCACGATACCTTCCTCGACCGCCGCGCGTGTGGCGTGCATTGCATCGTCGACGCGATCCTTGCGCTCCTTGACCTCGATTTCGGTCGAGCCGCCGACACGGATGACGGCGACACCGCCTGCGAGCTTGGCCAACCGCTCCTGCAGCTTCTCGCGGTCGTAGTCGGAGGTGGTTTCCTCGACCTGCGCCTTGATCTGGCTGACGCGCGCCTGGATTTCATCCTTGCGGCCGGCGCCGTCGACGATGGTGGTGTTTTCCTTCTCGATCAGCACCTTCTTGGCGCGGCCGAGCATCTCCAGTGTGACGTTCTCGAGCTTGATGCCGAGGTCTTCCGAGATCGCCGTGCCGCCGGTCAGGATGGCAATGTCTTCGAGCATGGCCTTGCGGCGGTCACCAAAACCCGGCGCCTTGACAGCTGCAACCTTCAGGCCACCGCGCAGCTTGTTGACGACAAGCGTCGCCAGCGCCTCGCCTTCGACGTCCTCGGCAATGATCAGCAGCGGCTTGCCGGATTGCACGGCGGCTTCGAGCACGGGAAGCATGGCCTGGAGGTTGGAGAGCTTCTTCTCGTGGATCAGCACATAGGGTTCTTCGAGTTCGACGCGCATCTTGTCCTGGTTGGTGATGAAATAAGGCGAGAGATAGCCACGGTCGAATTGCATGCCTTCGACCACTTCCAACTCGGTCTCGGCGGTCTTGGCTTCTTCGACAGTGATGACGCCCTCATTGCCAACCCTTTCCATCGCCTCGGCGAGGAAGCGGCCGATCTCGGCATCGCCATTGGCAGAGACGGCGCCGACCTGGGCGATTTCGTCGTTCCTGGTCACCTTGCGGGCATTGGATTTCAGGTCGGCGACGACGGCGTCGACCGCCTTGTCGATGCCGCGTTTCAGGTCCATCGGGTTCATGCCGGCAGCGACGGCCTTGGCCCCTTCCCTGACGATGGCCTGAGCAAGAATCGTCGCGGTCGTGGTGCCGTCGCCGGCGGTATCGCTGGTCTTCGAGGCGACCTCGCGCACCATCTGCGCGCCCATGTTCTCGAACTTGTCCTCAAGCTCGATCTCTTTCGCCACCGTCACGCCGTCCTTGGTGATGCGCGGCGCGCCGAACGATTTGTCCAAGACAACGTTGCGGCCCTTGGGACCGAGCGTCACCTTCACCGCATTGGCAAGGATATCGACGCCGCGCAACATCTTCTCGCGGGCTTCGGTATGAAATTTCACATCTTTGGCAGCCATTGGAACACTCCTCGATAGGCAGCTTTTCGTTGACTGGAATGCTTGTTCAGGCCCCGCTCAGGCAGCCTTCCTCATTTCGCCCGTGGCTTCGATCACGCCCAGCACGTCGCTCTCTTTCATGATGAGCAGATCCTCGCCATTGAGTTTGATCTCGGTGCCGGACCATTTGCCGAACAAAATGCGGTCGCCGACCTTGACGTCGAGCGGCTGCAACTGGCCGCTGTCGTCGCGCGCGCCGGGGCCGGCGGCAATGACCTCGCCCTCCTGCGGCTTCTCCTTGGCGGTGTCGGGGATGATGATGCCGCCCGCTGTCTTTTCGTCGACCTCGATGCGGCGGACTAGGATGCGGTCATGCAATGGACGGAACGCCATGTCGTTCTCCTCTCGGGACAAACAGATTTTCGAACATCCTCCTGACCGGACCGGCAATATCGGCCCGGCACGGGGTGCGCGACCCCTTCATCAGGCATCGCGCGCATACGAACTAGTCGCGCTTTTTTCAGCTTTCAAGAGGATAATGCAAAAATTTTAGCACTCGACGCCTGAGAGTGCCAATACGCTGTAATTGTTCGCACATTCGCCGTTTCCGGCGCGATGACCCGGCCGGATTTCCAAATCTGTCCGTCTCCTGAGCCGCTTGCGGCGGCTGGAACCTATGTGGAAGGCGAGGCGTTTTGCAGACCGAGGTTCATTGGGAAAGGAAGGATTGCATGACCAGCAGGGACTTTCAGCTCCAGATGCAAGGGTTTGGCCTCACCACGGCGGAGATCCACTACCGTCTGCCCGACCATCGAAGCCTGCTTCAGCTCTATATCTGGCAGGAATACGATATCGCCCCTGATTTCCCGACGCTGAAGCATTTCCTCGATTTCTGGGAGCGCGAGATCGAAGGCCCGCTGCATTCGGTGCGCGTCGCCCATCATCACCTGATCCAGCCCTCCGAATGGCGGGCCGTAAACGGCATTATTACCGTCCACTGAGGAGCAACCCGATCAGCCGCTAGACAGCGGACAAAGTCTCCGAAGCGGGGGAGAGAGGTAGCTAACTCTCCCCCACTTGTTTTGGGTCTCACAATGTCGGAGGGGTCCGGGCTAGCCGGCGTGGTCGACAGGCTTGCGGGCCGATGCGAGCAATCCAGCCTTGCGCGCCGCCCTGACGAAGGCCTTGCGCGCATCACGCGCGGTGCGCCAGCCGTCGAGCGCGTCGCGGCAGGTCCGATAGGCGGCGCGCCAACTCCGGCCGCGTGCACGGTCCGGCCACTGCTGGCGCATGCATTCGATAGCTTCCCAACTGCTGGCGACCTTGCGCTCGCTGGATTGGAATTTCAACGTGATTGGCTCGGCAAAGCGGACGTCGTCCATCACTTCCTCCTTGTTTTCTGATCGTCTTCTTGTTTGAGCAAGCAACGTTATGCTGGCAGGCACCGGCGGCCGGCCGGCGCCGCTGAAGGACATGGTTCGTCTCTCTGCGCGGTTCAAGAGCATCGCGGCAACAGCCGGTTATTCCTCCTCGTCGGGCCCTTGCAGCAGTTCGATCAGCGTCGCTACTCTTGCCGTCGGCAGCGGTCGGCCCTCGTTCACCAACGCCTCGTCGGCGGCGATCCAGGCCAGGGCCTCGCGCAATTCCTGGACCGTCCCGTCCGTCGCCGCAATGTCGGCGATCACGGCTTCGTCGACCGGGCCCAGCACAGAAATGATCTCGTCGCGTGTCATGGTCAGCTCCATCTGCGAGTGCCGGGAACGGGCCCGGCAACACAAGAAATCTGGGTCTTGACCTGCTGCTGACAATAACCGGCCGGGGAAGTCAGCGTTGGCGATTGAAACCAAACAGGCAATCTCCTGCCGGACATCTCGCCGCAAAAAGGGGGATTGGCAGCCTCGCCGAGCCGACCGAAAACCGGCCCGAAAAACCGGCAAAGCGAAAGCCACCGGGTCTTGACTTGCGGCGGACAATAACCAGATCGAAGGCACCGGTCGCCGAAATGGGGCCGGCGAAGCCAGGGAGCGCCAGCTCTTTGGCGCTCCTCGTATCTATGTTGCTCGATGGAGGATGTAGCTATGAGAACCGCATTCGACTTTTCCCCGCTCTATCGGTCGAGCATCGGCTTCGACCGCGTCTTCAACCTGCTGGAAAATGCGCCGCAGGCTTTCGACGCCTGGCCGCCCTATGACATCGCGCGCAGCGGCGAGAACAACTACCCCATCACTATCGCCGTAGCCGGGTTTTCCGAGGACGACCTCGAAATCACCCATGAACCCAACCTCCTGATTGTCTCCGGCCAGCACAAGGAGCCGGACAACGCGGAGTATCTGCATCATGGCCTCGCCACACGGCCCTTTACCCGCCGTTTCGAGCTTGCCGATCACGTCAAGGTCGCAGGCGCCTCGCTCGACAACGGCCTGCTCAGCATCGATCTGGTACGTGAGGTGCCCGAGGAGATGAAGCCTCGGCGCATCGCCATCGCGACCGATGTCGCCTCGCCGAAGACCGGGCCGAAGGTCGCGCAGGTCGAGCAGGCTGCCTGAATGCACCAGTCGAGAAAGGAGACTATGCAATGGCTATTCGTGATCTCATTCCCTGGGGCCGGGAGAACAATCAGGCCCCAGCCTGTTCCGTGACGCCGATCGCGATCCCTTCCTGACGCTGCATCGCGAAATGAACCGCCTGTTCGACGAGGCGTTCCGCGGCTTCGACACGCGGCTGCCGTCGCTCGGTGGCCTCTCCGCGGCCAGCGCCAGCTGGCCCAGTATCGACATCGCCGATGGCGAAAAGGAGATCCGCGTCACCGCCGAGATCCCCGGCATGGACGCGAAAGATGTCGAGCTGCTGCTCGATGACGGCGTGCTGACGCTGCGCGGCGAGAAGCGCGAAGAGACCGAGGACAAGGACAGGCAGTTCTCCGAACGCTTCTATGGCCGTTTCGAGCGGCGTATCCCGCTCGGCTACGAAGTCGACGAAAACAAGGTGAACGCCGCGTTCCGGAACGGTGTGCTCAGCGTGACGCTGCCCAAGACGGAGCGCGCCCAGGCAAAGGCCAAGCGTATCGCCATCAGCGGCGGCGACGGCAAGACCTGACAGCTCGCAGGACGACGCCCCCTTCTGCCTGCCGGTTCCGGCGGGCAGAAGCGGGCAAATGTCGATGACCCGTTCTCCCGACGCTCCGGTTCCGCCTGACCAGGCGCAGCACGCCCTGCAGTGCCTGACGACCGAGCATTTCGTGCTGCAAAACGCTCGCGCCGCGACCATTCAGGAAGCGAACCAGCGAGCCGATCTGTTCCTGACCTCGGTCTCGAGCGCAACGATTGCCTTGTCCTTCGTCGCGCAGGTCACGGAGATGGGCAGGCCGTTCATCCTGTTCAGCCTGATCTTGCTGCCTTGCCTGTTCTTCATCGGCCTGGTCACCTTCGTACGCGCTGTGCAGGTTGCCATCGAGGACATGGTGCATGCCCGCGGCATGGCCCGGATCCGCCACTATTTCGTCGAGCTGGCGCCCGTGCTGCAAAAATACCTTGTCAATTCCACGCATGACGACCCCTCGGCGGTGCTGGTCGACAAGGGCCTCAGACCCTCGCCGCTGCAATATTTCATGACCACCGCGGGGATGGTGGGCACGATCAATGGCGCCATTGCCGGCGTCTTCACCGGCATCGTTGTAAAGTCTGCTTTCGGCGGGGGCATGACGCCCGGCGTGATTTGCGGGCTGCTGGTCTTCGCCGCATGCATTCTCATCCTGCGGCGTTACCATAGTCGCGCCTGGGCGGCGGCCGAACAAAGTTTGCCCGCACTGTTCCCGGGCGACACGGTCAAAGCGAGGACATAGCCGTCCGGCAAGTTTGCGGAAAGTAGTGGGCGCCGCCCTTGCGTCTTGCGCGCCAATTGACCATCCTCGCCAACATCAATTTGCACCGCGGCCGGGGGGTTCGCATATGCCAACGCTTTATGCGCTGAAACCGGCCTTCCAGGCCAGGTTGCGGCCGCTTGCCGACGGACTGGCCAGAGCCGGCATCACCGCCAACCAGATCACGTTGCTGGCCGCGGCCCTCTCGCTCGCCACCGGCCTTGTGGTGGCAGCCCTTGCCGGCCACCGCGTGGTCTTTCTGCTGATGCCGCTCGTGCTGTTTACGCGAATGGCGCTGAATGCGATCGACGGTATGCTCGCGAGGGAACATGGCCAGGCCTCGAAGCTCGGCATGTATCTCAACGAGCTCTGCGATGTTGTCTCCGATCTCGCTTTGATCCTGGCCTTTGCCGTCATTTTTCCTGCCTGGGGCGTCGTTGCATTTGCGATCGCGGCTATGATCACGGAGTTCGCCGGCGTGCTCGGCATCGCCGCAGGAACCGGGCGCAACTATGCCGGCCCGTTCGGCAAAAGCGACCGGGCGCTGGCGCTCGGCATCCTCGCCGTGCTTATCGCGTCCGGCCTGTGGGTCCCGGCGCTCACGCCGCTCGTGTTTCCGGCCATGGCTACACTCTCGCTGGCGACCGCCATCAACCGGATACACAGCGGCCTTAACGGGAGCGGCAGCTGAATTCCGGTCTCGCCAGGGAGAACAACATGCTTCACCAACAGACGGTTGCGGCAGTGGCTTCAGCCAACATCGAGCGGGTGGCGCAGGAGCGCAGCTTCAAGAGCCATGACGGCACCGAGATCTTTTACCGCTGTTGGCCGGCGCTGTCGGAACACCGCAAGGGTGCCATCCTGCTGTTCCATCGCGGCCACGAGCATGGCGGCCGCATGGCGCATCTGGTCGACGAGCTTGAGATGCCCGACCACGCGTTCTATGCCTGGGATGCGCGCGGCAATGGCCGCTCCGCCGGCGAACGCGGCTATGCGCCGTCGTTTGCGACGCTGGTGCGCGACATCGATTGTTTCGTGCGCGAGATTGGCAGCGACGGCTTTGCCCGGCGCGACATCGCGCTGATCGCGCAATCCTTCGGCGCCGTGCTTGCCGCCGCCTGGGTGCACGATTACGCGCCCGACATTCGCGCCCTGGTGCTGGCCTCGCCGGCCTTCTCGGTCAAGCTCTACGTGCCCTTCGCGAAGCAAGGCATTGCGTTGTGGCAGAAGCTGAAGGGCCGCTTCTTCGTCAATTCCTACGTCAAGGCGAAATTCCTGACGCATGACCCCGAGCGCATCGCCTCCTTCGACGCCGACCCGCTGATCACCCGGCCGATCGCCTCCAACATCCTGGTCGAGCTCTACGACCATGCCGCGCGCATCGTCGCCGACGCCCGCGCCATCACCGTGCCGACACAGCTTCTGATCTCCGGCAGCGACTGGGTGGTGCGCCATGGACCGCAGCACGAGTTTTTCGTCAATCTGGCGAGCCCGGCCAAGGAGCGGCATATTTTGCCCGGCTTCTTTCACGACACGCTGGGCGAGCGCGACCGCCACAAGGCACTCGACCTGATCAGGCCTTTCCTCGAAAGGCAGTTCACAGCGCCGGAAAAGCCGGTCGACCTGACCGAGGCCGACCGTGCCGGCTACACACGCGACGAGGCCGACCGGCTGGCCTCGCCGCTGCCGCTGCTGTCTCCCAGGGGGCTCTACTGGACAATCAGCCGCGCTTCGATCCGCATGGGCGCCTGGCTGTCGTCCGGCATGAAGACGGGGATTGCCACCGGCTTCGATTCCGGCTCGACGCTCGACTATGTCTATGAGAACGAGGCGCGCGGCATCAGCCCCATTGGCCGCATGATCGACCGCACCTTTCTCGATGCCATCGGCTGGCGCGGCATCCGCCAGCGCAAGCTGCATCTGGAAGAGCTGATCGGCAGCGCCGCCGCCTCGCTCAAGGCCGCCGGCCGGCCGGTCCATATCGTCGATATCGCCGCCGGCCATGGCCGCTATGTGCTCGATGCCGTGCAGAAAGGCGCCGCGCCGCCGGCAAGCGTGCGGCTGCAGGATTTCTCCGAGCTCAACGTCTCGCTCGGCCGCAAGCTGATCGCCGAGCGCAAGCTGCCGGCGAGCGTCACTTTCCATCAAGGTGACGCCTTCGACGCCACGATGCTGGCCGGGCTCGACCCGGCGCCGGATCTCGCCATCGTCTCGGGGCTCTACGAATTGTTTTCCGACAATGCCATGATCGCCCGCTCGCTCGGTGGACTGGCCAGCGCCATGCAGCCCGGAAGCCTGCTCGTCTACACCAACCAGCCTTGGCATCCGCAGCTCGAGATGATCGCGCGCAGCCTGACCTCGCACCGCGGCGGCCAGGCCTGGGTGATGCGCCGCCGCACGCAGACCGAGATGGACCAGTTGGTGGCGGCCGCCGGCTTCGAGAAGCTCGACCAGCGCATCGACCAGTGGGGCATCTTCACCGTTTCGGTCGCGCGGCGCGTCTGAACATGGACTTGCCTGCCTCTGCCTTACCTCGCGATGCCCCTGCCCTTCCGGCCTTGCCGCACGAGCCGTATCCCGGGATAGTCCTGCGCGCCGCGCTGTGGCTGGCATTTCTGGCGCCGTTCTTCTACGCCACCTACGGCTTCGCCAACTGGCTGGCGTCGCGGCGCGACGACCTCGGCAGCATCGTGTTCGGCTGGGAGCATGGCGTCGCGTTCCTTGCCTGGACGATCGTGCCCTACTGGTCGATCAACCTGTTCTATGGCTTGTCGTTGCTGTTGAACAGTTCGAAGAGCGGCGTCGACCGCCTTGCCGGCCGCTATCTGACGGCACAGATCGTCGCCGTCGCCTGCTTCATCCTGTTCCCGCTGACTGCGACGTTCGTGCGCCCGCAGACGAGCGGCCTGCCCGGCTTCATGTTCGCCGTGCTCGGCGGCTTCGACAAACCCTTCAACCAGGCGCCGTCGCTGCATATTGCGCTGCTGGTCATCATCTGGGACCATTGGCGTCACCGATTGACCGGCATCGCCGGCGTCGCCTGGCATGTCTGGTGTTTCCTGATCGGCGCCTCGGTGCTGACGACGTGGCAGCACCATTTCATCGACATTCCGACCGGCGCGCTGCTCGGCCTTTTCGCGCTGTGGCTGTTTTCGCGCGACGGCGAGCTGCCGTTCGCCGGCTTCCGCCTGAGCACTGATCCGAAGGCGCGGCTTCTGGCGCTGTTCTATGCGCTCGGCGCAAGCCTTGCGCTGGCCGGCGCCGCTGCCGGCGCATTGGTCTCGGCGCTGTGGCTCATCCTGTTGTGGCCGGCACTGGCGCTGGCCATAGTCGCTTTCGCCTATGCCGGCGCCGGCGCCAAGGTGTTCCAGAAAACAGCCGATGGCCGCGTGTCGCTGGCCAGCCGTCTTCTGCTGTGGCCCTACCGGGTTGCCGCCAAGGTCAATGTGTGGGCATGGACGCGAAAGCTTCCGGCGCAGATCGTCATTGCCGACGGTGTTTCCCTTGGCCGTTTTCCGACCGCCGCCGAGGCCGACGCCTTCGGCACGGTGATCGACCTTGCCGGCGAATTGGAAAGGCCGCGCGGCGCCTCGATCCGCTGGTTGAGCCTGCCCATGGTCGACCTTTTGCCGCCGTCTCGCGAGGCGCGTGCGCAAGCGGTGGCGGCGATCGAGACGGCGCAGAGCAAGGGCACGGTGCTGGTCTGCTGTGCGCTCGGCTTCCAGCGCAGCGCCGCCGTCGTCGCCGAATGGCTGGTCGCCAGCGGCCGGGCCGCCACGCCGGATCAGGCGCGAGGCCAGCTCGCCGCTGCCGGCCGGCCTGTGCATCTTGGCATGGACGCGCCGACATGACCGCCTTTCGAGACAAGGCCGAGACGTTCGCCGCCGGACTGATGGTGCAGGTTGCGTGGCCGCTGCTGTTGATTGCTGCTGCCTTGCTGGCGGCGCCGGTCATCGGCCTGGCGGCTGCGCCGCAAACATCGTCGCTGTCCGCGGCGGCCTGGCTGATCGCCGCCGCGGGTGCCATAGCCACAATTATTCTCTCGGCCCTGCTTTTGTTCGACGCGCTGCTGTTCCGGCTGATGGCCAGCCACGCCAGCGAGGCAGGCGGTGGTGCGGCGATCGACGACGTGCTGGCGCGCATGCGGCTGAAACCCACGGCGGCCGCTGGCCGCTCGCTCGACCAGCGGATGGCCGGCACGCGCCGTCTGCTCGCCAAGCAGCGTATCGCCTTCAGCCTGTTCGCGGCGGCCTCGGTCGTCGCGGCATTCTTTTGAGCCCGTCCATGACAAAGCTTCGCGTCAGCACCTACACCTTGCTGCAGACGGTGACCTCGGTCGGCCTGTCGGCGCTGGCCTGGGTGGTCACCGGAGTGCGGCCGATCTGGAACGGCAGCCAGCCATCGGACCGGCAGCGCATCTACTTCGCCAACCATGCCAGCCACGGCGATTTCATCCTGCTGTCGGCCTGCCTCAGCGAGAAGGAGCGCGCCCGTACCCATGCGGTGGCGGCCGCCGATTATTGGAGCAAGACGCGGCTGCGCCGTTTCATTGCCGAGGACATGCTGTCTTCCGTGCTGATCCACCGGCAGTGGACGGATGAAACGCAGCACCCGATCTCGATCATGCTGTCGGTGCTCGACCAGGGCCATTCGCTGATCCTGTTTCCCGAAGGCACGCGCAACATGACCGACGAACCGCTGCTGCCGTTCCGCTCCGGCCTCTACAATCTGTCGATGGCGCGGCCCGATGTCGAACTCATCCCGTGCTGGATCGAGAACATGTCGCGGGTGCTGCCCAAGGGGCAATTCGTGCCGGTGCCGCTGCTCTGCCGCGTCGTCTTCGGCGCGCCGATCGCCATTCAACCGGGTGAGGAACGCCGCGCCTTTCTCGACCGCGCCCGCGAAACGCTGCTGGCGCTGAACCCCCGGCCGCAGCGAGACGATTGAGGACCAAGGCAAAATGCTGCCGATGATGCACGAAACCCTCATTCTGATTGTCGGCCTGCTGGCGGTGCTGATCAGCGCCAGCGTCGTCGCCGGCGTCTTGTCATGGCGCGCGCCAAAGCCGTTGTCGCCGACGCTGGTCAACCTCACCCAGCGCATCAATGCCTGGTGGGTGATGGTGGTGGCGATCACCGTTGCCTTCTTCTTCGGCCGCCCCGGCATGACCATCCTGTTCGCGCTGATTTCGTTCGCCGCGTTGCGCGAATTCGTGACGCTGACGCACAGCCGCCGCAGCGACCACTGGGTGCTGCTCGGCATGTTCGGCATCGTCATCCCGTTCCAGTACTGGTTGGTGTGGACCGCCTGGTACGGCCTGTTCACCATCTTCATCCCGGTCTACTGCTTCCTGCTGATGCCGGCGATCACCGCGCTGCACGGCGACACCGAACGCTTTCTCGAGCGCGTCTCGGCGCAGCAATGGGCGGTGATGATTTCGGTCTACTGCGTCAGCCACGTGCCGGCGCTGCTGACGCTCGAGGTGCCAGGCTTCGAAGGCCGCAACCTGTTGCTGATCGCTTTCCTGATCATCACCGTGCAAGGCAGCGACGTGCTGCAATATATTTTCGGCAAGCTGTTCGGCCGGCATCTCCTGGCGCCGACGGTCTCGCCGTCGAAGACTTGGGAGGGGCTGGTCGGCGGGCTGGCGGCATCGAGCCTGCTCGGCGCGCTGCTGTCGTTCCTGACGCCGTTCTCGCCGCTGCAGGCAGCCGGCGTCGCCTTCATCGCCTGCCTGATGGGCTTCCTTGGCGGGCTGGTCGCCTCCGCCATCAAGCGCGATCAAGGCGTCAAGGACTGGGGCCATCTGATCGAAGGCCATGGCGGCATGATGGACCGTGCCGACAGCCTGGTCTTCGCCGCCCCGGTCTTCTTCCATACGGTGCGCTATTTCTGGACTGTATGAAGGTTGGCCCCGTTTGCCGCGGCGGACGGTTCAGCGCGACCTTGCGAAGATAACCTGATCCGTTTCGTTATTACCACTTTCGCGAAAGCGGTAATAACCCGACCTGCCGCAGTCTTCGCCGCGCTCATTTTGCCGCGGCGAGCGGCTCTTTCTTGCGCGCCGGCGTCAGGCGGCGCATGCGGCGTTTGGCGGTGGTCTTCAGCGCCACCGGCGGAGCGCTGGACAACGCACCGAGCACCGCGCCTACCATGCCATGTGCGACGAAATCGGCGTTGATCTCGTTGGCCAATCTGGCATCTGCCTCCTGGTTGTCGCTGTCGGCTTCCGACCACAACACGATGCCCACTCGCAACCGTGGTTTGGCGCGTTTCAGCCGACGGACCAGGAACCGCCCGTGCTTGACGGAATCCCGGTTCAAAAATCCGACGACGACAGTATCGACGGCGTCGAGCTCAAGGCGGCGAATGCTCCCCGGTTCCATCTCGGCGAAGCTCGCTCTCAACACCGTAGCGCCCTGGACTTCGAGCACCTGCGCCAGCATGGCGGCAGCCGCGTCGTCGAGTTCGCCGCGCCCTCCGGCGCACAGCACCGACATGCCCGTGCCATCCGGCAGTTCGGTGTCTTCCTCGCCCTGAACCTCCCCCTGAACGTGCTTGTCCTCGCGTGAGCCGTGGTCCTCGGCCGCGGCCGTGTCGTCCGCTTCCGCCTCCTCCTGCGCGCTGTCGTCGAGGTTCGCCACCATCGTCAGCGCGCTGCCCGCGACCTGCTGTCTTTGCTCATCGCTCAACACACCACGCACCCGGTCCTGCTCGCCGAGCAGAAGTGCGGGAATCGCGACCTTGTCGTAGAACTCGACCAGATATTCTTCCTCCAGCATCTCCTCGGCATGGTCCGTCGCTTCCTCGGGATCGCCGGCCAGCAGCCGCTGGTAAAGCCGGGCGTGCGGTTCGAGCACGGGTTCGTTGCCGAACAGAACGTCGAGGAATTCGAACTGCGGCACATGGCGGCCGAGCACGACGAGGCAGACCGTGAGCGGCGTCGACAGAACCAGGCCCAATGGCCCCCAAAGCCAGGTCCAGAAGATCGCCGCAACGATGATGGCCAATGGCGACAGCCCGGTGCGCGAGCCGTAGAGCCAAGGTTCGATCACGTTGCCGGTGATCAGTTCCACCACGACGAAAAGCCCTGCGGTCCAGAGCACGAGCGACCAGCCGGGCGCCACGGCCAGCGCCAGGAACAGAGGCAACAGCGTCGCTATGACCGGGCCGATATAGGGAACGAAGCGCAGCGCCAGCGCCAGCAAGCCCCACAGCAATGGATTGGGTATGCCCAGCAGCCAAAGTCCGATTGCAATTGGGACGGCATAGACGATGTTCACGACCAGTTGCATGAGCAGATAGCGGCCGACGCGCTTGCCGGCATCCTGCAGCGCCTCGGTGGTTCGGTGCAGATCGCCGTAGCCGACGAGGCGTATGAAACGATCGCGCAGGTCCTCCCGCTCCAGCAGCATGAATATGACGACCACGACGATCAGTCCGGCCGATGCCAGCGGGCTCAGCAGCGGGCCGATCAGATTCTGGAGAACCTCGAGCGGTCGTTCGCGCGCGACGATTTCGACCGGGATCGGTTCCCGCGGAGGCTGATCGGCGGCGGGTTGTGCGGGCTCGGGTCTGTCGAGCTCCTGGCCGACGCGTTCGATCACCCGGCTCAATCTGGAAACGATGCCGCCGCCGACGCCGGTTTCCTTGAGCGACCGGACCTTGGTCAGGATATTCGCCTGGTAAAGCGGAATGTTCTGCGCCAGTTCACTGACCTGCGTGGCGACGATGAAGGAGAACAGAGCCAGCACCGTGAATGCGCCGAGCACACTGGCGATCACGGCAGGAAGACGCGGAATGCCGGCTCGCTTGAGTGCCGACACCATGGGCACGAGCGCAAAGGTAAGCAGCAGCGCGATTGCGATCGGCAGAAAGACCTCGCGCCCGAAATAGAGCGCCGCGACGGCCGTCACGACCGACGCTACGCTGGGCAACGATGTGCGCGGAAGCGCCCTGGCCGCGGAAACAATGCCCGCCCGCCGGGGCTCCGACAGGTGCGCGTCGTTTCGACGATTTGCCGCCACTTGATACCTCCGCCCCGCCGTCGCCATGATCGGGCATATTGAGCCGGCGTGCAACTTCGCAGCGTCTCACCCAGCTGGACGCCGATTGCCCTGGTCGGCAGCGCGGCAAATTCAGTCATGGTAGAATTTTTTGCATTAATGACGTCACGGGCAATCCTGTTCCATGTCTGCGCCAGAACGTGGAACTTTTGGGTCAAAACACCGTTCCTTCGTAGATCGCTGATGGACAACCTCAAAGCAGCAGCTCAGGAGGAATGATCATGAACATCAAGACGCTTTGCATGGGCGCGATGGCGCTTTCGATGATGACCGGCGCAGCGCTTGCCGCCGGTGCCACTGGCACTTCGGCGCTCGACGATCCGCAGAAAATGAACCCCTTCTTCACCGACGCCGGCATGAAGACCATGAAGTCGGAAGCCGAATTCAAGGCGGCATGGATGGCCATGTCCACGAGCGACCGGGCCATGATGTTGAAGGAATGCAGCGACGCAGGCATTGCCACGATGCATGCCGACTTCTGCAAGATGGCCAACCAGCTCGGTGGCGCCAACAAGTGATCGTTGCCAATTGAAATAACGCACCAAGCGAAAGGGCGGGCAGGTCTGTCACTGCGACCTTCCTGTCCGCACGGGCGGGCGCTCATCTATTTGAACTCGTGCCGGAATATCCGCGTAAAAGGCCACGACTTCGATTGCCGTGGCGCCATTGGCATGGCTTGGCCGGAGCGCATGTCGCGAAGCGGCAATGCCACTACCGCCCAGGGGGTCCCAGTCTGCTCACAATCCGGGTTTTCCGGTCGGCCGTCCGCCTGGCATTAGCGGTCGGCACGCTTGGTTACCGGCACGCTGCCCCCGGCACGCTTGACCTCGCCGCCAACCGTGGGATAGGCCGGGTAATGAGCCAACCACCTCCGCACCGGAGTCCCACGAAAGACCTGCCATGACCGACGCGATCATAAGAGACAGCAATGGTACGGCGCTGCACGAGGGCGACTCCGTGACCCTGATCAAGGATCTCAAGGTCAAAGGCACGTCGGAGACGATCAAGCGCGGCACGCTGGTGAAGAATATTCGCCTCACCGGCAATCCCGGCGAGATCGAATGCAGCACCAGGCAGGTGAAGGGCCTGGTGCTGAAGACCGAGTTTTTGAAAAAGGCGTGATCGCCTCGGCACCCTTCGCTTCGCTTCCATATCAGTCGCTCTCGAATCGCTCCTGTGAGTGAGCCGCCCACGCGAGGAACTGGAGGAGCCGCGCCCTCCCCCTATGTTGCACTGCGTTAGATTTGTTGCATTGCAATATCGTCGCATCGGGTCGAGCCTCTGCGAGGTGGGCATTCCTTGCATGAGGTGATTGTGTCGGCATCATTTCGGCCTGACATCGAAGGGCTGCGCGCGCTGGCGGTGGCGGGTGTCATCGCCTTCCATTTTGGTCTGTCCGGCCTGCCCGGCGGCTTTGCCGGCGTCGACATCTTCTTCGTCATCTCCGGCTATCTGATTACAAAACACCTGATTACGGAAATCACCGAGACCGGGCGGCTGAACCTCTGGCGGTTCTACGCCCGGCGCGCCCGGCGCCTGTTGCCGGCGGCACTGTTCGTCATCCTCGCCACGCTGTTCACGGGTTACTTCATCCTGTCGCCGGAGGAACAGGCGCTTTATTCGAAAGGCGCCATGTTCGCCTCCGCCTACATGATCAACCTTTGGCTGATCCGCTGGTCGTTCGACTATTTCGCCGCCGACGCCACCAACAACCCGTTCATCCACTTCTGGTCGCTCTCGGTCGAGGAACAGTTCTATTTGGCATGGCCGGCGCTGCTTCTTGCCGCCGCTTGGCTGCGTCCCGGCAAGCGCGCCGCTATAATCGTCATCGGCGTCGCCGGCGCGGCCTCCTTCGCCGCCTGCGCCTGGCTGACGGAAGTGTCGCAGCCCTGGGCCTTCTATTTCTCGCCGCTCAGGGCCTGGGAATTCGCCGCCGGCGGCCTCGCGACCATGGCGCCGGCAAAGATCTGGCGCGACCGGCCGCTGCTGGCCACGCTCCAGGCATGCCTCGGTCTGGCGCTGATCGCCTGGGCCTATCTGATGCTGGACGAAGACTCGCCGTTTCCCGGGGTGAATGCGCTGGCGCCTGTTGCCGGCACCGTGCTGCTGCTGCTCAGCGGCAGCGGCGGCCGCAATCTGGCGAGCGCCGTGCTGGCGCTGCCGCCCATGCAATGGTTGGGCCGGCTGTCCTATTCGCTCTATCTCTGGCACTGGCCGGTCATCGTCTATGCGGCGATGGTGGTTCCCAGCCTGTCCATCCTGGACCGCCTTGCCTGCGCGGCGCTGACGCTGCTTCTATCGATGTTCACCTATCATTTCATCGAGAACCCGATCCGCCGCAACGGCTGGCTGATGGCCGGAGCAGCGCGGGCGCTGGTGCCCGCCGTCGCGCTGACCGGCGCCGGCGTGGTCGCGGCCTATGGCAATGCGCGCTTTGCCGAGCACAATCTCAGCCCCGAACAGCACGTCATCGCCGACAGCGCCGCCCAGCTCTCCACCGTGCGCGCGACCAATGGCGGCTGCGTGCTCGATTTCGAGACCGTCAAGCCAAAACCCTGCATGTTCGGCCGCAAAGATGCCCAGCGCTCGGTCGTGCTGTTCGGCGACTCGCATGCCGACCATTGGTCGACGCCGCTGATCAAGGCGGCCGAGAAGAACAATTTTCGCGTCGTCACCTTTCTCAAATCCTCCTGCCGGGCTTCGCGGGTGACGACCTGGAACTGGCGGCTGAAGCGCGACTACACCGAATGCGATCAATGGCGCGAGCAGTCGGTCAAGGACATCATCGCGCTCCACCCGCAACTGGTGGTGATCTCGGAGTTCTCGATCGGCAATGTGATGAAAGAATCGCCCGAGGAGTTGAAGCACGCCGATTGGCAAGCGCAGTGGCGGACGGGCCTCACCTGGACGCTTCAAGCCTTCAGCCAGGCCGGCATCAAGGTCGCGGTCATCAGGGACGTTCCCTACAATGCAAGCTACGCCGACAAATGCGTGGCGCGGGCGCTGTGGCGGGGCCAGACGCCCGCGACATGCGACACGCCGAGGATCATGGCGGCAAACGACGACATCGCCACCATCGAGCGCGATATCGTGCGCTCGACACCGAACGCTGCTTACATCGACATGACCGACCGCTTTTGCGACCAGACCACCTGCCATGTCTTCATCGACGGCAAACTAGCCTTCCGCGACCGCCACCACCTGGCGACGCCCTTCGCCGAAACGCTGGAACCGGCAGTGGAGCGGGCGCTGTTTTCGGATGTGATGGCGGCGGCTGTAAAGTAACGGTTCCGGATCTTGTCGGATCCGACGCGGGGGTCAGCTAAGGATGAGACCCGCCAGGAAAACCGTAAGAATAAGCGACAGCGGAACTGCAAGAAGGCAGCACAGCTCGAAAGTATTGGCTCGCCAAGAAGTCATTGGGCGCTTTTCCATGTTGGCCTCCTCCCTCAAACGGCCAGACCGAGACGGCAGTTCCGCTTAGATGGTGCTCATCCCCACCACTCATCATGCAATTGGCGCAACTCGTTCCGCTTCCTGGTCATCCATCGTGCACGCGCCAGATGTGTCGCCCACGCCCGGAAAGCCCTCTCCGGCTCCTGCTCCGGATCAATGTGCAGAACGATGCGGGCGACCTCACGCCAATCGGTCCCTTCAGCCGACGCGTCGAGCAGCCGGATATAAGTAAGCATGCGATCTTCGTCATAACCGGTCGGCACTGAAGACGTCGGCGCTGCGTTCGCGATATGAGAGTTTGGCGGCTTTGGCATTGCGACCTACCAGCAATGGCGCACCGTAGCAGCCTATAAAGAAGCCCGCGCCGTTTGATCGGAGGATGCGCCGATCGAGATTCGCCTCGACGGTCGGCAAATGGCGGCCTCAGGCGGAGTTCACCGCCCAGCTGGGCTCACGCCTCACCACGTCGTGATCGGGTCGAGGCAATCTATCTATTTTAGTGGAACCTAATTTAGTCGACGCAATTATGCGTGCGTGAGAAAGCGTGAAATCCAGACCGTCACTGAAAGCCGGCTATCGCGAGATCAGTTGGCCGATGATCCAGTGATTGCAGTCGATTTGACGGAACGGATATTACAGGCGGCCGACAACGACAGGATTGTCTGCCTCGTTGTGGCAACGGAGCAACTGGAAACCGACCGCATCGAGAAAGCGGAGCCTAAGGAGACCAGGATTGCCACAAGCTTCGTCCGGGACTTTGAGGTAATTCTGCTTGTTCTTTATGCGGCCTACGCCCTCGCTGTGCTGGGTGCGACCGCGTTCGTTTTGCTGGAATTGGGCCATGTTCTGTAGGCAGACGTCGGCAAAAGACGGGACTGACGCGCGATTGCCGCTGTTTGATGAGAGGAGCGGCCACGCTGCGTCGACGATCCGACCCCGGCGCAGCCAGCGGCGTTTTCGCGCCAGCAGGCGCTAAACTTCGGGCCCGTCCGTTCCTTACATCTTGCCAATCTATGGAACGAGGCTGCCCCTCGGGGGTTTTTCTATTAGAGGGACGTTAAAGAAGGAGGTAGCTATGAAGAAGCTCCTGCTTGCCTCGGTGATCGCCATCGCCTCGGCGGCTTCCGTGATCGGCCCGGCGAATGCCGGCGGCAGCGTCACGATCGGCATCGGCAACGGCTATGACGACGACTATTATTATCGCCACCATCGGTATTCCGATTACGACGATGAGTACGTCCCCCGTTACCGCTATGATGTCTACGACGAGGACTACAGGCCGCGCTACCGGTACCACCACCGGCGCTGCCACACCGAAGTCATCAAGCACTGGCGTCATCACCACCGGATTATCGAAAGAATCCGTGTCTGCCGTCGTTGACGGATCGATCCGGCCGGTATTGCCGGCCGGATCGGCGGGGCTTCTCACCTCGGCTTGCGCATCAGCATCATGCCGTAATGCACGGCCAATATGTCGAGCCCGATCTTGAGTAGTTTCACCACCACGTCGCGCGGCTCGCCGGCCTGTTCGGCCAGGCTCTTGACCGTTGCGTCGGCACAGCAGACCTTTTGCACGATGCCGGCGATCTCCCAATGGACAAGCGCCCTGGTTGCCTCGGCATGGTCGCGGCCGGCGGACAGGATGTGTTCGGCGACGCCGCTGCCGGTACGGCCGCCGTCGACGCGCTCGGCCCAAGCCATCGGCTTGGCGGTTGCCTCGGACGAGTTGCGGAAATCCTGGCGGTAGCGCGTACCCGCCTCGCGCTGCTGGCGCGACAGCGAGGTGAGGCCGCTCAGCGGGTCGACGTTGCGCACCCGCACGATGCCGCCGGTCGCTGTGTGGCCGTCATTGGAGACCTCATAGAGGCGCGCTCCCTCCTGCGTCCCCTTCGCCAGCCGCTTGCGGCCGAACCGGTCGTCCTTCAGTGCGAAATCATGGCCGATCTCCTTGCGGATGCGCACCTGCTCGGCCTCGCCTTTCGGCAATCGCGGTGGCCTGGCTGTGGCCTTTTGGGCGGTTTTGGTGCTCATCGGCTCGGTCCTCCTAGGTTTTGGTCGTCGGGCTCTGGCGAACTTCCAGCCTCATTGCAGCGGGCTCAAATCGCTTCGGCCGGCAGCGTGCGCAGGAAGCGCGCAGCGTGATAGGCGCAGTAGCTTTTCGAAGGCTTTGTGCGCAGCCCGCAGCACAGCATGTCCAAACCGGGGCGGCTGCCGGGGGCGTCGTTTTCCGCATCCTCCTGCGGCGTCGTGTCGAGCGGCGCGCGGCAGCGCTCGAACAGGCAATCGATGAAGCGCATGGCAACGAAATGCGGCTGGCGACCGCCGGCGGCGATCGGGCGCGGCGCCGGCATTTCGAGCGGCGCGCCATCTGACCCGGTGATCCGAGTCGGACACGGCTGCCAGGCCGGCGGCGCCAGCCTGGCCGACAGCCTTGCCGGGCGGCAGCGTGGCTCGGCCTTCGGAGCCGACTCAGCTTGATCAGCAGTGCTTGATGGCTCAGGCGCCGAATTTCCGAGCCGGCCGCCAGAGCGTCCGCCACACCAGCCCTTGGATCCGGCAAGGCCGATGGCGCGCAGACGGGCGGTGCGGTGGACGATGCCGATGATGGCCGCGCGCGAGGCCGGGCGGCCGCGCAGCGCGGTCAACCGGGTGGCGATCTTCGCGGCCGACAGCCCGCTCATCAGCCAGTTCTCGATTTGTTCCAGTTCCGAGGCGGAATAGCGGGCGGCCATGATGTTTCATTTCCTGCAAAAATGGTTGTGTGCGGCGCCGGCTTCGCCGGCCTCAGGCTCGAAAGCCGGTCAGCCTTCGCGTGGTCTGCTGCGATCGAGCTTCATCTCGGCCGCCTGCCTTGTTGCGCCGGACACTGCCTTGCCCGTCCGCTCGTCGAAGGCGATGACCGCGCCGTCTTCGGTGCGGGTGCAGGAAACTGCGGCTTCCGCATTGCCGGCCGGCAGGCAATTCGTGGCCGGAGCCGTGAGGGGAACGGCTCCGGCCGTTCCGGCCGCTTGCGCTGCCGGATCCGAGGCGCGAGCCTCGGGCATCGTCCCGGCCGGGGAGGAGGACGGTCGGGACGAAGGGGACAGGGTTGGCACATGCATGGCCTTGGCGATCGGTGGCGCTACCGCCTCCAGGCGAGCGCTGCCGGCGCGCTGAAGGGCGGATTCGAGGACCGAAAGCTGGCGAAGCGACTTGTGCATGACCATATAAGAGCATAACTCAATCTATTATGCAAGCGATTCTTGCATAGACGAAACCGATTCTTATGCCTCAGATGGAGCCATGGCGAAAACTGCACTGTCGATCAAGGTCGGAGCGGCGATCCGCCGGGCGCGCAAGCAGCGCGGCCTGGTGATGCGCCACATTGCCGAGCACAACGACACCGACGTCGCTGCCGTCGGCAATTGGGAGACCGGGCGCAACCTGCCCAAGACCGAGAACCTTTTGAAGACCGCCGCTTTCCTGCGCGTCGACCCGGTGGCACTCGGCAAGGGCGAGGTCGTTTTCCTCGAAGATGCCGGACCGGTCGCCGATGCCGAGATCGTCACCGATCCCGGCCCCCTGCCCGCCGGGCCGATGGACATCCAGCTTCTCGGCACCGCCGTCGGCGGCGACGATGGCGACTTCACCTTCAACGGCCAGCCGGCCGGCTATGTCCAGCGGCCGCCGGGGATCCGGCATCTGCGCAATGTGTTTGCGCTGCACGTGCTGAGCGATTCGATGGTGCCGCGCTACGAGCCCGGCGAGATGATCTATTGCGGCGGCCGCGAAGCGTTGCCCGGCGACCATGTGGTGATCGAGACCCTGCCCGAGGAGAACGAGCAAAACGGCAAGGCCTTCATCAAGAAGCTGGTCAAGCGCACCGCCGCCGAGCTGATCGTCGAACAGTACAACCCGCCCAAGACGCTGTCCTTCAACCGCTACGCCATCAAGAACGTCTTCCGCGTCATCCCGCTCAAGGAACTGCTGGGGTATTGAGGCTTGTTGCCTTCTCCCCTTGTGGGAGAAGGTGGATCGGCGCGCAGCGCCGAGCCGGATGAGGGGTGCTGGAAGGAACGCGGCGGAGGAAATGTAGAAGCGATTTTTAAGCACTTACGCCATCAAGGTAGCGATCCGTCCAACACCCCTCATCCGACCGAGCTTCGCTCGGCCACCTTCTCCCACAAGGGGAGAAGGGAAGAGCAGCACGCCCGCCCCCTCAAGCCCGCCTCGACTGCAGCTCTCGACCGTTGAACAGGCGCGCCTCGGCGCGGGTCCGTTGCCGGTCGTCGATGAAGGCGGCCTGGATCGAGACGGCGGCGCCCGGCAGGCCGTCGGCCCGGCAGGCCTTGCAGATCAGGCGCCCCGAAAGTGCGGCCAGCGGTGTCTCCGGCATCACCCCATGCCGCTTGAGCTCGGCCGGCTTCCACCACCTGTTACGGCCGCAGTCGATGCATTCGACGGCAATCGAGACAACATCGGCGATCGTCGCTTCCTTGCCTGCCAATGCCATGGTCATCCCCGTCGTTGTTCCTGCTTTGTTCGCAACATTATCGGTTTTTGGAGCGGAGTCGAGTCGGTTCCGCTTACATCAACGTGAAAGTTTCACTTGTTCGATTATTTGAGTTATGCTTATACATGGTGTGGACTGGAATCGGCGCGAGCAACAGAACCGCGCCCGCTCCGTCCGCCGGCAGCAAGGGAATGACGATGGACCCAGCCCAGTTCGCCCATGCCTGCGGCTATAGCGGCGACAGCCCGGCCATGCTTGCCGCTTTCGCGGCCATCCGCCAGGACGGCATCCGCAAGGCACGCCAGGGTCATCGCCAGCGCAAGGCGGCGATTGACCAGATGAAGCCGAGCCGCGCTGTGTTCCTGGCGGCGATCCGCCCGGCGCAGTCAGCCGAGGAGGCACTCGAGGATGCCGCCCGCTTCCTGTCGATGTTCCGCGACATGCCGCGCTGGCGGCAGGAAAGGCGCGCCGCCGACCTCACCCGCGCCAGGCAGCAGCGCCTGTTCGCCCGCTTCTTCCGCCGCTACGGCCACCGCCTCTGGGCGCTCGAGGCCACCTGAAGGCGCGCGGGCCTCCCTTGCAAGTCAAAACGGATATTGCGATCGCTGACACCGCGCCGTATGTCTCCGCGCGATGAGCGAGATCGAATTCCGTCGCGCGCAGGCGCCCGACCTGCCGGCGATCGTTGCAATGCTTGCCGACGATGTGCTCGGCGCGAACCGGGAAGACCCGTCCACGCCGCTTGCGCCATCCTATCTCGATGCCTTCAGCGCAATCGATACCGATCCCAACCAGTTGCTGGCCGTCGCCGTCAACGCCGGGCAAGTGGTCGGAACGCTGCAGCTCAGCTTCCTTCCAGGCATTTCGAGAAAAGGCGCCTGGCGCGGCCAGATCGAAGGCGTTCGCGTCGCCTGGCAATGGCGCTCTCGCGGCGTCGGCAAGCTGATGATCGAATGGGCGATTGAAACATGCCGTTCGCGCAATTGCAGCTTCGTCCAGCTCACCACGGACAAAGGTCGACGGGAGGCGCACGCTTTTTACGAGCGCCTCGGCTTCACCGCCAGTCATCTCGGCTACAAGATGGCGCTGTAGAGATCAGCATTTCATCGCATTCAGCGCCGACCGCTCATCTTCGCAACCCACTCTGGATGGAGCATTGACAAGCCGGCCTTTCGCCCTGCTCCATCCGCCCATGATTTACGACCGAACCTGGCTTGAGAAAACCTTTCGCGCAAAGCCCCGGCAGAAGTTCCTGTTCTTCTGGGGCCATCAGCCGTCTAAGGACGGCCGCATAACCACGTCGTGCTTCAGCCAGTGGTGGCATGCGCCCTTTACCGTCGATGGCCTGAGCTATCCGACTGCCGAACACTGGATGATGGCCGAGAAGGCACGACTGTTCGGTGATGCTCCGACGGCAACACAAATCCTCAGGGCGGCGAGCGCCAAGCAGGCAAAGCAGCTTGGCCGCCAGGTGAGCGGCTTCGATGGCACCAAATGGGATGCAGACAAATATCGCATCGTGACTGAAGGGAGCTTTCAGAAGTTCCATCAGAACGCGGCGCTGCGCGAATATCTGTTGTCGACGCATGACCGGGTGCTGGTCGAGGCGAGCCCTGTCGACCGGGTGTGGGGTATCGGCCTTGCGGCGGATGACGAGAGGGCGGTGAACCCGCTGCTGTGGCGCGGCGAGAACCTGTTGGGATTCGCGCTGATGCAGGCCCGCGATCGGCTGCGCGGCTGAACATTGCCGTGCGCTCGTCATCTGCGGCAGCCTCCGCGCTGCTTGACAATCCACCCACAATGTTCTCTTTATGTTCTCATCACAACTCGACACAATGCGGCGTTCGAACCGCCGCGGGCGAACGGGCCGGATGGAAGCCAACATCCTCCACGCGGATCTGGATGCCTTCTATGCCTCGGTCGAACAGTTGCTCGACCCGGCCTTGCGCGGCAAGCCGATTGCCGTCGGCGGCGGGGTAGTGCTTGCCGCATCCTATGAAGCCAAGGCGTTCGGCGTGCGCGGCGGTATGCCGGGACGGCGGGCGCGGGAACTCTGCCCGCAACTCATCTTCGTCGGCGGCCATTTTAAGGACTATCAGCGGCTGGGCGATGCGGCAATCAAGGTGCTCGGCGATTTCACGCCGGTGGTCGAGCGGATTTCGATCGACGAGGCCTTTGCCGACGTCGCCGGCTGCACCCATTTGTTCGGCTCGCCGGCCGAGATCGCCGGCAAGATCCGCGGCCGCGTGCGGGCCGAGCTCGGCCTGCCGATCTCGGTCGGCGTAGCCCGCACCAAGCATCTGGCCAAGATCGCCTCACAGGTCGCAAAACCGGACGGGCTGGTGGTGGTCGATCCGCGCCACGAGCTGGAGTTCCTGCACCACCTGCCGGTCGAGCTGATGTGGGGCGTCGGCCCGGTCACCAGGCAGCGGCTGGCCGGCATCGGCGTCAACACCATCGGCGAGCTGGCGAAGACCAATGGTGGGGCGCTTGAGCGCCTGCTCGGGCCGGCGGCGGGAGAGAAACTCAACGCGCTGGCGTGGAACCGCGATCCGCGCAAGCTCGAGACGCAGCGCCGGGCGCGCTCGGCGGGTGCGCAGTCGGCGCTTGGCCGAAAACCGGCCGAGGAGCAGGTCTTCGTGCCCGCTTTGCTGCATCTGGCCGACAGGGTCGCCACAAGATTGCGGGCGAAATCCCGGCCCGGCCGCACGGTGACGGTTCGCGTCCGCTTTGCCGATTTGCGCTCGGTGACGCGCTCGATCACGCTCGACCAGCCGATTTCGGCAACAGCCATGCTGGCCGAGATCGCCGAGGCGCTGGTGCGCAAGGTGCTCATCGACTATCCGCACGAAAAGACAATCTCGCTGCTGGCGATCGCCGTATCGCATCTGGAGCAGCATGCCGGCCTGCAACTGGAACTGCCGCTCGGGCTCGACGACGACCGCCGTCGCCCCGGCACCAGCAAGGGCGCGGCGCGCTGGATCGCGGATCGCGCCGTCGACAAGATCCGCGACCGCTTCGGCTGGGAGGCGGTGGGCTACGCCTCGGTCGCGCTCGGGCTACAGCGGTCGGTTCCCGACGCGTTTCGCGAGCTGGCCGAAAAGGAACTGTGAGCCTCGATTACACTTTGGTTGCCAAGTCGCCGGAATGACCTTGAAGGCTGCGGACTTGTGAATTTATCTTCGGTCCAGTTGGTCGTGCACCGGTTTTGGTATCAGCCAGACAGGGCAGCACCCGCTCGCAAATCCTTCCGCCTTCATTTCGAACGACAGGGGATCGGCATGGGACAGAACGCCGGATATTTCGCACTCATCGTTGCCGGACTGGTGACCAATGCAACGACGCTGGCCAAGCCGCTCAACCCGGACCGGGCGATTCCATCCCTGGGCGATATCAACTCGCCGCTGGCCAGCCCGCTGTTCAAGCAGGTCAAGGCCGGCCCGCTGGAGATAAAGCTTGAGGAAACCACGCTTGCCGATGTCGAAAAAGCCTTCGGCGGAGCGATGCACGATGAAGGTGACGCCGGAGATTCACGCCACTGGCTTTGCTATGCCGGCCCCGACGCCGGCGGATCGCCGTCGATCTTCTGGTTCGTATCCGGCGAGATGGGCGGCTCCGACCACGGTGTCCTGTCCGTCGCCCTGCAGCCGAACCCGGAAGGCAAGGTGCCGGAAGGATGCGCCGGCGCGCCTGCCAGCTATTGAACTCGATACGCCCGGCGTCGGAGCGCCGCTGAGCGACGTGGCCGCGAAATTTGGCGCCGCCAAGCCCGATCGTTACGGCCATTTCGGCTTCGCCGCCTCTTATCCTCCTTCGTCTCCCGACCAGAAGGACGCCACGGTCACGCAGACGCTCACCTACACAGCCGGGAACGGCAGGATAACCGGCGTGGCGGTGACGCAAGTCACCACCAATTAGGGTGTCCCCGCTCGGTTGGCGAATGGTTCACGTGTGAATGATCTGCCGCGCCCAAGCCAGGCGGCCTGGTTGCTGGCCACCTCGTTATGCAGATTGGTTCTGATGTGCCGCCCGGGCCCGCCCTCCACCTGCAAATGCGACATTCGAGGCAGCCCTGGTCGTCAGACCAAAAGCGTTGCGCCGCCCCAAGCGATCAGGGCGGTGCCGGCCGCACGGCCAACCCACGGGCCGGCAGGAAACACCGGTTCGACGAGAACCCACGAAGGTCCGGAAATGACCCAGAAGCGGGCGATCGGCAGCGATCCGAGCAGCAACGATTTTGGCAGGACCGGAAATCGGCATGGAATGCTGCAATCATCATCATGTCCCGCCCAAGTTGTGGACAGTTCCTTCTCAAAGGCGCACTCTTAGCATGCGAAACGCGAGCTAGCGTTTCGTGCAACGCTTCACATGCTTGACTTGCGTCGGTGATTATCTGACCTACCCGGATACTTCCGGGTGGGCAGACCTCACATTGTGTCGCCTATCCGTGATCAGGCTACGGCCTAAGGCACGTTGCAGCCCGTTCCGGATCAACTGGGAGGTAAACAACATGCCTGATTTTCAGCGCAGAGAACTTCTTGTTCAAGGAAGCGCGGCTCTTGCCGCAATTGCTGCTCTCTATACCTCGCGCCGGGCTTACGCTTTTCCAACACGGCCGAACGAGGAAGTTATTCCGTGGCTGGATCAGCCGACCGAAAATCCCGATCCGGCGGGTATCCAGAAGCAGCTTGTCTGGGAGGATTTGGATAGCTGGATAACGCCAAACGACAAGTTCTTCAGCATCTCGCATTTCAACCGACCAACGATCGACGAGAAGACATGGTCGATGGAGATCGGAGGCCTGGTTAAGAAGCCCCTGGAGTTAACGCTCGCCGACATCAGGGCGCGACCGCGGCAGGAGGTCGTTTTCACAGTGGAATGCTCGGGCAACCATGGGTTTCCCTTTTTCACCGGCGGCATCGGCAATGCTCGCTGGGCAGGGACGCCGCTCGCCCCGATCCTCGAGGAAGCCGGCGTTCTGGAGAAGGGCATCGAGGTCGTCTTTTTCGGTACCGACACAGGCGAGATCCCGATACGCGACGTCAAGATGCGGCAGAACTTCGCTCGTAGCATGTCGCTCGCCGACGCGATGAACCCGGACAATCTCCTCTGCTATGAAATGAACGGGGCCGCCTTGCCGGCGCCCAATGGCTTCCCGGTACGGCTCATTGCGCCAGGCTGGTACGGGATCGCCAACGTCAAGTGGCTAAAGCGCATCGAGGTTCGCGATACGCGGTTCATGAGCCTTCTGATGGCCCGCGACTATGTCACCATCCGGGAGGAGGACCACAACGGCGAGACCGTATGGGCCGAGACGTCAGTCGGGCGAGCGCTGATAAAGTCCGCGCCTGCGAAGGTTACCCGGAAAGACTCGGATTACCGCATCGTTGGGGCAGCCTGGGGGGCGCCGATCGACCGGGTCGAAGTGCAAATCGATCAAGGGCCTTGGACACCAGCGACCATTGACCACAGTGAGGAGGCAGAACACGCTTGGAAAATCTGGTCCCTGGCTTGGGCAAATCCCTCTCCTGGAGAACACACGGTGACCTCGCGCGCGGTCAGCACCACAGGACAAATTCAACCGGCGATGGACGATCCCTTGATTGCCAAGAAGCACACATACTGGGAAAGCAATGGCCAGGTGACGCGCCGCGTGCGTATCGGCTAGAGCATTTTGCAGCCAAAAGGAAACATTTGGCGTCCGCATAGATGCGGGAAAACAGATAGTTAGAGCGAGTTACCGGTTCCAAGAGAACCGGAACCGCTCTAAGAACGTGCTGCCATGTGGCAATTGCGTTTGGGTCACCCAGGAGGAGGCTGCCTGATCGCCATCTCCGTACCATTCCAGCCTTCTACTCACCCGTCCACCGTTTCAATCTCCGCGTCGACCAGACACCAGGGCGCATAGCGGAAATCGCGGATCTGGATGACCTGATCGTCCCTCCATTCGACCAGCATGAAGCCGCGCACAGCGCCGTCGGCCGCCTGCGGGTCGCGGATGAGGATCGCCGGCCTGCCGTCGACGACGCCGAGCGACAATGTCCAGTCGCTGATACGGTCGTAATTGCCGAAATAGGTCGAAACCTCGGCCTTGCCGCGCAGGCGGACGCGGTTGACGACGTCGAGCCGCACGTCCTCGGCGATCAGTGCCCGCACAGCGTCGAAGTCGCGCGCGTTGAACAGGTCGACATAGCGCCGCAGCCGGCGCTCGTCATCGGCGTCGAGCCTCGGCGCGAGCGCCTGCTCGGGCTGCAGCGCCAGCACCTTGAGCTGCGCCCGCCCGCGATGCAGCGCGGCCTTGGTGGCGGCGAGCGTCGCGCCGGTCACTTCGCAGGTCTCATGCAGGCTGAGGCCGAGCACGTCGACCAGGATCACAGCGCTGCGCTGCGGCACCGAAAGCTGCATGAAGGAGCGCAGGCTGGTCTGGGCGGCGAGCCGGCTGTCGGCGCTGCCGGAGGGATCCTCGATGACGCTCATGTCGGCCTCGGTCATGCGCGACCTTTCCCGATTGCGCCGCCGCAGGTGATCCTGTGCGGCATTGTGGGCGATGCGAAACAGCCATTGCTCGGCACGTTCGACGATCGCACCCCCGTCGATCGCCTGCAGCGCCTTGATCAGGACCTCCTGGACGATGTCCTCGCCGTCGATCACCGAGCCGGCCATACGCGCGCAGTAGCGATGCAGCCTTGGCCGCAACCCGACGAGCATCGCCTCCAAAGTCGCCCTGTTCATTTTCGGCGTAGCGTCCCATTCCTGCGCGAGCGGCACGGCAGGCGCTACCCGGCTTTCTGATCCGCCAGCATACGGTAATTGCCGATGACTTTAACAGGCGATCGCAATGCCGGGGTCGAACGGCGCTCGGCGTGGTTTTCCGTAAACGCCCTGAAGGCCGCAAGCCCGGTCAGCGCCGACGAATCGCCGTCCTGGCCGACGATGTGGACGAACGAGCCGTCGTCCAGCTCGAGCACGAGATAACGCACCGTCGGCGGTGCCGCCTCGCCAAGCGCTTCGAACACTTTTTCGACCAGCGCGCGGTTATCTTCCAGGTCGGCTTGGTTCACACCGTATCGAATGAGCGCGTAGTTCATCGTCGTCTCCTGACTGGTTGGTATGAACGAAGGACGACCGGCTGCGCTGAAAAGATTCTCCTTGCCGAAGAATCTTTTCGGTTGCCCGCATCGTCTTTCCCGCGTGGGCGGCTGCGCGGCAGCCATCAAGCAGGAGAGACGATCATGCATATCCAGTTTGCCGAGCTTCCGGTGTTCGAGCAGGACCGCGCCAAGGCGTTCTACACCAGGCATCTCGCCTGCCAGGTCATGGCCGACCAGAAGATGGGTGATGGGGGCTGGCGCTGGATCGAGCTGGCATTTCCGCATGCCGTGACGAACCTGCATTTTGTCAGGCGCGCCGACGACGCACCCGGCGTGGAGCCGGTATTGGTGCTGGTCGACGAAAATGTCGGGGCAATGATCGCGGCCATGAAAGCGGGCGGCGTCGAGATCATCACCGAAGCGCATGAGGCGCCGTGGCAGCCGGGGCGCACGGTGGCGGAGTTTCGCGACAGCGAAGGCAACCGCATGGTCCTCGCCAGCCGATAAGGCACCGGAGCCCTCTGTCCGGCGGGGCGTCATACCTAAGTCCTACCTCCGGCCGGACCATCGGCCGTACTTCCTTCGTATTATTATTTCGTGACCTCTGCGCGCCGGAACCTTCCCTTGCATCGGGCGTTCGGGCGCTGTATCGCGATGCCTCATATTTAGGCAGGCGGAGGAAATACGAATAAGGGCGGATGGCAAAACAAACATGGGCCGGGGAGGAGCATCTTACCATGTCGAACCGTAAAATCGGAATGTCCCACAGTTTGGGGCTGCGCGTCGCTGACCTCAAATCCAGAATGCAAAGTGCCCAGATTACCGAGCATGAGATCAAGACGTTTCAAAAGGTTGCCGCCATCATGGGCGGCGCCAAAGGCTCACTGCGCCTCGATGCGGACGATCTGATCGCCGCGTCTTTCCTTGTCGATCCCTTGGAAGATCTCCCGCTCTCCAGTTGAAGGCGCCGAACGCAGGTCGAAATCCTATCGGGTTTGAACCTGCGATTGCCGCCGGCGGAGCATCCGCCAGCCCAAGCCGCATGCGAGGATGACGTTGGCCAGCGCCAGGCCGGAAAGCGCGGCCAACGTCCCGTGCGGGCCGAAGCGCTGCAGCAGCAATGCGCCGGCCGAGGGTGCCGCCGCCTGGGCGATCAGGCTCGGCATGGCGAGGCGGCCCATCAGCTTCGCGTAGCCGTTCGAGCCGAACAGCGCGAGCGGCAGCGTTCCCCGGGCGATGGATTCGAGGCCGATGCCCGCGCCGTAGAAGCCGAGCGCCAGCGGGATGATCGGCATGCCGGCCCAGAGCGTCGAAACGCCGATCGCCACAAACGTAACCGAGGCAAACTTGGTGAAAATCGGATGGTGATAGCGCGCGATCATCATCTCGATCGCGCGGGCCGCCACCTGGGACGGGCCAACCAGCACGCCGAGCCCGACGGCTGCGGCAAGCGCCATGCCGCTGCCTTGCAGGATGGTGAGCAGATGCACCGACAGCGTCGAGGAGATCACAGCCGCAAGTGTGAGGGTCGCGGCCAGAACGATCACGATCGACGGATCGGCTTGGTTGTCAAGAATGGGTGCCGCCTCCTTCAATCCTGGTTTGACTGCCGGTTGCGGCGGCTCCCGGGGCAGGATCACCAGATAGAGCGGAAGCGCAATTGCCAGCTGAAAGGCGGCGTAGACCAGGCAGGTGCCGCGCCAGCCGACCTCCCCCAGCAGCAAGGCTGAGATCGGCCAGCAGATGGTGCTCGCAAGGCCGCCGAACAGCGTCAGCATGGTGATGGCGGAGCGCGCGCCGTGGCCGTAGTGGCGGCCAAGCGTTGCGAAAGCGGCATCGTAGAGCCCCGCCCCCATGCCCAGGCCGATGACCAGCCAGGCCGCGATATAGGCCGCAAGATTAGGGGCAAGAGCCAGCCCGATCTGGCCGAGCCCGATGCATCCGGCGCTGAACGCCAGAACGTTGCGGCCGCCATGCCGCTCGATCGACGACCCGACGCGCGGTGAGATCAATCCGGCCACAAGCAAGCCAAGAGACAGGCCGCCGACAACCCATGCCAGCGGCCAGCCGGTATCGGAGGAGACTGCCGGCGCGATGACCGCGGGAAGATAGTAGGAAGAACCCCACGCCATGATCTGCGTCAGGCCAAGCGCGGTGATGATCGCGCCGCGGCTGCGCAAGATGGTGGGCGAAGGCGCCAGAAGGCTCATGCCGCGACGCTGCAGCCACAGCCGCCTTTGCCGACCGCCTTCGCCTTGGCGTCGGCGACACAGCACGCATCCACCGCTGCCGGCGCCGGACCGCCGCAGCACCCCTTGTCGGCCACGCCGATCCGCGGCACGGTGCAGACGCCGGTCTCGGGCAGCACGAGCTGGACATTGTCGGCCGCCACCATGTCGCCGGCGATCGCCGCCGCGACCGAGCGGACCTGCTCATAACCGGTCAGCAGCAGGAAGGTCGGCGCGCGGCCATAACTCTTGATGCCGACTGTGTAGAACCCGTGCTCGGGATGGCTGAGCTCACGGTGGCCGTGCGGCGGCACGTCGCCGCAGGAGTGCTCGTTGGGATCGATCAACGGTCCCAGTGCCTTGACGCTTTCCAGCCATGGATCGAGCTCGAGCCGAAGCTCACGGGTCAGCGACAGATCCGGGCGTTGTCCGGTCGCGGCGATGATGCGGTCGACCGGGCCAAGCGCCTGCAAACCGTCCCTGGTCTGGCCTTCGACGACCAGCCGGCCGTTGGCATCGCGGATCGAAACAGCCGCAAAGCCCGTCACCAGCCTGACGCCGCCGCTCTCGGCGAGTTCGCGCACTTCGGCGCCGAGTTCGCCGCGTGCCGGCAATTGGTCGGCATCACCGCCACCATAGATGCGCACCAGGTCGGTGCCGCGCGTTGTCCAGATGAAAGCGGTGCCGGCCTCCACATTTGCCAGGCTGGCGAGATCCAGCACCGCATTGGCGGCCGAATGGCCGGAGCCGGCGACCAGCGTCGTCTTCCCCGCGTAAAGGCTGCGGTCGCGGCCGAGAATATCGGGGATGCCGTAGGCGATGCGGTCGGCAAACTCGGCTTCGCCTTCGGCATGAATTCCGCCGGCGCCGAGCGGGTTCGGCATCTGCCAGGTTCCCGAAGCATCGATGACGGCACGTGCGCTGTCGCGTCTTGTACCATCGGCAGTCTCGACCGCCAGCATGAACGGCCGGTTCTCGCGTCCCTTGCTCAGCACCTTGTCGGCGCCCCAGCGCGAAATGCCGACGACGCGGGCGCCGGTTTCGATCGACGGCGACAATTGCGGAAGCTTTGCCAGCGGCTCGAGATAATCCGCGACGAGGTCGTCCGCGGTTGGGAATGCCTCGGGCTCAGGCATCCGCCAGCCATGCGCCTCGAGCAGGTTTCTGGCCGCCTGATCGACGCAATAGCGCCAGGGCGTGAACACACGGACATGGCCCCAATCCCTGAGATTGGATGCAACCGCATTGCCGGCTTCGTAGACTTTGACAGGAATGCCCCGCGCGATCAGGTGGACCGCTGCCGCCAGACCGACCGGCCCGGCGCCGATCACCGCAACGGGGAGCTTTTCGATCATCTCCATATCTTCTATCCTTCCGGTAATTTCGAATTATAATGGCAAAAAAAATCATGCCGCCGTTTTGGCGGCCGCTTCCGCCGATGCCGGCGCACAGGTGGCGTCGGCGCAGCATTCGTCTGCGAGGTATCCGATGAGCCCGTTCATGGCGGGATAGTTGGCCCGGCAGATCAGCGTGGTCGCCTGGCGCTCCTGTGTCACCAGGCCGGTGTCGACCAGCCGCTTGAGGTGATGCGACAGCGTCGAGGCAGCGATGCCCAATCTGTCCTGGATACGCCCGACCGGCAGCCCCTCATCGCCCGCCCGCACCAGCGTCCGATAGAGCTGCAACCGCGTCGGGCTGCCGAGGGCTTCAAGTTGCGAGGCTGCTTTTTCGAGTTTCATGGAAATAAGCTATTTCCAGAATCGCTGCACGTCAAGAGAATTTCGACAAAGATCGAAATAAGACGATATCTAGCCGACGCGCTTGCCGCTGGCGTCGATGACGACCTCGCCGTCCTCCTTGGTGAACGGGCCGATATCCGGATTGGGCAGGATATCGAGCACCGCTTCGGAGGGTCGGGCGAGCATGGTGCCGAGCGGCGTCACCACGATCGGCCGGTTGATCAGGATCGGATGCGCCAGCATGAAATCGAGGATCTCGTCGTCGCTCCACTTCGGGTCGCCCAGGCCAAGTTCGGCATAGGGCGTGCCCTTTTCGCGCAGCAATTGGCGCGGCGTCATGCCCATCGCTGCGATCAGCTCGACGAGCTTTTCGCGCGACGGCGGATTTTTCAGATATTCGACCACCTCAGGCTCCTCGCCGGACTGCCTGATCATGGCCAGCGTGTTGCGCGAGGTGCCGCAATCGGGGTTGTGATAGATGGTGATGGTCATTGCGCAGCTTTCATCTGTCCGGCTGGTTTCGGTTGGACGATCAGCCACCCTGCCAATGCCATGGCGAGCAACGCGCCCAAAAGTTCGGCGCCGATGAAGCCCGGCAGATCGGCGGGGCGGATCCCGGCAAAAGTGTTGGAGAACGCACGGGCGATGGCGACGGCCGGATTGGCGAAGGATGTCGATGCGGTGAACCAGTAGGCGGCGGTGACATAGAGCCCGACCAGCCAGGGGATCGAATCCGGACGGGAACGCAGGCCGGCGAGGATGGTGAAAACCAGCCCGAAGGCGGCGACCAGCTCCGCAATCCATTGCCCGCTTCCGGTCCGCACCGTCGCCGACACTTGCAGGATCGGCAGTTCGAACATCGCATGCGCGAGCAACGTTCCAGCGATGCCGCCGGCAATCTGGGCGGCGACGTAAGCCAGCGCTGCGTTCGTTTCGATCTCGCGTCGAAGCGCGAATACCAGCGTCACCGCCGGGTTGAAGTGCGCTCCGGATATCGGCCCGAATATGGTGATGAGCACGACCAGGATCGCCCCGGTCGGCATGGTGTTGCCGAGCAGGGAGACGGCGACATCATTGCTCAGCCTGTCAGCCATGATGCCGGAACCGACCACGGTGGCGACCAGCAGAGCTGTGCCGAGGGCCTCGGCAACAAGGCGGCGGGGAAGATTGCCGGAGCTCATCTAGCTAGCAGTTGCAGGTCACAGCCTGGATGACAGGCTGGCAAAGTTCCGGCGCGCCATTGCAGCAATCCTCCATGAGATAGGCCAGCAGATCGCGAAACCTGGTCATGTCGGCGAAGTAGCGCACGCTGCGGCCCTCTCGTTCGGTCCGCACCAGGCCGGCATGCGATAGTATCTTGAGATGGGCCGACATCGTATTCGGGAACGCGGCGAGCCGTGAGGCGATCTCGCCCGCAGCCACGCCCTCGGCGCCGGCCCGCACCAAAAGGCGAAAAACGTCCAGCCGGGTCTCCTGGCCGAGCGCGGCAAGCGCCGAAAGGGCGAGCGTCTTATCCATGTTTCCAGATTTCCAGAAATGGGGAATAGAGTCAACGCGCGAAGACTGTGTTGAGCAACGAAATCTCACCGAAGGCGGGGAAGTCCGTAGCGGCGGCAGCTAAGGCGACAGCTCGCGCAGGGCTGCGTTGGCGGCAACAAATTCGTAGGAGTTTTTGGGGCAATCGCTGGCGGCGAGCCGATAGAGCCGCAAAGCTTCATCGCTGTGCCCCTGCAGTCGGCTCAGCTCGGCGCTGAACATATTTGTCTCGCACAGGTTTCCGCGTTTCTTTATCGCATCAGGGTCGTCGGCTTCTGCAATTGTCGCGGCGAGAGTCTGCTCGCCAAGCAGCATTCGAACAGCCGGCGCCGGCCATCGCGTCATGTCGAGCTTCTTGGTCGCTTCCTGCAAATGCCCTGTTGCGCCATTGCGACGCTCGGCAAAATCGAGCCAGATCGCAACATACGCATCCTCTGGTTTGACTGTGGCGGCTTGCGCGAAATCGGCTTGGGCTTTCTCCATGGCACCGGAGTAGAAATGGACGATACCCCGGCCCAAATAGGCGTAGACAATCGTCGGATCGAGGCTGATCGCCTGGTCGTAATCTGCCGTTGCACGTACGTATTCGCCTTTTATTGACCAGACGAGACCTCTGCTGAGATAAGCATGGGCATATTTCGGATCGAGCCCAATTGCTTTGCCATAGTCCTCGAGGGCGCGGTCGTATTCGCCATTCTTGTCCCATATCCAGCCGCGCTTCCTGTAGGCACTGGCGTGTTTCGGGTCGAGCAGGATTGCCTGATCGAAGTCGGCAATCGCGCGGTCGTCATCGCCTTTGTGTGCCCAAGCCGTACCTCGATCGTCGTAGGCATTGGGGTCTTTCGAATCGAGGCCGATCGCCTGGTCAAAGTCGGCGATGGCGCGGTCATAGTCGCCTTTGTCAGCCCAAACGTTGCCTCTGTTGTAGAAGGCACTGGCGCGTTCCGGATCGAGACTGATCGCCTGGTCGGCGTCGGCGATGGCGCGGTCGTAGTCGCCCTTATATTTCCAGGCCCGGCTTCGATTGCCATAGGCACTGGCGTCTTTCGGGTCGAGGCTTATCGCTTGGTCGTAGTCGGCGATCGCACGATTGTAATCGCCTTTGATTGTCCAAGTCAGGCCTCTATCGAGGTAGGCACGGGCGTTCTTCGGATTGAGGCTGATTTCCTGGTCGTAGTCGGCAATGGCGTAATCAGAATCGCCTCTGAGTGACCAGGCCATGCCTCGATGATGATGGACTCCGGCGACATTCGGATCGAGGCTGATCGCCTGTCCGAAATCGGAAATGGCATGGTCATAGTCGCCCTTGAGTAGCCAGGCCATGCCCCGATTGTCGTAGGCGCTGGCTTCCTTCGGATCGAGGCTGATCGCCTGGTCATAATCGGCGATGGCACGGTCGTAGTCCCGCTTCCTTTTCCACACGAGACCTCGGTTGTTATAAGTTCGGCCATCGCGGGGATCGAGGCTGATCGCTTGGCCGAAATCGGCGATAGCGCGGTCGTTGTCGCCCTTGCGTGCCCAGGCCAGGCCCCGGTCGCCATAAGCTCCGGCATTCCGGGGCTCGAGGGTGATGGCCTGATCGTAGTCGACAATAGCTCGGTCGTTGTCGCCTTTGTCGAGCCAGGCAGAGCCTCGGATGCGGTATGCATCGCTCTTCGGGTCGAGGCTGATCGCCTGGTCGAAATCGGCGATAGCGCGATCAGCGTCGCTCTTGAGTGCCCAGGTGATGCCTCGGTAGTAATAAGCACTGGCATCTTCCGGATCGAGGCTGATCGCCTTATCGAAATCGGCAATGGCGCGATCATAATCATTCAGCCTCGCCCAGGCGACGCCGCGCTTGAAATAGGCCGTCAAACGGCTGCTGGCGGGCTCCGTCACATCCTCTATCATGAGTGTACAAGCGGCAATTCGCCGAGCCGCATCGGCCTCGTCGTCCCCGACACAATCGCTGCTGGCAGCCAAAGCTGGGCCGCTCAGGGCAAACAAGACCACGAGCCCACGCAGCAGCGACCGACAAAAAGACCTATGCCATTTTCGAATCATCGGCTCACGGATCATGTCGTTTATTTGCATCGCAGTGCGCTTGATCAAGAAGGCCTTGATCTTTGCAACCCAACACTGCAACCATTCTTGGGTCAAGGTGAGACTTGATTTTTTTGACCTTTGCCAAACCGACACCCGCCCGTGACATTCGGCGGAGACAGCGGCGGCTCGCCTGGTCCAAATCAGCCAGGCACTGTGGCGGCGACCGCATCAGCGCGACCAAGGCCGGCAACCGCTTTTCTGACCCGCTGCAGATGCGCCTGGCGTCCGGCGGCCGAGACGCTGTCCATCCGGTAGAGCGCCAGGAATTTGGTCCGGCACAGCGGATGGCAGACGGAGCGGAAGCCGCGCAGCAGGGTCCGCCGGCCGGGCTGTCCCATGATCCACGACATCAGCGGCGTGGCGCCACATGTGGTCATTGCCATCACCCGGCGTATGTGCCGCAATTTGGGCCGCGGGCCGCGTCGTGCCGTCGGCATCTCGAAAGCGAAGCCTGGTACCAGCACACGCTCCAGCCAGCCTTTCAGCATCGCCGGCAGGCCATACCACCAGGTCGGATAGATGAAGACGACCGCCTCCGCCCAGAGCAGCTCCTGCGCATGTTCGTGCACCGGTTGCAGGTTCGCCGCCTTGTCGTGGTAACCGCGCCATTCCCGCGTGCGCATGACTGGATCGAAGCCGGTCGCATAGAGGTCGAGCAGGTGGACCTGATGGCCGCTTTCGGCAAGCGTCTCCAGCACCGTGTCGCGCACGGCGCCGTTGAAGCTGTCGGTGCAGGGATGGCAATAGACGACGAGGACCTTCATCTTGCGCTCGGTCGCGAGAGTGCATGCAAGCGCGTCGCATGCAAACAAGCCACCCGCAGACGTAGTCGATCAGCTGTTTTCATGCGAAGCCCCGCAGCCCCCGTATCAAGACGCAACAGCTCCAGTCACGTCAAGGCCCGCTCGTCAGCTCAAAGGAAATTGCGCGCACATGGGCTTGCCGGCGGGCACTGTCCCGCATGCCTTGCGGTACTCTGCGAGAAACGGGCGCTGCCGCGTATTGCGCCCAGGAACTCCAACAGTGGATTCGGTTTTCGATCAGCATTGTTGCCCGAAAGCCTGCGCCCTAGCTTCACGGCGTGTCCAAAGCGTCAGGAGAGAAAACATGCACACAGGAAAACTGAGCGGCAAGATCGCCTTAGTGACGGGCGCCTCTTCCGGCATCGGCGAGGCCACCGCCTTGGCGCTGGCGGCCGAGGGCGCCACGCTGGTGATTGCCGCGCGGCGCGCCGAGCGCCTAGACGACCTGGCGAGGCGGATCCGTGAGACCGGCAGCGCGGCGCTGCCGATTGCGGCCGACGTGACCGACGAAGCGCAAGCCGCGGCCATGGTCGAACGCGTCCTGCGGGAGTACGGCCGGCTCGACATGCTGCTTGCGGTTGCCGGCGTCGGCGTCGCCGCGCCGTTCCGCAACACGACGCCGGAAGAATACCGCCGGATGGTCGACGTCAACATCCTGGGCCTGCTTTATCCGATCCATGCGGCACTGCCGTCGATGCAGCGGCAAGGCGCCGGCCACATCGTCGTGGTCTCGTCCGGCACCGGCCGTTACATCCACCCTTCGGTGGTCTATTCCGGCACCAAGCACGCGGTGAGCGCGATGGCGGAATCGCTGCGCCGCGAGATCGGCAAGGATGGCATCCGCGTCACCTGCATCGAGCCTGGCGCCGTCAAGACCGAGTTCACCCAGAATATGCGCGCCGATGTGCGCCAGGCGGTCGAGCAAAGGCTGGGCGACATGGAGCAGCTGGAAAGCGAGGACATCGCCGCCGCCATCCTGTATGCGGTGAGCCAGCCGCCACGGGTCAACGTCAACATCCTGACGCTCTATCCGACCGAGCAGGCGTGAGGGCCGCAAAGGTGGTACCCTGCGCCCCCGCAGCCCTGCAGCATCATCCGCCGGTCATCAGCGTGAACACAAGCTGCCGCAACTTGCCGCCCGGGCCGAATTCGACCCGGTCGAAATCGCGGCTCGCCTGCCGTTGTGCCTGCGAGATTCCGGCGAGCCGTCTCGTCACTTCGATCCTGATCTTGCTGCAGCCACGGTCATCGGCGACGGTCAGGCCAATGGTGGCCGCCTCGATCTTGTGCACCATGTCGACGATGCTGGCGCCGTGCACCTTCTCGTGGGCGGCGAGGCCAGCTGCGAAAACCTCCCAGTTCTTGTGGATTGCGCCCGGCAGCCGCGCGGCCGGCTTCGGCAAGGTGTAGGTGATGATCAGCTTCGGCTGCGCCGACACCAGCACGCAGGCGTCGCCTTGCGGCTGGTAGTCCCTCACCCAGGTCAGCTTGAAATTGGTATGCGCGATGACGCGGCGTTCGCCGAGCAGCGGCCCGCGCCCGCCGATCGAGGCGTAGAGCTCCGGCCCGGATTGCCCTGAGATGGCATAGGTCTCGACCTTCTCGACCGCCTGCCAGCCGGCATGCGCCGGCGATGTCGGCAGGAAGGCGAGCAGCAGGCAAAGGCGAATGGCTGTTTTCATGCAAGTCCTCGCAGCCGCTGCGCGCGACGCAAACGATATGCAGTTCCCTTCCGTGGACATAGCCGGCGGCCGGCTATAGTGGGATGCTCGTATACAAGAATCCACAGGCAACATCATGTCGCCGCGACCGAACATTGCCCGGCAACGCCCTGCCCCCGGGGCCCAGCCTCCCGGCGTCAGCCTCTGTCGCGCGCTGTCGAAGCTTGGCCTGTGCTCGCGCAAGCAGGCCGAGCTTCTGGTTGCTGAGGGGCGCGTGCGGGTTGCCGGCAAGATCGTGCGCAACAGCTCGATGCGCGTCGATCCAGGCCGCGATCGCATCGAGGTCGACGGCCGCCGCGTCGCCGCCGAGCGCAAGGTCTATCTGATGCTCAACAAGCCGCGCGGGCTGGTCACCACTCGCGACGACCCGCAGGACCGCGGCACCGTCTATGATTGCCTGGCAGGCCTCGACCTGCCTTTCGTCTCGCCCGTCGGCCGCCTCGACAAGGCAAGCGAAGGCCTGCTGTTGATGACCAACGACACGCGCTTCGCGCAGCGCCTGCTCGATCCCGCCTCGCATGTCGCCAAGACCTATCACGTGCAGATCGGCGCGCTGCCCGACGAGGCCATGCTGGCGCGGTTGCGCGCCGGCGCGACAGTCGACGGCGAATTGCTGACGGCCAAGTCCATCGAGCTGCTGCGCGGCGGCACCAGCACCGCCTGGCTGGAGATCGTGCTCGACGAGGGCCGCAACCGCCATATCCGCCGGCTGCTCGCCGCCCACGATATCGAGGTGCTGCGCCTGGTGCGGGTCGCGATCGGCTCGCTGCGGCTCGGCGACCTTGCCAAGGGCAAGGCACGCCATCTGAGCGCGGAAGAGCAGGCGCTGCTTCAGGCCTGAGCGACCAGGCACTGGAGGCCCCTCGAACCGAAGCGGCAATTGACATTTGCATCTCTGTTTCATATTTTCCATTTGTGAAACCGAAATGCGCCAATGCAGTCAAAGTGTCAGGCTGACACGCATGGGCGAAGCTGGCTTGGAAGCCGGAGAGAAAACATGGCTACGGCGTTGCGGGCGGTTCCCAGATTCCTGGACGAATTGGGCACGTTTGGCGGTCTCAAGGGAACCGATATTGCAAACATCACCGACGTGTCCAAGGCCACGGTTTCGAGGTGGAAGGCCGGCGACATCAAGCCCCAGCCGCGCAGCGAGCTCATTCTATCGGACCTGCACTATATCGTCGGCCGACTGCAGGAATTCTACGAGCCAAGCGATATCCGCACCTGGCTTTACGCTCGCCACCCGCAATTGAACGGCGAAAGAGCAATCGATCTCATTCACGACGACCGTGCTCTCGACGTGCTCAAAGTCATCGATCGGCTTGAGAACGAGGTCTTTCTCTAGTTGGCGATCGCCAGGCGGAAACGACGCGATAGCCGGCTCATCGACGCTATCGAGGCAATAGTTCCGGTCGAATACTCCGGAACGGTTTGGCGTGTGGTGCGCCAGGGCCGCAGCCCGATCCAGTGCTCGAGCTCCGGTGGCCGTTGGGACGATGGAACATTCGACGTGCTCTACACCTCGCAAGAGCGCGAAGGTGCCTTGAGCGAGATGAGATTCCACCTGACGCGGGGGCAGCCAGTGGTCCCTTCGCGTGTCAGATACCATCTCTTCGAGATCGATCTTGCTTTGGACCGGACGCTCAGACTGCTCGACCTGGCAGCCTTGCAGATCCTTGGCCTCGACACCTCGCGCTACGGGCAGCTTTCGTATCAGGAAAAGGACGCCGAATATCCGAGGTCGCAAGACATCGGCGAGGCCGCGCATTTCCTCGATTATGACGGTCTGATCGTGCCCGGCGCGCGATATGACTGCCTGAACGTCGTCGCGTTTTGTGATCGGCTGCCGGCCGGAGCGATAACGACAAGAACCGATCACGGGGAAATCGACTGGACTTAGCGGCGGCCCCGCCGCCGTCGGGTGCGGCCGCCGACCTCGTCTATATGGCGCAACATGCCGTCGGGTCTGCACAGCCGCGGAACGTGCCCGATTGGCGGAGCTTCTCGGTGCCGTAGCCGCCGCTGAGCAGGCCGACGCCCAGCAGGACCGTGCGATGCGTCACCCGCCGCGAAGCATCATGGATTTCGGCAAAATCCAGCCCATATTCCTAGATGTGGAGCTTTGAGCGTGAAACTCGCGCGTGTGGTCCTGCTTGCCGCGGCTTTCGTGGCTGTTGCGGCCGTTTGTCCCTCTTCCGCAACCGGAGAGGCGGACGGCCGGGAGAAAATTGTGTTGCGCGTCGAGATAGACGGCGCCATCGGTCCGGCGAGTGCCAGGCAGCTCGAGGAAGCGCTGGCGGTGGCCGCGGACCGAAACGCCCAGGCTCTCATCCTGCAGATGGACACGCCCGGCGGGCTGGTCACCAGCATGCGCGAGATGATCGCCGGCATTCTCGCCTCGCCGGTTCCCGTCATCGGCTATGTCGCGCCCGCCGGCGGGCACGCGGCGAGCGCCGGAACCTACATCCTCTACGCCACCCATCTGGCGGCGATGGCGCCCGGCACCAATCTGGGCGCGGCAACGCCGATCGAGATGGGCGGGCCGCTGCCATCGTTTCCCGGCGGCAAGAACGATGGCCCCGAGGCGGACAAGGACAAGAAGAACGCACCCGCGGGCGATGCGATGATCGCCAAGGCGACGAACGATGCCGTTGCCCTGATCCGCAGCCTGGCTGAATTGCGCGGGCGCAATGCCGAATGGGGAGAAAAGGCCGTGCGCGAGGCGGCCAGCCTGTCGGCCGGCGCGGCGCTGCAGCAGCATGTCATCGATTTCGTCGCCCGCGACACCACCGAACTGCTTCAACTGGCCGACGGCCGGACCGTCGAGATCGCCGGCAAGAAAGAGGCATTGGCGACGAAAGGGCTGCCGGTCGAAACGCTCGAGCCAGGCTGGCTCATCCAGCTTCTCGCCGTCATCACGGACCCAAACATCGCCGTCATCCTGATGCTGGTCGGCGTCTATGGCCTCGTCTTCGAATTCACGAGCCCGGGCGCGGTCGCGCCCGGCGTGATCGGCACGATTTGCCTTCTGCTCGGACTCTATGCGCTCAATCTCCTGCCGATCAGCTATGCCGGCCTTGCCTTGATGCTGCTTGGCATCATCTTCCTGGTCGTCGAAGCCTTGAACCCGACTGTGGTCCTTGGGCTGGGAGGCATGGCTGCGTTTCTGCTGGGCGCAGCCATGCTGCTCAGGATCGAGGGGCCCGGCTTCGAGATGTCGTGGGCCGTTATCGGCACCGCCGCCGCCCTGACGCTCGGCCTGGCGCTGCTGACCGGCAGCTATCTGTGGGCGGCCCGCAAGAACGTTCCGCGTGTTGGCGCACAGGCCATGCAGGGGCTGCCGGCGGAGGTCCTCGACTGGCAGGGCAGCGAGGGCCACGTGCTCGCCCGGGGCGAGCGCTGGCGGGCAAAAGCCGACGAACCGCTTGCTGTGGGCGACAGCGTCGAGGTGGCTGATGTCAGGGGTCTGGTGCTGACGATACGGCGCCGCAATGTGAGAAGCGATGGAGCAAGGCAATGATCATCGGTTATGTGGCCTATCTGGCAGCAGCGCTCGTCGTGGTCATGTTCCTATCCGCGGCCATTCGCATCCTGCGGGAATATGAGCGCGGCGTGGTCTTCACGCTCGGCCGCTTCACCGGGGTCAAGGGCCCCGGCCTTATCATCCTCATCCCCTTCGTGCAGCAGATGGTGAAGGTCGATCTGCGAGTGGTGGTCCAGGACGTGCCGCCGCAGGACGTGATCTCGCGCGACAACGTCTCGGTGAAGGTCAACGCGGTGCTGTATTTTCGTATCGTCGACGCCGAGCGGGCGGTGATCCAGGTCGAAGACTTCATGACCGCCACCAACCAGCTGGCACAGACCACGTTGCGCTCGGTGCTCGGCAAGCATGAGCTCGATGAAATGCTGGCCGAACGTGACAAGCTCAACAGCGATATCCAGGAGATTCTCGACCAGCGCACCGATGCCTGGGGCATCAAGGTCTCCGATGTCGAGATCAAGCATGTCGACCTCAACGAGAACATGGTCCGCGCCATCGCCAAGCAGGCCGAGGCGGAACGGCTGCGGCGTGCGAAAGTGATCAATGCCGACGGCGAACAGCAGGCGGCGGCAAAGCTCGTCGAGGCCGGCAAGATGCTGGCCGAAGCACCGCAGGCCATGCAGCTACGCTACTTCGAGGCTCTCCATGACATCGCCGGTGAGCGCTCGTCGACGGTCGTGTTTCCGGTGCCGATGGATCTGCTCGGTCATTTCATCAAGCAGGGTGGTGGAGGCGGAGGCGGCTGAGCGCGTAATCTCCCCCCTCCGAGGGGGAGATGGCCGCGAAGCGGCCAGAGGGGGTCGTCTCACATAGATCGCCGACGCCTTCCTCCACGAGAGATGGCGCTGACGCTCCATGCGCCGCAACCCCCTCTGTCGCCTTCGGCGACATCTCCCCCTCAAGGGGGGAGATCAGCACCCTCACCTCCGCCACGGCGGGACCGGCGCAAAGCGTTTGCCGATCCAGTCGGCGAAGGCACGTGTCTTGGCGGCTTGCCCCTTGGCCGAAGGCATGACGACATAGACGGCGCCTTCATCGGCGAGTGTCCAGTCCTCCAGCACTGGCACCAGCCGGCCGTCGGCGAGTTCGCGTCCGACCAGCCAATCCGTGCTCATCATCAGTCCGACGCCTTGCACGGCGGCTTCGACCAGCACCTCGGCGTCGTCGGTGACCAGCGGCCCGGAGACCTCGATACTGACGCGGCGACCCGTGCTGTCGGTCATCTCCCAGGCCGGAAAGGTCTGGAAACCCGAGAAGCCCAGGCAACTGTGTTCCAGCAGTGCTTCAGGTTCAGTCGGCGTGCCCCGGCGGGCGAGGTAGGACGGCGCGGCGCACAGCAGCCGCCGCCGTGTCGCGACTTTGCGCGCCACCAGCCGCGAATCCTCCAGTGCGCCGAGACGCACGGCGACATCGAAATTCTCGGCGACGAGATCGACGAAACGGTTGGAGAACTCGGCCTCGATACGGACTTCGGGAAATTCGGTGAGAAACTGCGGCAGCAGGGGGCCGATCCACATGCGCCCGAACGAGCCGGGCAGCGCCAGCCGCAGCACGCCGCGCGGCCCGCCGCCGGCATGCGCCGACGCGACAGCCTCGGCCTCGTCGACCGCAGCCAGGATGGTGCGGACCCGGACGAGAAATTCCGAACCCGCCTCGGTCAGCGACACGCTTCGTGTCGTCCGGTGCAGCAGGCGCACGCCCAACCGCTCTTCCAGCGAGGCAAGGCGCCGCGACAGGATCGTCGCGTCGCGGCCGATGCGAGCAGCCGCCTTGGTGAAGGAGCGTGCTTCGGCGATCGCCGCGAAGGCGGCCATTTCGACCAATGCTGCCGGTTCGTGCGATTGCTGCATCAGGCGCAGAGCTCAAATGTAAAAGCCAAGGATTATATACCAATAGCGCAGCAGCTAGTTTCACTCAATCCCGGCCCATCAATCGGCCATCAACCGGAGTGAGACATGAAAGCGATCGAACTGACTGCCCCGAGACTGGACGCGTTTCGCGCGGCCACCGTTCCCACGCCTGAACCGCAGCGCGGCGAAGTGCTGATCCGCCTGCGCGCCGCAAGCCTCAATTTTGTCGATGTCGCGATAGCGAGCGGCAACTATCCAGGCCCGAGCTTTCCGCTCATTCCCGTCGTCGACGGCGCCGGCGAGATCGTCGGCATCGGCGAGGGCGTGTCGAGGCTCGCCATCAACGACCGCGTCATCGCCCATGCAAAACCGCGCTGGATCGGCGGCCGTCCGCGGCCTTATGAAACCAGAGAGATGCGCGGGCTGACACTGCCCGGCTCGCTCGCCGAATATGTCGCGCTGCCGGCCAATGCCGTTGTGCCGATGCCGGCGCATCTGTCCTTCGAAGCGGCAGCGACGCTGCCGATCGCCGGCACCACCGCGTGGAATGCGCTTCGCGCCGCCGATGCCGGGCCGGGGTCGGTCGTCGTCCTGCTCGGTACCGGCGGTGTCTCGATCCTGACCCTGCAGCTGGCCAAGGCAGCCGGCGCGACGGTCATCATCACCTCGTCGTCGGACGAAAAGCTGGCCCGCGCCAAGGCTTTGGGTGCCGATCACCTCATCAACTACCGCGAAACAACGGACTGGGACGCCAAGGTGCTCGAATTGACCGACGGGCTCGGCGCCGACCTGATCGTCGAAACCGGCGGCGCGGCGACCTTCGGCCGCTCTATCAATGCCGCGGCGCCCGGCGGCACGGTGTTCGCCATCGGCTTCGTCACCGGCGCCGAGGCCACCACGAACCTGCTGCCGATCATCATCAAGGCACTCAAGGTGGTGGGCAACAACACCGGTTCAGTATCCGACCTGCGCGACGCGGCGCGCGCCATCGGCGCCGCCCGTATCGATCCGGTCATCGACACGGTCTACGGCCAGCACCAGGCGACCGAGGCCTACGCCCACATGGCGGCCGGCGGCCGGCATTTCGGCAAGCTCGCGTTCAGTCTGTCGTGGTGAGCCTGAAAAAGGAGCGGCGTTGAAGCTGCCGATCTCCCCCTCGTGGGGGAGATGTCCGGCAGGACAGAGGGGGCGCTCTCCCTCCAGCCTATCAGGCAATAGCAGTTCGCGCACCGACGTGAGGTTCTCAGCTCATCAAGTTGAACTGAACGCCGGCGATCCTTCACGCCCCCCTCTGCCCTGCCGGGCATCTCCCCCACGAGAGGGGATTGGCAGTTCTACCGCCTCCGCCTAAATCAGCTTCTCCAGCGTGATCGGCAGATCCCGCACCCGTTTCCCGGTGGCGTGGAATACCGCGTTGGCGATCGCCGGCGCCACGCCGACGATGCCCAGTTCGCCGACCCCCTTGCCGCCCAGCACCGAGGAATGCGGATCGGGAATGCCGACCGAGATCACCTTGATGTCGGGAATGTCTGCATTGGTGGCGATGAGATAGTCGGCGAGGTTGTTGTTGACGATGCGGCCGTGGCGGCGGTCGACGATGCCCTCCTCGAGCAGCGCCTGGCCGATGCCCATGATGATGCCGCCCTTCCATTGGCTTTCGGCGAGCTTGGGATTGTAAAGCCGGCCCGAATCCAGCGCCGACACCACGCGGGAGACGCGAACCGTGCCAAAGTCCTCGTCGACGCGGACTTCGATGAAATGCGCGCACCAGCTGTGGCGGGAATAGTCGCCCTCGGTGTGCGGCAGCGCCATGGCTATGGTGGTGTAGTTCTTGTAGCGGTCCTCGACCGTCGAATTGGCCGGCATGGTGTCGCCCTTCGCCTCGATATGCTCGCGCCCGACGCTGCTGAGCAGTTCGGCGATGGAAACTTCAGGGCCGTTGCCGCGCGGTGAAGCGATGCGGCCATTGGCGACGACGAGCGTGTTGGCCTGCAGCGCATGGAACGGCGAAGCCGGATCGCTGATGGCGAGCCCGATCAGCTGGTCGAGCGCGGCACTCGCCGCCTTGTGGACGGCGCCGGTCATCACCCCGGCCAGCCGCGAACCGCCGGTGACGCCGGCACGGGCATAGCGGGAATCGCCAAGCTTGACGACGACGTTTTCCGCCGGCACGCCCACCACCTCGGCGGCGGTCTGCGCCAGGATCGTGTAGGTGCCCTGCCCCATGTCGATCGATGAGCTTTCGACCTCGACCGAGCCGTCGGCGAGAATGCGCACGACCGCCTCGCCATAGGCGCGCCGGACCGGGTAGGTGCCTGCCGCGACACCCCAGCCGATCAACTGGTTGCCGTCGCGCATCGAACGCGGCCGGGGGTTCCGCTTCGACCAGCCAAAGGCTTCGGCGCCGGCCGCGAAGGCCTCACGCAGTTGCCGTGTCGACCACGGCTTCTTCGCATGCGGGTCCTGCTCGGCATAGTTCCTGAGACGGATTTCCAGCGGGTCGATACCGACCTCGTAGGCGAGCTCGTCGATGGCGCTTTCGATGCCGAAGGCGCTCGGGTTCTCGCCCGGCGCGCGCAATGCCCCTGGCACCACCGTGTTGACCCGCACGACGTTCTGCCGCGACGAGAAATTCGGCGTCGCGTACATGACCGAGGTGACCGAGCCGAGCGGCTCGACCCACATGCCGTCGACCGAGGTCTCGTTGACGCCGCGATGCACGATCGACTGGATCTGGCCCTCCGCGTTGGCGCCGAGCGCCACGGTCTGGCGCGTCGCCGCCCGTCCGCCATAGGCGGTGAAGGTCTGCGGCCTGGTGACCGCCAGCTTCACCGGCCGTCCCAGCATTTTCGCGGCGACTGCCGCTACAGCGCCGTAGCCATAGGCAAACGCCTTGGAGCCGAAGCCGCCACCAATATAGGGCGAGACCAGTCGTACATTCTCGAACGGCACGCCGAACCATTCGGCATAGGTCCGCGCCATGCCGTCGAGCCATTGGCTCGGCTCCCAGACCGTCAGCTGGTCGCCCTGCCACTTTGCGATCAGGCCATGCGGCTCTATCGGCGCCTGGTATTCGCGCGGCGTGTTGTAGGCGTTGCAGATCCTGACCGGAGCCGAGGCGAACGCTGTCTCCGCCTCGCCCCATTCCTTGGTCATCGCATCGACCGGGATGCCGTCGCCGGCCTTTGGATCGCTGAGGTCGACGATCGCCGCCGCCTCGTCATAGGCGATCTTGACCAGCGCCGCGGCGGCGACCGCCTGCTCGAAAGTCTCGGCCACCACCGCCGCGACATGCTGGCCGCTGAAGGTGATGTCGCGCGCCAGCGGGCAATAGGCGACATCCGGCGGCGGCGTACCCAGCCAGTCCGTTGCGGTTCTCAGCGGCAGGATATTGTCGGGCGTCAGCACCAGCAGCGCGCCGGGCGACGCCTTGGCCGCGGCCGTGTCGATCGAACGCACCCGGCCGGCGGCAATGGTGCTCTCGACCAGCACCGCATGCGTAAGCCCCTCGAGCTGCTGCTCGACGGCGTATTTGGCGGCACCGGTGATCTTGGCCGGGCCGTCGACGCGCGACAGCCGGCCGCCAACCTGATCGGCGAGGACGGCACCGTCCGAAGCGTCGCCGCGTTTGGCATCGCCGGGTCTTGTTCTCAACTCGTGAACGGTCATGCCGTTTCTCCCATTTTGAGGATGGCGCGGGCGACGACGCGCGGCGCCAGTTCGATCTTGTAGTGGTTGGCGCCACGGTCGACGGCGCCCTCGACGGCGAGCAGGCTGGCTTGCCTGACGACCTCCGGCTCGAGCACCTTGCCGTTCAACGCCTCTTCGACGGCACGGGCGCGCCATGGCTTGGTGGCGACGCCGCCAAGCGCGACGCGCAGATCGCGAATTGTCCTTCCGTCGGCCTCGAATTCGATGCCGACGGCGGCACTTGCCGCGGCGAATTCATAGGACTGGCGGTCGCGGACCTTGAGATAGGTCGAGCGGCGGGCGGCCGCCGAAGCGGGAATGCCGATCGCGGTGATCATCTCGCCGGGCTCGATCGCATGTTCCCTTTCGGGCGTGCTGCCCGGCAACAGGAAAAAATCATCGACGGCGATCTGACGGTCGCCGAGATGGACGATCGCGTCGAAGGCGACGAGTGCAACCGCCAGGTCGCCGGGATAGGTGGCGACGCAGGCCTCGCTGGTGCCGAGCACGGCATGGCCGCGGGTGACCCCGCCGATCGCCGAGCAGCCGCTGCCGGGCCAGCGCTTGTTGCAAGCGGGGAAATTCGCCGGATCGCGGAAATAGGGGCAGCGCGTACGCTGCATCAGATTGCCGCCGATCGTCGCCATGTTGCGCAGCTGCGCTGACGCCGCCTGCCACAATGCTTCCGAGACGGCGGGGAACCGGCTCTTGATATCGGCATGGTCAGCGACGCGGCTCATCCTGGCCAGCGCGCCGATCGTGGCGCCCCGGTCATCAACGGCAATCGTGTCCAGTCCCTTGAGATGGGTGATGTCGACCACGGTCTCGGGTTCGGCAACGCCGCATTTCGCGAGATCGACAAGCGTCGTGCCGCCGGCCAAAAGCATGGCGCCGGGAAGTGCTGCTGCCTCACGGGCTGCATCGACGGAGCTGGCGCGGAGATATGAAAAGTCCCTCATGACGCGGCCTCCACGGCCGCCTGGCGCACGGCGGCGACGATATGCGGATAGGCGCCGCAGCGGCAGAGATTGCCGGCCATGTATTCGCGGATCTCCTCATCCGAGCCGGCATGGCCTTCGCGAATGCAGGCGACCGCCGACATGATCTGGCCCGGCGTGCAATAGCCGCACTGGAAGGCATCCTGTTCGAGGAAGGCGGCCTGCACCGCATGCAGCGTGCCATCCTCCCCGGCAAGCCCTTCGATGGTGGTGATGTCCCTGCTTTCAGCCTGAGTGGCGAGCGTCAGGCAGGCCAGCACGCGCTGGCCGTCGATATGAACGGTGCAGGCGCCGCACTGGCCCTGGTCGCAGCCCTTCTTGGTGCCGGTCAGGCCGAGATGGTCGCGCAAGGCGTCGAGCAGGGTAACGCGCGGTTCGACCTCCAGCTCATGTCGATGTCCGTTGATTCGAAGTTGGATTGGAGTTCGGGTTTTGCTTGTCATGGGGCGTCTGGCTCCGGTTGCTTGACGCGGGAGGGGATGATCTGGTGCCCGCGGCCGGCGAGCGGCAAGATCAGCTTATGGCTGGGTGAGCTAATCTCCCCCCTTGCGGGCGAGATGCCCGGCAGGGCAGAGGGGGTCGGTTCGACTTGGCGCGAGCTCCGGGAGGGCTGCGGCTTGGGAGGTCGAAAGACGTGACATACCCGATCCCGTGATTACATGAGAAAGGCACTCCACAATCGGAGGCGCCTCCGCTTATTACCTAAGGGCCTGCTCCGCCCTGTTCAAGCCCAGGATCGAAAATGATCAAAATTGGAGGAAATTGGCAGGGCAGCCGGCCGTCATGCCTGGAGACAAAAAAGCACCACCGGCCCAAGCCGGTGGTGCTCTCTGAACTGTCTGTAGGGGCAGGACAGTCCAATGATCCTGAGGGGATCGTGCTCAACGTGGGCTCATTTTTGCCCCACGGCATCGGCCGAACAGATGACGAGTGCCGGCCGCGAGGAAATATCCTCCGTCGTCATCCACCGGACGTCATCCACCGGCCGTGCACCGGAGGCGGGCAAGATGCCTCCGCCTGCCGGAACGCCGGCCCAGACTCGATCCTGTGATTATATTTACTTGCGATTATATTTGTCGGAGACGTAACGAAGGTGGAAGCGTCTGCGTTCTTGAAACGGGGCCTGCCTGTTCGGTTATGCTTCGGATCAACACTGGAGAAAAAATTGGCCGCGGAGCCGCCCGTCATTTCTGGAGACAAAACCGAAGCCGCCGTTGCAAAGCCGCTGCGCGCCGACGCGCAGCGCAACCGCGATGCGCTGGTCGAGGTCGCGGCAAAAGCCTTTGCCGCCCAAGGCGTCGATGCCTCGCTGGAGGAGATTGCGCGCCAGGCCGGCGTCGGCATCGGCACGCTCTACCGGCATTTCCCAACCCGCGAGCACCTGGTCGAGGTGGTTTATCGGCGCGAAGTGGAAGGACTGTGCCAGGCGGCCGACGAACTCGCCCGCGATCATGCGCCCGACATGGCGCTCGAACAATGGATGCAGCGCTTCGTCGACTACATCGCCACCAAGCGCGGGCTGTCGACAAGCCTGCGCATCCTGCTCACGACCAACTCAACCCTATTCTCCGACGTTTCGGGCAGGGTGACGCTCGCCTTGCGGCGGCTGATCGATGCCGCGGTCGCCGACGGCTCGATCCGCGGCGATGTCGATGCCTCCGACGTGCTGCATGCGTTGGGCGGCATCTATTCGGCCCCGGACACCAAGGACTGGCGCGACCGCTCGCGCCGATTGGTGTCGCTGCTGATGGATGGGCTGCGGTTTGGAGCGGCCAAATCCGACCCATCCAAGGAATAACGAATGCAGTGACTGTCCTTATTTCAGCGAGATGCTCATACCGCTGAGATCGGCATTGACTTGCAGGCCTACCTGCCTGCCCGTGAGTTCGAGTTGGGCGCCCTTGTCATTTGTCATGACGATCACCTGGGCTCCTTTGCCGAGCGCGCCGCCACCGCCCGCTGCACCGTACACCCCCGTCACATCCCGGGCGCGGCGTATGTGGCGCACGGTACCTTTGAAATAGGTCTTGGAGGCGCCGAAGGCGAGGCCGCCCGAGATGCCGCCGACCGAGATGGGATATCGGCGACCATGGAAGGTCAGTGTGCCCTCGCCTCCGGAGCCGCCGATGAAAAAGGCCGCCTTGTAGACGGCGAAGCGGATCGTACCGCTGTCGGCATGCGCGACGCTGGCAAAGCTAACTGCCGCCGCAGCGATGACGGCAACTGCGACTGAACGAAATCTGGACGAAATCTTCATGATGAGAACTCCTCAAGATCGCCGCATGCCCAGCCGGCCGGGCACGTCGGCGTCGTATCAAAGTCATAGCTGAACAGTCTCGCCCGTCATTGGTTCCAAGCACGCGGCCTGAATTCCGGCCGCGAGAAGACCGCCACGAAACGAGGCGGATGGCGAGCATAGTCCTGGCTGTAAGAACAGTGGCCGACCAGCGGGGATCTGTCGCCGGCGTTCCTAGGAAACGTATGTGTATTGAAGCGGAATGGTATTAGTCTGCGCCCGTCTGGGGTTTCGGGGAGCGCGGCAAAGCAATGGACTTCAACTCACGCCATGGCTACCTGCTGATCGGCGGTCTGATCCTGGTCGGTGCCGGGCTCCTGGTCGTTTCGCTGATCGTCAATCTTCGCGTGGCGCACAGTGTGCGTGACGACGTACGCCATCGTGAAAAGCTGCTGGAATATTATCGCAATATCTTTTCGCAGCTGGGCGTGATCCTGATCGGGATTGGCGTGTCCCTGTTCATCTTCTTTTTCCAGCAGAATTATCAGGACCAGCGCAAACGCGAAGCGGAGCTCCAGCAGGTTCTCGCCAAACTGGCGGCGCGTGTTGCCCGCGGCAGCGCTGTCGTGGAGGCCCTCGGCGAATTCGACGCGCTGCTGGATGATGGCGGCGCCTATGTCAGTCCGGAACACGGCGGAAACAATGCCGCCGTCAGCGCCCACGGAACGGCGCTCGCCAAGCAGGTTTCGCAGATCCTTCTGGTCGAGCGCGACGTCGATGTTCAGGGGTTCGATATTCTCAATCTGTCACGCGATTTCGAAGCATCGTTCGTCGTCAACGAGCTCAACCCAATGCTATGGTTCAACATCGTCCGGGACGAGAGCGACATCAAATATGCCACTACCCAGATCGCCCTGGATTACAAGGACCTGCAGGATGCGATCGGCGGCGAGCCGATCGAGGTTGCGATCGCCAATCCCGAAAAGGAGCGGAAGATCAAGCGGGAGGTGCTCGACGTCTTTTATGATGCCGATCTGCTGCGCCAGCGCAGCAGGCGGTTTCTCGGCCGCGCGTGCTGGCTTTTCAGCAACGGGCGCGGCTTCGTCAAGCTTGCACCGGCCAATGAAATCGAAGCCGATGCCAGATCGCACCAGGAATGGCTCGACCGGTCGAAACCCTTCCTGACGAAGGCGACATCGGGCAGCGGCGATTGCTTCAAATTGCTTCAGTACGGCCCGGCGTCTTTGAGTTGAGAACGAGCCAAACACTCAACGACCAGGTTCGACCCATTGCGGACGATCAGTCAGGCGCCACAAACGCGTATGACTTCATCAGATCAAGTGTTGTCTCGGCGCGTACAGAAAGGTTGTCTGGCACCTCGATCCGAACGAGTAAAATGTCTGTTCCTTGATCAATTCCGAACAAAGCGGCAATCGGTCGGGGACCATCGAAATGGCACGATGCCCATCGCTGTGGAGATGCATCTGTATCGGTTTCTTTGAGCTCGTCTTCGAGAATCCTACGCAATCCGACATCAAGGGCCTCGCCAGCCATGTGACCGAGTTCATCGATCAGCGGGTTCCAATTAACTAGCCAGACCCAATTCTGCACCCAGGCCACCTGCTGGTCTCCAATTTGGGACGAAAGCCGACTGGTCTCGTTAGTCGGTCTTTGCATGATTTGTCGAATCCGCTATCGGCGATTCCTACCATAATAAGCTTGACTGCTTTTTGACCATCTCGGCTGTTGGCGGCAGCCAGCTGATTGAATTTTGACCTAAAGCGGTTCAGCTTTTGATAGTCGCTGACCCGCTCCAAATATCTGTTTTTACGCAATTATGGACGGAAAGCCGCTCCGCACTTTCCTGGAATTGCTCTAATCTCCCACGCGCCGCAGCGTGCCGAGATGATTGTCGTCGAGAAATTCGACGGTCATGGCCGACGCCTTGCCGTCGGGGCCGACCGCAAAGCTGACGGCCGAGGGCCTGTCCGGCATCTCGGCATCAGGGAAGGTCACGAAGAGCTCGCGGTCGAAATGCTTCAGGGAATAGGACCGCGCACCGGCAGGCCCGACCTTGAGGACAAGAGTGTCTCCTTCGCCCGATACAATAGCTTCGCCGAAGAAGTCGTTGAAGTAACGGCCTGCATAGGCCCTGGCCGGCTCGACGGGACTTGCTGGAGAGGGCGGCGCGGCATAGGTGGCCTTGGCCGCCGCAATCACCGGGCCGAACATGCTCGCATAGATATTATTCCATGCCTTTACCTTATCCTTCCCCAGCGTTCCGTCGAAAACGAGATCGGCGAAGCTGTCGGACAGCCCCTCCGGCACGCCTGTCGGAAAGGCGTTGGCGACGACGACGATGCCAAGCTTCTCCTCGGGGAAGAGCATCACCAGGCTGCGTGCGCCGGCGCTGAAGGCGCCCGCGTGACCCCAGATCGGCCCGTGCCGGCCGAATTCGATATTCCAGCCGAGGCCGTAGAAGGCCTCGCCTCCGGAGACGGGATTCTTGCCGCGAGCCGTCAAGGGAATATGTGTCTGGTCCAGCGCATCGGCGGCAATGAGTCTCTTGCCGGCATAGACCCCGTTGCCGAGCACAAGGCGCATCCATTGCGAGAGGTCGCGTGCGGTGGAACTGACGCCGCCTGCTGGCGCCTGCGCATCCGGATAGCGCTGGACTTTCGCGGTCCAGGCGCCATCGATTTTGGCGTGAAGCTCGGCGCGGTTGGCGTGCTTGATGAAGTCCGAATGACGGGAGCTGGTCGAGGCCATTCCAAGCGGACGGTAGAGCTTCTCTTCGGCGACCTCTTCCCATGATTTGCCCGTCGGCTTCGCGGCCGCGACGGCACCCTCGGTCAGTCCGAAATTGCTGTAGGAATAGCCGGCACGAAAGCTCGATGACGGCAACACGAACCGCAGCCGGCGCAGGATCTCCGCGCGGTCATAGCCGATGTCCTCGAGGTCGTCGCCGGCGGTGCCGGGAAGCCCGCTGCGGTGCGCAAACAGGTCGCGGACCGTGAGTTCGCTGGTCGGATAGGGCTGGGCGAGCCGGAAAGCCGGATCGAGGTCGGCGATCTTGGAATCCCACGAAGCGATCCCGTCGCTGACCAGCGCCGCCACGACGGTGGCGGAGACCGGCTTGGAGAGCGAGGCGATCTGGAAGACCGTGTCGGCGTCGACGGCCTCCGGCTTACCGGCCTCGCGATGTCCGAATCCCTTGAGGAAGATCACCTCGTCGCCGTGCACGACGCCGATGGCCAGACCGGGCACGCTACCATCCGCGACGACGCCTTCGGCAAGCAATTCGAGCTTCGCAAGGGCCGCGGCGATCCTGTCTAGTGGGATGGTATCGGCCGACGCCGCTTTCGGCAAAAGCACCATGATTGCGATGAAGGCCAACCTCCAACGGAGGTGGTTCCGGTTTGTGAATAGCCGCATGCTCAGCCCCCTCCGCCTCCCCGGCGTGCACTATCGCAGGCCGGCGCCGGGAAGGCCAGCCTCACGCTCGACCCACCATCCATTGACGGATGTCCGCTTCACACCAGTCGAAATTCAGACAGCCGCCGCCTGAGCTAGGATGCAGCACGCAGGCGGAGGCGCCGTCTGCTGGCGCGGGCCTTCTCCGCCACCGCGGCGGTGATCTCGACCACGCCGTCTTCACGCGGTCTGGCGTTGGTGACCTTGTGGAGCCGCTCATAGGGTAACAGTTCCTTGACCCGGGCTTGAAGCGACGCGACTTCGGCTCGCAGATCCTCGCATTCCTGCCTCTGGACGTCGAACTGTATCTGTTCGGAAGCCTGCTGCAGGGAAAGCTGCGAAAAATTCGCGCTGATTGCGGAAAGGTTCATCTTGTCGTTTTCGCTCTCCTTCGTGAGAGCGGACAATTTTTGCTCGACAATTTGCTTTTCGGCCACCGCGTCGCTCGCTTGGGCCTTGAGCCTGGCGATCTCGCTGGCGGCTTCGCTGTTCTGGTTGGAGGCGGCCTCCAGCCGCGATCGAAGGTCCTCGATTTCAGAACGCAAGCCGGTCATCTCCGCGACACTGCGTGAAAGCTCGGCTTCCCTGTCACCGTCCCTGAGGCGGGCCGCTTCCGTTATTTCCGATAGCTTTGCCTGCGCCATATCGAGCGATTTCTGCAGCCGCATCTCCTCTTTCTCGCTCTTGCCAAGTGCGGCCAGCAGTTCCGAAACCTGCGCGGCGTCATTGGCATGGACAGTCGAGAGTTCGTCCAGCCTGTGCCGGGCCTCGGCCTCCCGTTTCAGCGCCTTGTCGAGGTCGATCGACAGGCTGACATGTTTTTCCCGCAGCATCTCGTTCTCGCGCGAGCGTCTGTTGGCCTCGACCGCTCTGGCCGAGAGCGTTTTGACAAGCTCGCCGAACTCGGCTTCGCGTTTTGCGCTCGCATTGCCTGCCACGACGAGTTCCAGCCTTGCCGCCGCCAGCGCGCCGCGAAGTGCTTCCTTGTCCTCGACCAGGCTCGCCTCGTGCTGCTGCAGGGCCTCGATAGCGCTGTCGCGCTCGCGCTGCTTTCTGGTCGCTTCGTGGAGCTGTTCGGACAGCACTCTTTGCTGCGCGGTCAGGCCGGTATTTGCCAGCTCCAATTCGTTGGCGCGAAGAATGTCGCCGTGGAGGAGTTTTAGGAATTCGCCTGTCAGATGATGCGAGGTCGCGATCTCCGACAGTTTCGCATTGATCTCCCCCAGATACTCCTGCGCGTCGTGAAAGAGCCCATCGACCGCACTTAAGGCAGCCAGCCGGGTTTGCGTATGGGGGGACAGCCGTCGTGCGGTCTCGAAGGCGTCCGCATTGGCCTCGAGCTGCGAGCTGTCATCCGTTGCCGCGAGATTCTCATCCGACACAGTCTCATCCGGAACAGTGACGTCGTTCAACGGCGACTGATCGTCCACGTTGAGACATTCGCTAAACGCATCCGCCAAATCGGTTTCGAGCTCCTTGAACGCTCTCTCCACAGTCTCGGCACGCTTGATCAAACCTTTGAAATTCATGACCGAATATCCCTCTCGTGCAGCGCCGTTAAGGAGCGGACTTTCAACACTTGACCCTCGCCTCCCCCGAATGCGGGTTCATCTCCTGACGTGCGCTCTGGCCGACGCACGCTAGGGACAGGCTTGGCCACTGTCCTCGTGTGTTTGAATGACGTGTTCTGCCGCGCTCCATGCCCGAGGCGTTGGCACCGCTCGAAAAATGCCCACTCATTTCACCCGAAACGGATATGAACCGGCGCAAGCATGAGGATCGCCTGGTGACTGTTGTAAGGATCGGCCGAGCGCCTCGGTGCTCTGCAGCAGCTACAAGTCACACTCGGACGAGGCGCGTTACGGCCGGGAGGCCTGACCTAATAAATGATTGTGTTGAATACGTTTCGCTGATTAGCTGCTGTGCATTGACCAGGGACAAGACCGATAAATGTTGTCCCGGGAGGACCGCGATGCCGGTGCTTGAGGTTCGCCACGTCTCCAAGAATTTCGGGGCTATCCAGGCCCTGACTGACGTCAGCTTCCAGGTGGAGCGAGGCGAAGTCGTTGGTCTGATGGGGGACAACGGGGCCGGCAAGTCGACGATAGTCAAGACTGTGGCCGGGAATTTTCCTCCGAGCGACGGCGAAATTGTAGTCGAGGGCGAGGTGTGCCACTTCCACCAGCCCGTGCAGGCCCGCGCCAAGGGGATCGAAGTTGTTTATCAGGACCTGGCGCTCGCCGATAATCTGACGGCCGCGCAGAACGTCTTTCTGGGGCGCGAGATCAAGAAAGGCTTCTGGCCGATCAGGATTCTTGACAAGCAGGCGATGATCGATCGCTCGGCAGCGCTGTTCAAGGAACTCAAATCGGAAACCCGGCCGCGCGACCTCGTCAGGAAGATGTCGGGTGGGCAGCGCCAGGCGGTCGCCATCGCGCGGACCCGGCTTTCAAATGCTAAGCTGGTGCTGATGGACGAACCAACGGCCGCCATCTCCGTGCGCCAGGTGGCGGAAGTACTCGAACTGATCCGACGCCTCAAAGCACAAGGAGTCGGCGTCATGCTGATCAGTCACCGAATGCCTGACGTGTTCGCCGTGGCAGATCGCATTATCGTCCTCAGGCGGGGCTCGAAAGTTGCCGACAAGCCAGCCGACAAAACATCGCCCGAGGAAATCACTGGACTGATAACGGGGGCCATCCGTGGCGAATAGTGTTCAGGAGTCAGTTGGCGTTCAGGGCTCAGTCGAAGAACATGGCCGGCCGGCCATGTCGGATTTCGTTCCGACCAAGGAAAAAACAGTTCTCCAACGTGTGATTTCAAGTCAGCCCTTCTGGGTGACGATCGCGCTCATCGCGCTCGTCATGTTGATGACTGCGATGGAGCCGAGCTTCGGCACCTCTGAAAACGTCGCCAATGTGACGCGCAATTTCGCACCTTTCGGCATCATGGCCCTCGGCATGACGATCGTCATCATCACCGGCGGTATCGATCTGTCGGTCGGCTCCGTCATGGGTCTCGTGGTCATCGTCGCCGGCCTGTTCCTCACCTGGCATTATCCCTGGTATGTCGCCTTCGCCATGGGCCTTTTCTCCGGTCTGGCCTGTGGCGCGGTCAACGGATTCTTTGTCGCCTATGTCGGGATGCCGTCCTTTGTGGTCACCCTCGGTATGCTGTCCGTCGCGCGCTCGCTGGCGGTCGTATTCTCGGCCAACCAGATGCTCTACCAGTTCGGGCCCGATGCTCCGATCGTGAAGGCAATCGGTCAGTGGAAATGGCCGCGGCATGGTCCGAACGACTGGGCACCGCATTGGATACCAGAACTGTCGTCACAATTCTGGACCATGGTGATCTTGGCCCTGATTGTCGGCTTCGTATTCAACTTCACAGCCTGGGCCCGGCATCTCTTCGCCATCGGCGGCAATGAGGAGGCGGCACGGCTCACCGGCGTTCCGGTCAACTGGATTAAATTCCAGGCCTATGTCTTCTCGGCTTTCACCGCCGCGCTCGCCTCGCTCCTGCTCCTCGGCTATAACGGCTCGGCCATCAATGCCATGGGCCAAGGCTACGAGCTGCGCGTTATCGCCGCGACAGTCATTGGCGGCGCCAGCCTCATGGGCGGCGCCGGCACGGCCTTCGGTGCGATCATCGGTTCGGCCTTCCTCGAGGTGATCAGGAATGCGCTGCTGATGGCCGGCATCGATTCAAACTGGCAGGGTGCCTTCGTCGGCGCCTTCATCGTTCTTGCGGTTCTTTTGGGCATGCAAACCGGCGGCAAATCGATTCTCGCCGCGTCGCTGGCAGTCTTGATGCCCAAAAAACGCCGCTAGAAACCCGCCGGCGGGAGGCTTGCGGGATCACACCCAGGAGGAGAACGTCACATGAAAAAACATCTGCTGACGGCCGCCGTGGCGCTTGGCGCAATGGTGCTCGCCGTTTCCGGCGCCCAGGCGAAATACACCTTCGCCCTGGTGCCGAAGAACATGAACAATCCTTTCTTCGACCAGGCACGCGACGGCTGCAAGAAGGCCGAAGCCGAATCCAATGGCGCCGTGGAGTGCATGTATATTGGCCCCGGCGAGCATGGCGGCGGCGACGAGCAGGTACAGATCGTACAGGATCTCGTGGCCAAGAAGGTGGACGGCATCGCCGTGTCGCCATCGAACGCCGCGGCGATGGCGGTTGCGCTGCAGGCCGCCAAGGAAGCCGGCATCCCGGTCCTCACCTGGGATTCCGACCTCCTGCCCGAAAACAAGGATCTGCGCGTCGCCTATATCGGCACGCACAATTATGAGATCGGCGAGAACCTCGCCAAGCTTGTCATGCAGATCAAGCCCAAAGGCGGCACGATCTGCATCCAGTCCGGCGGCGCCGCGGCGGCCAACCACAACGAGCGCATGCAGGGCATTCGCGATACACTTTCGGGCACCAAATCGGCGGCCTCGCCCGGGGATCGGCTGACGGGCCAGAACGGCTGGACCGAAATCGAAGGCTGTCCGCTCTACACCAACGATGATTTCCCGCTTTCGGTGCAACAGTTCGAGGATATCATGGCGAAAAACCCGAACCTCGACGCATTCGTCCCAACCGGTGGCTTCCCGCAGTTCATTCCCGATGCCAACCGCGCCGCGGTCGCACCGTACAAGGACAAGATCGCCTCGAAAGCCCTGGCCCTTGTCGTTGCCGACACGCTTCCGGTACAGATCGACCAGATGAAGGAAGGTTTCTCCCTTGGCCAGGTCGGCCAGCGGCCGTTCGAGATGGGCTACAAGACGATGATGGCGCTGAAGGAAATGAAGGAGGGCAAGGCTCCGCCGGCCGACCCGACCTACACGGGCCTCGATGTCTGCACTCCGGAGACAGCCGACACTTGCGTCGCCAAATAGTGCTTTTGGGCGGGAGGAAACTCCCGCCCTTTTCATAGGGGATCTCAATGCCGGAATTGTTCTCGCTCAAGGGCCGTGTCGCATTGGTCACGGGTGCCTCGCGTGGTCTTGGTTTTGCCATGGCCAAGGCACTTGCGGAAAACGGCGCGACGGTGATCGTCAATGCGCGCGACATGGCCGCCCTTTCCGCGGCCGCCGAAAGGATCGGTGCAGAAGCCCTGCCGTTCGATGTCACCGACGCGGCGATCTCAAGGGCGTCGCTCGAAGGAATCGTCGAACGCCACGGCCGCCTCGATATTCTGGTCAACAACGCCGGCATCCAGCATCGGAAACCGCTGGTCGAATGGCAGGACGAGGATTTCAACCATGTGGTTGCCGTCAATCTGTCGGCTTGCTTCCGCATGATGCGCGACGCGGTGCGCCTGATGCTGCCAAACAAGTTCGGGCGCATAATAAACACCGGATCGGTCGCAGCGATCCTTGGCCGTCCCACCATTCACGCCTATGTGGCGGCAAAGGCGGGCCTGCACGGGCTGACACGCTCCACTGCCGCTGAGCTGGGCCGTCACGGCATCACCGTCAACGCGATCGCCCCCGGCTATTTCGCCACCGAGCTCAACACCGCACTTATGCGCGACGAGGCCTTCACCAAATGGGTCGAGGCACGAACCCCCGCGGGCCGCTGGGCCCAGCCTGAGGAGCTCGGCGGAGCCGTGGTGTTTCTCGCCTCCGACGCTGCCGCTTACGTCAACGGGCACGTGCTGGCGGTTGACGGCGGGCTATCGGTTTCCCTGTGATTTCAACCGGCGACACCGTGCCGGCAGGGCGTGCCTGCTAGCCGCCTGAAATGACGACTTGCTGCATGCGCTGCTGGCCCGGTCCCCTGCACGGACGCCGACGCCACACGATTGGATGGCGCGCCGTATTGCAGCCGCCGACTTTCGATTCGCAACGGGTTATTTCGACGTCCGGCGGCATCGATGCTTGATGCCGCCAATATTTCATTCCACACACCGGTCACAATGAGAGACGACATAAGGGATCAGCGCCGGGTATTCGGGTGGGCCTTGCCTGCCTCCGCGGTCGTGCATTTGCTCGCCGCCGCGCTTCTTTTGTCCGCACTGCCGCTGTCGCCCCCGCAGCCGCAGAAGGAGCAGCCCATCGCAGTGGATATTGTGCCGCCCCCTAAACCGCCGGAAAAAACCAAACCTCCGTCCCCCGCTGAACCGCCCAAGCCGGAAAAGCAGCCGGAAGCCAAGGTCGAGACGCCGACGAGCCGTGAGGTCGCCGCGCAGAGAGCTGTCTTCGAATTCGGTGAGAAGGACGCCGGTCCTCGCAAGTCTCTGGACGGCAACAGTGCGGAGGATGGTTCGGAACAACCGCCAGCGCCGCAAGATCCCAATAAACAGGACCTTGCACAGGCGCCGGACGTGACCGCGGTCGGCGGCAAAGTCTCGGCTCCGCCGCCTGGCGTATCCGCGCCGCCTAAGCCCAAGCCAGCGAACGTCGCCAAGGAGCAAAAACCCTTGAAGCTTCAGCAAGCCAAGACGTTGTTCTCGGAAGCAGCAACCGGTGATCCGATAGCGACAAGCGCAATGGGTAATATACCCCGCCCCGTGCGGATCGGTCAGCTCTGCCTCACGGAATTGCGCGAACAGTTGCGCCGCGCCTCGCCCCCCTATTTTCCCGACCTCTTGCGTTCATTCAGGCTGAAGGAAGGCACTATCATGCAAGTTCCCAGGACCGCCTTCCGTGCCAACGGGCAGTGGTACGATTTGAGCTATCGTTGCGAGGTCGATCCGGACGCGACGAAAGTCATTTCCTTCGCCTTCCGTGTCGGAGATCCGGTGCCGCGCAGCGAATGGAAGCGCCGCGGGTTGCCCGCCGAATAGGTGGTCGAGGCCACGGAGGCTGGCTGGCCGGCGCCATCAAATCCGGCCGGCGATGTCTTCGCGCGCTCCGGGCTGCCGAACCAACACGCGCCAAAAGTGGCTTTCGTCAGCGGCTGCCGAAGTCTAGCATACGGCTTTGGGAGGAGGCTTCGATGACTTCAAGTTTCAACGTTCACCATGCTGCCGGCTATGAGCAGCTCATGGGCCGCTGGAGCCAAAAGCTCGCGCCGCTGTTCATCGGCTTCGCGGGCCTCAAGGACGGCGAAAAGATCCTCGACGTCGGATGCGGCACCGGCAGTCTGACCTTCGCGCTCGTCAAGGCCGCTGACCTCGGTGAGGTCGCGGCGATCGACTTTTCGGCCGTTTTCGTCGAGGAGGCAATCCGGCGCAACACCGATCCGCGGATAAAAATCCGTCAGGCGGATGCCTGCGCCCTGCCCTTTGAGGATGGCGCGTTCGACCGTGCCCTAGCCCTGCTCGTGCTCCATTTCGTGCCGGAAGCCGGCAAGGCAGTCGCCGAGATGCGCCGCGTCGTGCGGCCGGGCGGCGTCGTCGCGGCGACGGTATGGGACCATCTCGGCGGCATGCCGGGGATGCGCATGATGATCGACACGGTGGCGGTGCTCAGTGAAGGCGGACGCCAGCTGCGTGCCCGCTATTGCACGCAGCCGATGATGCAGCCGGGTGAAATGAAACGGACCTTTGTCGAACAGGGTCTCCGCGACGTTACGGAAACCCAGTTGATGATCCGCATGGACTACCAAAATTTCGATGATTACTGGGCGCCGATTGCCGCCGGCGAAGGGCCGCTCGGTAAGTATGTGGCCACGCTCGACCCGGAAGAGCGGGCGCGCACCGACGCCGCCATGCGCGACGCCTATGAGGCCGGCCGGCCCGACGGCCCGAGGTCCTTTGCCAATGTCGCCTGGGCCTGCCGCGGCGTCGTTGCCTGACCTTGGCGCTAATGCATGCCGCGCAAAAAGCGCGTCGCATGAGGCCGATCGAACGCGACGCGCTTTAGCCGATCCCGTAGACCAGCCCGACGCGGCCGTCCGAAAGCTGCTCGACCTTGCGCAGTTCGAGCCCACGACGATTCTTCGCCGTTCCAAACAGCGCCTTTCCGTCACCGGCGAGCAGCGGATAGACGATCAGCCTGAGTTCATCGACCAGCCCGGCATCGATAAGGCTCGCGGTAATTCGGGCGCCGCCCATAAGGTAGATGTCCTTGCCGGGCTGCTGTTTCAGCGCAGCGATATCCTCGAAATTCCGCACGAAGCGCGTCTTTGGCCAGGCCGCCGAAGTCATTGTGTTCGACAGCACATAATGCGGCGTCTGCGCGGCGAAGCGGGCCCATTCGAGCTCGGCCGGCTTCGGCAATTTGCCGGTCATCGGCAGCGGCTTGTCGGGCTCGTTCTGGATGGCGCTCCAGTAGCGCTCGTAGCCGGCATACATGACGCTGCCAAGCAGGCAAGCGTCGATTTGCGGCGTCAGGCCGTATTCGTCCGACCACGCGTCGACCCAATCGGCATAACCCTCGGGCCCCTCCATCTTGCCGTCGATGGAAATCTTCATTCCAGCGATCAATTTGCGCATGACTTCCTCCATCAGGCTTGCGGGATGCAAGCACGTTTCATCGTTTCAGCGTTGCTTCGTGTTGCTGGCGGCGACCTCAGGGATGGCCGCCGCGAGTTACATCAGGCCGGCAGGCGGCGGTCGTATTCTTCCCGCAGGCGGCTCCAGCCGTCCCAGAACGAGGTCGGCGTCTTGCCCGCCAGGCGGGCGGCCAGCAGGTCGAGGTGTATGTGCCAGCCGGCCGTGATGTTGAGCTGGATTGCACGTTCCGGCAGGCGGCGATGAACGACGGTGAGCAGCACATCGCTACCCTTCGCCTCCAGCAAGAAGGAGACGCCGCCGGTGTTTCCCCAGGTGATGGAAAGCTTGCGCGGCGGATCGAGTTCGGTGATCCGGCCCGCCATCCGATGCTCTTCGGGAAAGCCCGCGGGTCGCTGGCCAGGCGGGTCCGTCAGCTCGTCGTTACGCCAGACCAACTCGAACGAGCTGCCGGCCTTCATTTCCATCTGGCCCGCGGCCATCCATTGCCGGCGCAAGTCACTCTCGGTGAGATAGGCCCAGACGCGCTCGATGGGGCCGGGCAAGAGGCGCTGGATGGTGAACGTGGCGGGCTCGCTCAGCTCGCCATAGGCGTCGATGGTTCTCATCTGGTTCATTGCTCGTCTCCTTCTTTCGGGTTGGGCGATTTCCTGGACTCATCCTGGGCTTTGCGTGCGTCCTCTTCGCGAAGAAGGCGTTCGAGAACATCGAGACGACCGGTCCAGAAGCGCTCGTAGAAGCTGAGCCACTGATGGGCGCTGGCCAGCGGTCCAGGGGCTAGTCGGCACAGATGCGTGCGGCCCCTCACCTCTCGACGAATAAGCCCTGCGTTCTCCAGCGCCTTGATGTGCTTGGAGGCCGCCGCGAGCGACATCACGAAGGGTTCCGCCAGCTGGCTTACCGTTTTCTCGCCATCGGCGAGATCGCGAAGCATGTGCCGCCGGGTGGCGTCGCCAAGGGCGTGAAAAACCGCGTCCATCTGGGGTGTCTCTAATTCAACCATGTAGTTGAATATAGACGCACGCTTTGAGATAGTCAACCGTTTGGTTGAATAATTTTTGTGAAGCGCCGCGGGGCCGTTTGCGCCATCGAGCGTGTCGACGTGACGGGAGATACGGACGCGCCCCGCGACAGCAAGGGCGAGGCCCTTATTTGCCGTCGAAGAAACTGTGGATCGCGGCTTCCAGCTTTTCGATAAGCTGAGGGTTGTGGCAGCTGCCAGCCCAGATCAGGGCGTTTAGCCTCATCTCTTTGTTGATAAAGCTCACTTTCCCAGAATCCAGCAGGTATTCCGCGATCTCGTAGTGCCGCCCCTTGATAGCCTCGATGAGCGCGTTGTTTCTCCCCGTCTTGTCGGTCAGATTTACTTCCGCGCCATTCACCACGAGCAACTTGACGACTTCGAGATGCCCGTTCTTCGCCGCCTCGATAAGAGCCGTTCTGCCGTAGTAGTCAGCTCGCGCGTTGATCTCTATTTGGGGGTGTCTCACGAGGACAGAGATACACGCGTAATGTCCCTTGGCCGACGCAAGGCTCAAGGGCGTGCTCTTCCACTTGTTTCTGGAATTCACGTCGATTTCCGGGTCTTCGATCAGCGCCTCCACCACAGCTGTGCGGTCATTGAGGGCTGAAAGGTGAAGTGCAGACCAGCCGCCGTCGTCCGACTGATTGATGTCGGCGCCAGCCGCCAATTCCGATCGAACCGCCTCCGCATCGCCTTGTTCTGCCGCGACCAGCAGGGGCGACCAGTCTCTTGCCCCTTCGGCTTCCAAGCTGTTGGTCAACGCAGTCGCCTCCTCGGATAGTTCACAGAATACCACAGAATCCGCGATAGTGGGGTCGTCCTGCATTGAGTTCCCTGGAGCCCGTGGGTCACAGAGAGCTGTCGGCCCGAAGCGGAGGATCAGCGCTTCACGTCCGTCTCCTCACATTCTCCTGATATCGACTGGCTTTGGCGGCCATTCAGACTAGATAGAGCCTGCGCCGGGCGGAACGATGCAGAAGGACCTGAACATGCCTGAACAGATTACCCTGAATAGACCTGAACAGATCAGATTGAACGACGGCTCCGCCATTCCGCAAATCGGCCTCGGCGTATGGCAGGTCGATCCAGCCATCACCGCCAAGGTGGTGCGCTGGGGAATCGAGGCCGGCTACAGGCTGATCGACACCGCCGAAGGCTATCAGAACGAGGAAGGTGTCGGGCAGGCGATCCGCTCGGCCGGCGTGCCGAGAAGCGAGTTGTTCATCACCTCGAAACTGCGCAACGGCGCACATCAGCGCGACGCCGCCTTGCGCGCCTTCGACGAGACGATGAGCAAGCTCGGCATCGAACAGATCGACCTGTTCCTGATCCATTGGCCGGTGCCCAGCCAGGACAGATATGTCGAGGCCTGGAAGACGCTGATCGAACTCAGGCAATCAGGCCGGATCAAGTCGATCGGCGTTTCGAACTTCAACCAGAACCACCTCGAACGGATCATCGGCGAGACCGGCGTCACGCCGACCGTCAACCAGATCGAGCTCCACCCCCGCTTCCAGCAGCGTGACAAACGTGAATTCCACGACAGGCACAACATCCGCATTGAGAGCTGGAGCCCGCTGGGCAGCGGCCGGCTGTTGAGCAATCCGACGCTTGAAACCATCGCCAGGAAACACGGCAAGTCGGTGGCGCAGACGATCGTCAGGTGGCACCTTCAGGAAGGGCTGATCGTCATTCCAAAGTCGATCCACCAGGACCGCATCGCCGCCAATTTCGAGGTCTTCGATTTCGAGTTGGAAGCGAAGGACCTCGAGCTTATCCGGGGCATGGATTCGCCCGACGGCCGCACCGGCCCGAACCCCGCCACGGCCGCATTCCTGTTCTAACGAGGCGGGCCAACCCGGACGTTGGCATTCCTTCACACCCCCCTCTGCCCCGCCGGACATCTCCTCAAGGGGGGAGATCGGCAGCTTCAATAGCCGCGCCCTTCTTGCAGCGTCGGAGATTAGCGAAGGCCGCGATGAGGGCCAATCTCCCCCTTGTGGGGGAGATGTCCGGCAGGACAGAGGGGGGCGCTGTCCCGGCAGCGATCAAAACTACCCTTCCCGCTAGCTCATATCCCGGAGCCATCCACCAGCGGCACATCTTCGCCCTCCCAGGGGCTCGGCATCGATCCCTTGCTGAGATTGGCCGACGGCAGCGGCATCCAGCACTTCAGTTCGGGTTCGGCATATTCGACGATGCGTCCTGGAGACGAGTCGGAGGCGCGCCAGCCTTCGCTGCCGAACTGATCGGCGCGGGCCCAGTAAGCCATGTCGACCTCGGCCGGACCCTGTTCGGACGGCCGAACCGTGACAAGGATTCTGCTGCCGTCCCTTGGCGCGCTCGACATGTGGCGCCACTGACCGGGCTCGTCCATTGCATTTCCTCCTGCGATCTTCGCCTCGAACGAATAGTCGCTTCGCGTTCGGAAGCGGTCAACCCGAACTTTTTTGCCTGAGACAAAACCCCTGTCCCGTCGTCGCGGAACAAGTCATGGCACGCCGGGTTTGGGCAAGTTGTGAAGGAAGCAAAATGAGACCAGCGCCGCGACCGATCCTTACCATTATTGCATGGCAGGCCGCGTCTTTCGTTCGCAACCCGGTCCGGTCGCAATGAGGCAGGCCGGTTCCGATCATTCCATCCCACCGAAGGAGGGCAAAGGTGGCATAGGACGAGCGCTCGGCCTCGGACTGATAACAGGGGCGGCCGACGACGATTGTTCCGCAATAGGCACCTATGCCAGTGCCGGCGCCCGTTTCGGACCCGACCTGCTCTGGACGGCTCCGGTGACGTTGCCGATGATGTACGCGGTCGTCTACCTGTCGTCGAAGCTCGGCCAGGTGTCGGGGCGCGGATTGTTCCACGTCATCAAGGACTTCTACCCGCGGTGGCTGCTCTGGTCGGTGCTGTTGGGTGTGCTCGTCGGCAACACCATCGAGGCAGCGGCCGATCTTGGTGGAATGGCGGCGGCGATCAACATATTCGTGCCGCTTCCCATTCCGCTGATCGTGCTGTTCGTCGCCGCCCTCATCTTCGCCCTCCAGGTCTTCGGCTCCTATACTTTGATCCGCAACATCTTTCGCTGGCTGGCGCTGGCGCTGCTCGCTTATGTCGGTGCCGCCATTCTGGCCAAGCCGGATGCCGCGGCGGTGCTGCGCGGAACGCTGCTTCCCAGGATCGAATTCAACCGGGAGTTCCTGTCGATCCTGGTCGCCATCATCGGTACGACGCTGTCCGCCTATCTCTATACGTGGCAGTCCAATGAGGAGGTCGAGGAGGAGATTGCCCAAGGGCGAACGACGCTCAGGCAAAGGAAGGGCGCCACCGCCGGCGAACTCCGCCGCTCGCGCCGGGACATCCTCATCGGCATGACGTTTTCAAATCTCATCATGTATTTCATCATCCTGTCGACCGGGGCGACGCTCTACAAGGCGGGGCATCACGATATCGACACGGCCGCGCAAGCCGCGGAGGCGCTGCGCCCACTCGCCGGCCAGGCCGCAAGCGTTCTGTTCGCCGCAGGCGTGATCGGCGTCGGTTTCCTAGCGGTTCCTGTCATGACCACCGGCGCTGCCTATGACGTGGCACAAGCCATCGGCTGGAAAAACAGCCTGCACGCCCGGGCTCGAGAAGCGCCCAAATTTTATCTCGCCATCGGATTTTTTACGGCGATCGCCGCCGGCCTCAACTTCCTCGGCTTCAATCCGATGAAGGCGCTGGTCTGGTCCGGCATCGTTCAGGGCTTCTCGACGCCGCCCTTGCTGCTGCTCATCATGCTGATGACGAACAGCCGCAGGATCATGGGGGAGCAGGTGAACAGCCGCAGCACCAACATACTCGGTTGGGCAACGACCGCCGCCATCTTCTCGGCGACGATCGGCCTGGTGGCCACCTGGTTCATGTAAATCCGGCAGGACAAGGGACGCCGCTAGTTGGATTACCCGTTCCCGCTTGCGGATTGCCCCAGCTTTGCCGACCTTGGAAACTCCACAACATCTCCCACCGGCCGCTTGTATTGCGCTGCGACAATTGCATCGATCAGGAGATCCAGAGCCGCACGAGCCGTGCGGCTCGTCTCGTCCTCGCCGCTCAAATAGTGGCAGGCTCGTTCAAGGTGCAGGTGTGCGGCGGCAAAGTCGCTTGTCATAGGCATCTCCCTGTTGCCCGCCCGCCGGCAAGATGACCGCCTCGATTTAGCCAAAAGCAAATATCCACAGCCGGATTTAAATCAAATTGACCTGATTCACCGCAGCCGCGGAGCCACTCCAGCGCCGTGGCCTGTGCCTTGCTTGCATCCTCCCCGAGGACCGCTAGGCCGTCGAGGGATTGTACCACAGGCACATGGTTCCCCGACGTCTCGCCGGGAGCGCCCGAGGGCGACTTGCCTGATATGTCCGGCCGGCTGTTTATGCGCTCTATCCGACGCGCTGCGCCATCGCGGCTGAAGGCGCTGCGGCGGATCTTGCAACGCGCTGCGGCGCGTTGAATGAACCAATTGCGGGCGATGTGCCGCAAACTCAGTTCGCTCATCACCCAGCTTTTGAAATTTTCTCGCTCTTTTAATTCTACAAACTCTCTAGACTTAAAATAGATCGCTAGACCCAAGATCTTGAAATAGAGCGCTTGAGAGGGAGCCAGGAATGTCGAAAAAGCTCGTGGTGGGGCTGTCGGGCAACTTGACCCGGCCATCGAAGACCAAGGCGTTCGTCAGCCACATTGTCGGGCAGGCCGCCGAAAGCATCGGCGCGGCCTCGGCCGTCTTCGACATCGAGGATCTCGGCGCGTCCCTGCCGCAGGCAAGGCGCCTCGGCGATCTCGACCCGGCGGCGCGCAACATCGTCGAACGGCTGCTGGGCGCCGACATCCTGGTGGCCGGCTCGCCGACTTTCAAAGGCAGCTATACCGGGCTTTTCAAGCATTTCTTCGACCTGCTCGATCCGTCATCGCTGAGGGGCAAGCCCGTCATCCTCGCCGCGACCGGCGGCGGCGAGCGCCATTCGCTGATCGTCGAGCACCAGTTGCGGCCGCTGTTCGGCTTCTTCGAGGCGCTGACCGTGCCGACCGCGATCTACGCCTCCGACAAGGATTTTGCCAATGGCGTGCTGGTGTCGGAAGCCATCCACGCCCGCGCCCGGCAGGCGGTCGCCGAGGCATGCCGTGTAACCGGGGTGCCCTACGGCGTCGGCCTTGCCGCCTGAACGCACCACTGACCCGAGATCCCCTTTCCGATCCGTCCAGGAGCACGCCGCGATGACCAGATCCACCAAATCCAGGCAAATCAAACTGGGCGCTTTCCTGCCCGGCGGCGGACAGCATATCGCCGCCTGGCGCCACCCCGAGGCGCCGGCCGACGGCGCCACCAATTTCGAGTTCCACAAGCAGCTCGCCCTGACCGCCGAGCGCGGCCTGTTCGATGCCTATTTCCTCGCCGACAATCTGACGGTCGGGCTCGGAGCCCGCGAAGGCGGCAATGCCAAGATCGCCGGCTTCGAGCCGGTGACGCTGTTTGCAGCGCTGGCGCCGCTCACCACGCATCTCGGCTTCATCGCTACCGCCTCGACCACCTACGAGGAGCCCTACACGCTCGCCCGCAAATTCGCCTCGCTCGATCATCTGTCGAATGGCCGCGCCGGCTGGAACGTCGTCACCTCGGCCGGCGACGAAACCGCGCGCAACTTCAATCGCGAGACGCAGCCTGCCCACGCCGAGCGCTATGCCCGCGCGCATGAGCATGTCGAGACGGTCAAGGCGCTGTGGGACAGCTGGGAGGACGATGCCTTTATCCGCGACAAGAAATCGGGGCGCTTCTACGACAAGGACAAGCTCCACGACATCGACCACAAGGGCGCGCATTTCAGCGTGAAAGGGCCGCTCAACGTGCCGCGCCCGGTGCAGGGGCACCCGGTCGTGGTGCAGGCGGGGCAATCGGAAGACGGTCGCAAGCTCGCCGCCCACTCGGCGGAAGTCATCTTCACCGCCCATCAGAACCTGGCGTCGGCGCAGGAATTCTATCGCGATATCAAGGCGCGCGTGACGGCCGTCGGCCGCGATCCCGAGCAGGTGCTGATCATGCCGGGCGTGGCACCCTTCGTCGGCCGCACCGAAGAAGAAGCGCGTGCCAAGTACCAGCAACTGAATGATCTCATCCTGCCCGAAGACGGCGTCGCCCTGCTCAATGGGCTGGCCGGCCAGACGCTCGACATCACCGGCTATCCGCTCGATGGACCGCTGCCGCCGAGCAAGGAGACCGAAGGCATGAAGAGCCGCCAGGCGCTGATCCGCCAGATTGCCGACGAGCACAACTTCACCATCCGACAGCTCTACCAATGGGTGGCAACGGCCCGCGGCCATTATACCGTCATCGGCAGCGCCACGCAGGTCGCCGATCAGCTGGAGGAATGGTTTGGCAACGAAGCCGCCGACGGCTTCAACATCCTGCCGCCCTGGCTGCCCGGCGGGCTCGACGACTTCGTCGAGCTGGTGATCCCCGAACTGCAGCGCCGCGGTCTGTTCCGCACCGCCTATGAAGGCAGGACACTGCGCGAGAACCTCGGCCTCAGGCGGCCGGAAAACCCCTGGACCGCCGCCCGCTCGGCGGTGCTGGCCGCCGAATAATCCCGAGAAGCCCGATATTTTCCAAGCAGGAGGCAAGACGATGACCTTGCAGCACATCGAACAGGCCGCCAGCCTCGGCACGCCTGACAGCACGACAAGCCTCGGCACGGACTTCCTGCGCCTCGGTGGCCGGGCGGGCATCCGCTTCCTGTCGCGCTACGGCGTCCTCATCGCTTTCCTCGCAATCTGGCAAGTGTCGAGCAGCGCGGGCTGGGTCAACGCGGCCGTGCTGCCGCCGATCGACATGATTGTCGCAGCACTTTGGAAGGGGCTGGCCGGCGGCACTCTGCTCGGCGACATCGCCATCAGCCTGCAGCGCGCCGGTCTCGCTTTCGCGGCCGCCGTGCTGGTCGCCATCCCGCTCGGCCTGTTCATGGGCCAGGTGCGGGCGGTCGAGACCGCGCTCGATCCCATCCTGCAGGTCTTCCGCCAGACCTCGGCGCTGGCGCTCTATCCCGTCTTCATCCTGCTGCTTGGGCTCGGCGAAGCCTCCAAGGTGTTCGTCATCTTCTGGGCGACGCTGTTCCCGTTGCTGCTCAACACCATCGGCGGCGTCAAGCAGGTCGATCCGAAACTGCTGGAGATGGCCCGCGTCTATGGTGCCAGGCAGCTCACCGTCTTCCGTCGCGTCGTGCTGCCCGGCGCCGTGCCGTCGATCTTCGTTGGGCTTAGGCTCAGCGCCACCACGGCGCTGCTCCTTCTGATCGCCTCCGAAATGATCGGCGCCAACAAGGGCATCGGCTTTCAGGTGATGAACGCGCAGTACAACTTCCAGATCCCGCTGATGTTTGCGGCAATCGTCATCCTCGCCGGCCTCGGCCTGATCGCCAACCAGGCGCTGGTCAGCCTGCAGCGGCGGCTCTGCCGCTGGAGCAATGCCGTCGACTGACCACCCGCGCTTACCAATCTCAACCAGGCCAGAACTCAAATCAGGAAAGACCCGGACCATGAAAATCTCCCGCCGTTCCCTGCTTGCCGGCGCGCCCTTCGCCGCCGGCCTTCTCGCCGCCGGCCTGCCGCGCTTCGCCTTTGCCGAAGCGGCACCCGTCAAGTTCCGCTCCCTCGCCAGCCGTGGCAGCATCTCTCCGCATGAGCTGGCCGGCGAGCTCGGCTATTTCAAAGGCCTCGGTATCGAGGTCGAGAATGTCGGCTATTCCGGCGGCGGCCCGGAATCATTGTTTGCGCTCGCCTCCGGCAGCGTCGATATCGGCTCGGCTGCAACCGCAGCCGTGATCAACTCGATCTCCGGCGGCAACGACTTCGTCGCCGTCTATCCGAGCAACGGCATCAACAGCAAGGTGCGCAGCGTCTTCTACGTGCTCGATGACAGCCCGATCAAATCGATCGCCGACATTGCCGGCAAGACCATCGCCGTCAACACGCTCGGCGCCCATCTCGACTATACCGTGCGCGAGGCGCTGCACAGCGTCGGCCTGTCGCCGGACGCCGCCAATCTCGTCGTCGTGCCCGGACCGCAGCTCGAACAGACCTTGCGGTCCCGCCAGGTCGACATCGCGGCGCTGGGCTATTGGCAGGCGACATTTGCCGGGGCGCTGGTCGACAATGGCGGTGTGCGTGGCGTGTTCAACGACACCGACGTGCTGGGCGAGCTGGCGGGCGGCTTCGTCGTGCTCAGGCGCGACTTCATCGCCGCGCATCCCGACGCCGCCCGCAATTTCGTCGAGCAATCGGCGCGCGCCTCAGACTGGTCGCTGCAGAACCCCGACGAAGCGCGCAAGGTGCTGGCAAACATCCTCGACAAGCGCGGCGAAAACGGCGAGCTGGCGCGTTACTGGACCGGCTTCGGGCTGCGCCAGGGGGCAAAGGCGACGGATCGCGACATCGACTTCTGGGTCAGCGTGCTCGAGCGCGACGGCCGCCTGCCAAAGGGTAAGCTGAGGGCAGCGGACATCCTCTACCGGCCGGGCGAAACCAAGACCAACTGACAAAGGCAACCGACCAACCAGTTGGGAGACGAGCGCGATGAGCAGCACAAGCGGCGGTCAGGTCAGCATACGCGACCTGTCCAAATCGTTCAGCATCAGTGGGCGTTCGCTTGCCGTGCTGAGGACCCTCAACCTCGACATCCGCTCGGGCGAGTGCCTTGTCATCGTCGGCGCCAGCGGATCGGGCAAGACCACGCTGCTGCGCATCCTAGCCGGGCTGGAGGCTGCCGACAGCGGCGGCGTCGCCATCGACGGCAAGCCGGTGCACGGCGTCGGTGCCGAGCGTGCGGTGATCTTCCAGGAGCCGCGCCTGCTGCCCTGGCTGACCGTGCTCGGCAATGTCGCCTTCGGCCTCGAAGTGCGCGGCGTGCCGAAGGCCGAGGCCGAGGAACGGGCGCGCTTCTATATCGCGCTCGTCGGCCTCGCCGAATTCAGCGATGCGTTTCCAAGGCAGCTGTCGGGCGGCATGGCGCAGCGCGTCGGCATTGCCCGCGCGCTGACCGTGCAGCCCGAAATCCTGCTGCTTGACGAGCCGCTGGGCGCGCTCGACGCGATGACCAAGATCGGCATGCAGGAGGAACTGGCGCGCATCTGGAGCGAGGAGAACGTCACCATGGTGATGGTGACACACGACCTCGAGGAAGCGATCTACCTTGCCGACCGGGTGCTGATCCTGCCCAAGGAGAAAGGCGGCGCGGCGCGGCTGATCGACATCGACCTGCCCCGCCCGCGCGAGCGCAGCGAAAGCCGCTTCGTACGCTACCGCGAGGAACTGCTGCGCGAATTCGGCCTGCACTGAAAGCCGCCTAAGAGGCCTTGGTTCCTCGCCCCGCAAAGCGGGAGAGGTGTCTCGGCGAAGCCGAGACGGAGAGAGGGTCCTCCTTATAAGTGCCCTTAAGTGCCCTGCCCCCACGCTCTTCCTGGAACCGGATTCCCCGCCCCCGCATTTCCTTAACCGGGAGGCGAAGGAGCGCGGCATGAAAGCTTTGTTCGCAATCTTTGGCGGCTTCGTGCTGACGCTCGCCGTATTCGCCAGCGGCCTCGCCTTCGCCACCTGGCTTACGGCCGGCCGCCCCGGTCTCCAGCGTCGCCGAACTGTGGACCAGGGACCCGCGACCGGTGAACCCGGCCTCGCAGCGCCTCGAGCGCCTCCCGGCCCGCCCGGTCCCCGTTCGCACCTCGGAAGTTGATCGCAGCTCGAAACCCGCCGATGCCGCAGCGTCGACAACCGACATCACCGCGACCGGCTCTATCCAGCCACCAGCGGAAGAGCAGCAGACGCTACCCGCCGCCCATGTCGAATGGTGCGCCAGCCGCTACCGCTCCTACCGGCCGGACGACAACCGCTACACGTCCTACAGCGGACAACAGCGCCCCTGCATCTCGCCCTATCTCGGCGCCGCCGATGACGGCAGCTACGTCGAGGCGAGCGATAGGTCGTCGGTGGAGGGCTACCCGCCATCGGACGAAACCGGCGCCGCCGAGCTCTCATCCGATCACGTGCAATACTGCTTCAGCCGCTACCGGTCATATCGACCGGAGGACAACAGCTATCAGCCGTATTCCGGGGGGCCGCGCAGGCAGTGCGAGTAGGCAGGCCGGGGGGTGGCTGGCGGCCGCAGTGCATGGCGCCTTGTGCGACCCACCCAACGATCACGCAGATTTCTTGGATCGTTCGGGTTGGCGCGGCGTTCATCCGATACCCAAAGGAGAAATCAACATGGGCGACGACCGGGAAGACAAGATTCGTGAGCGCGCATACCAGATCTGGGAACGCGAAGGCGGGATCCATGGCGATCCCGAGCGGCACTGGCACCGGGCCGAGGCCGAGATCGACAGGGAGGCAGCCCTGCCACTGACGGCAGGCGATGCCCTGCCGGAAACCCGCGAGGTCGCGAGCTCCGACGTTTTGACGGTAGAGGCCCTGGCGGTGCGCACCGGCATATCGGGCGAACAGGCGCAGGAGCTGATCGACAGGCTGGGAAACGACAGGGCGGCTATCGAACAAGCCGCACGCAACCTTAAGGGGAAGCAGCGGCTCGGGGAGTGACAGATGATCAGAAAACTCAAAGACGGAAAATACCGCCTCTATTCGCGCAAGAAGGACGAAAAGACCGGCAAGCGCCGCAATCTCGGCACCTTCGATACCCGCGAGGCCGCCGAAAAGCACGAACGCGAGGTGCAGTATTTCAAGAGGCATTGAGGGGCGTGCTGTCGCTTCCCAGGCAGCCGCGCCGGACGCCTGGCGGAACCTGAATTCCAGCCCGCAACAAGCCGTCGCGAAGCCACTACCGCTCCCACAGGCCAAGCGACGACCACTACACATCCTACAGCGAAGGGCAGCGCCCTTGCATCTCGCCCTATCTCGACGCCGCCGATGACGGCAGCTACGTCGAGGCGAGCGATACGTCGTCGGTGGAGGGCTACCCGCCATCGGATGAACCCGGCGGCGCAGAGCTGTCATCCGACCACGTGCATACTGCTTCAGCCGCTACCGGTCATATCGACCGGAAGACAACAGCTATCAGCCCTATTCCGGGGGGCCGCGCCGGCAGTGCGAGTAGGTGGGGCGTCGCGGACACGATGGTGAGGTGAGGGCACGCCTGGAATAGGAACACGGCCCGCGCCCACGGCACCTGACCGACTTCGAATCCAGCTCCTTGCCGAGTGGCCGAGACTGCAGCATGGCAATCCTGAAACGAACATCGCGGCGAGATCAGCGGGTTCGGCACCGCACACCGGATCGATTAGCGCTCACACACGCGCCGATCAAACGTGCTCGGCTCTATCGAGACTTTAACATACGCTTCTCATGCAATTCTGTATGTCAATAGGACGTCAGCGGACAAGCCGCTTTAAGGCATTGATTTCATGGGGATAATTTTCGCATATAATGTCTTGCATACAGACTTCTACCCGGCATCACTATACACATTGAAACATTGCAGAAGAGCATTGGATCATAACTCGCTGTAACAAAAGCATTTTATCTAAGACAATATCAGATATCCACAGACATGTAGAAAACTTTAACGTCGGCGCGTTGACATTGAACGACGGCGACGATACAGCTTTAGATTGTCGCGATAGGGATAGTGCTGAAATGGCTGATAATGAAGGGCTGGAGCAGTTCACACTGACGCTAAAGGGGAATGGGGTCGAGATCAAGCGTGAGATCAGCCCAGATCAATTTGCTGCGATCATGAGCGTGGTTATTGGCAGAGATATGTCTGCCAGTAATACTTCGACCGCATCCACGGGAGCGCCGGTAGAGCTACCAGTTAAAATCTCGCTCAGAGAATTTCTCGACGAGGTCAAAGCAGTGCGTAAGCCGGATCAAATTGTGGCAATAGGTCATTATATTGGCCTTCATGAGGGTCAGCCCACCTTCTCCCGTGAGGACATAAAGGACCGCTTTGCTGCTGCGAGAGAACCTATGCCCTCGAATTTCCCGCGAGATTTCGGGGTGGCCATCAAAGCTGGGGCAATCGCCGGGGCACATCAAAAGGCGGGCCACTACTACGTGACCAAAACCGGAATACAGGCTGTTGATCGGCACTTCGGGGCCGACGCGAAGAAGTAAGAGGACACGCATCCATGGCTCTCAAGGATTTGGTTGCGGATCGTGGCAAGATCACGGAGGAGATGATCGAGAAGATCATAGCCGATTATATCCGGTATGATCCAGGAACCTACGAAATCGTATTTACCCGGGCCGGCATGGCATTGGGGAACGACGCCAAAGTTCTAGTAATGCTTGTTGCGATTGTGGGCTGGAAGTACGTGACCGACGAAACTCGCTCGGTCGACACGCGACCTGCTGCTTTGGAAGCGCTTACTGGCATCCATGGCGGCTCTTTGCGCCCCACGCTCAAGAAATTGAAAGATTCCCGCCTTCTTGCAGTTGTTGATGGCCATTATTCGGTCAAGGTAGCCAACCTCGAGGCAATTGCGAGCACGGTTGCGGGGGAGAAGGCGTTGGCTCCCGCCAAGCGCACTGCCGGTAAAGCTGACAAGATAGCGAAAACGCTTTCGCCAGATGAACAGGCGACCATCCAGACTGGTCAAACAAGCAGGCGGAAATCGGTTGTGCCGATCCGGGCATCGCTAGACCGGTTAGTAAAAGATGACTTCTTCTCAGAGGTGCGGACCTTGCCACAAGTCTTGGCTGAGCTACATGAGCGCGCAATTATAGCCAAGACAACATCCCTATCTGGACCCATCGCCGATCTGGTTCGAAACGGCAAGTTGAAGCGCAAAAAGGTCATCAACGGAAACAAGGAAATATGGGGCTATAGGGCGGCTTAACATGCGCGACACCATCATCGCGAACCTGTCCGCACATATCCAACCCCTGCTGGTAACTGAACTGGTCGACGCTTACGAGCAATTATTAGCAAAACATCGCGCTGGAGACTTGGAGGGCGCGCTGGTGAAAGGCGGCCGGCTCGTCGAGCAGGTGTTTCGGACGATCGAACATCTCCGTACGGGCACCACGCCCGTCGAGATAAAACAGGTCGCCCAAACTATGAAGCAGATAGAAAACGACACGTCACTTTCGGATTCGCTGCGATTCCTCATACCTCGTGCCGCTTATGGCATGATCTACGACCTCCGCAGCAAGCGAAACGCCGTGCACGTGAAGGAAATTGATCCAACTTCCATTGACGTATCCCTAGCGGTGGCAGGGGCGAGTTGGATCATCGCAGAGTTCCTACGGCTCTATCATGTCAGTGATGACAAAGCTGTGGCCCAGGCGATGCTTGCGCTGACGCGAACGTCGATCCCATTGATCGAGGCCATCGATGGAGAAGTGTTTGTGGGTAAACCCGTCGCGGCAAAGTATGAGCTGCTGTTACTACTGGCCCATGCAAGGCCGGCAGGATTGACGCGCACCGAATTAGGTACCGCTGTCAAGTGCAGTCAGCCCTCGGTCAGCAACGGACTTAAAGACCTAGTCAAGAAACGCTATGTTCATTTGTCTTCAACAGGCCAGTATTTCGTAACCAGTGCCGGCGAACAAAGTTAGCGGAGTGGCTCATTTCTGTTCAATGAAGGTCGAGCGGCACCCTTCTAGCCTCTCACCCGGCGCGATCCCTCCACCGTATCAAGCCGTTCCTGCAAATGCCCATTCAGCACAATCATCTCCTTGAGCGCCTTCACCGCATCGCCCTGGTGCTGGGCAATGAACTTGTCGGCGATGGCCTGCAGGGCTGCCTCCTGGCGGCTGTCCAGCCTCACGATGTGGTCCATGACGACGGCTCCGATCGTTCCTGTTGAAATTGAACAAAACGGGAACAAAAGTGTCAAGAGCGAATTGACTCTGCGAGGAATGCCTTCCTATTTGTCAGTAGGTGGGGCGGTTGCTCACAAATCGAGGAGAGCCGCGATGGGCAGACGAAAAAGCCGGTTCGACAGGCTGTCGGCGAGGGATGCGGAGGCAATCATCAGGGACACTTTGAGCCTGCGCCGGACGGTGCTGTCGTCGCAGCTGCATCTGAAGGCGCATGGCGAGCTGTTCTGGCAGCTTTGCGGGCTTGTCGAGAAATTGCACGAGGTGCTGGCCAGCGTCGCGGAGAAGGAGCCCGATTACCGGATGGCGGAGCTTGGCCTGCTTCCCCTCCCCGAGGATTACTCGACCCGGAAATGAGCCATGGCCGGGCCGATGGACAGCGTTGGGCGTGCCGCCAAGGCCAACATGCTGCTCATCGTGGAGTGCGGCCATTGCTACCATGTCGGACGCTTCAGGGCGAATGACGTGGCCCAGGTGGTGGGCTGGAACAAGCCGCTGGAAGCGATCAGGTTCAGGTGCAAACGATGCAGCCGCAAGGACACGACGGTGAAGACGCAGTTCATCGACCAGGACCATCCACCCAAGGGCTACATCTGGGTGCTGCAGAAGTTCAAGCGCTAAAACAACGAGCCTTGCACCGGCGCCTGCTGCGGAAACTTGATCTGTGTCGCCGGCTTGTCGACGATCACCAGCGCGTCATCGGGCGCCGTGCGCTGCAGGTGCCTTGCCTCCGACCACGGCGCGGTGAGCCAGGCCTCGGTTTCTTCCGGCGTGGTCAGGATCACCGGCATCGCCTTCTCGTGGATCGGCGCGATCAGCGCGTTGGGCTGGGTCGTCATGAAGCCATAGACCTGGTGATCGGCGGGGCCGTCCTTGATCTTGCGAATGCCCTGCCAGCGCGTCCACAGGCCGGCAAAGAAGAATAGCGGGCGGTCCTCGCCGAGTGCAAACCAGTAGTTGCGCTGAATGCCGGTCTCGGGGTCCTTGTCGCCGGGCGTCGGGCTGGGCTCGGCGAAGCTGGTGACAGGCACCACGCAGCGGTTCTCGATGCCGAGATATTGCTGCCAATGGCCATATTGCGGATTGCGGATATTGGTGGTGCCGTAGTCGGCCTTGCCCTTGACCCGCTCCAGTGGCGTCGGCATGCCCCACAGCAGATTGGCCAATTCGCGTTCGCCGTCCGGCGCGTTGCGCACCACCGGGCCGGGCTGGTTGGGATAGATGTCGATGGAGGGTTCGAGATTGCCGAGGATGTCGCGCAAGGCGCGGGTCCACTGGCGGATAGCCTCCTGGCTGGTCGTGATGTTGTAGAGATTGCACATTTTCAGGCCGTTCCCGGATGCTCAGGCATCTTGTTGGAAACGGCCCGGAATTTCCAGCGCTGTCCGTTGAGTTGCTGACACGGCAGGCCGTGTCAGCAATGGCTTTGTGAGACCTACCGCGCCGATTGTCTCATAGCTTGTGCGGCTACCGCCGCGAGAAAAGCCCTCGCCGCGGCATCGCAGGCCGCTCGAGACGGGCCTTTGGCGAAAAGAAGAAGCTCGGCGGCTCGAATGTTGAGCCCGTGCTTCCTTGCGAATGTGGCTAGATCGTAAGGCTTGTTGTCGTAAGGTTCGTCGTAATCGATCGTCAGATCGTAGTTTTCTTTCATTTTCTTCCTCCCGTTAGCGATCTCCCCCCTCCTGTCGCTAACGCAAAATTAACGTCGATGGCGGCGGGCGAGTCCACCAATCACAGATTGTGTAAAAAACGTACGAGCTCGCATGCTCGCCCTCGCAACGGGCCTGCGAGCAATCGCCGCCGACCGGACCGGTCGAAAGAGCCGATTATGATGGCAATGTTGGAAAGGCTGCCACGGCCTGGTGCTACGAGGTGTCCGCGACGCCTAGCGTGCCTAAATGGCCGGCATTTTCATCTTCCGGGCCCCGGTCCGCAGCCGGCCTCGTTGGGTCCGGCTAAAGGATAAATCCGGCTAATAATACCGTAAGGAGTAGTGATAGCGGAACGGCCGCAAGACACCAGATCTCCAACGTGTTGTTTTGCATCGGGTCCATCATCAGCCTCACTTTTTGGTTTGTCATTGTGACACTAACGGTTGGTCGGAGGTAGCGGTTCCAAGCGACCCCGTTCATAGAGCGCTGCCTGTGCTGCATATTAGCAACAGCTTGACGACCGCTGAGCCCGTACCGCTTGGACAACTTCACTGGCGCCGGTGGATGCGTATTCCGCAGGACTGCAAGCGCCCCTCGGCATCAGTCGTGCGGGGATCGATCGCCGCCCATCATCAGCGCCGAGCCGGTCATGCCCCGGAACCCAATGGCTGCATCTATCTCCGGCCGAAGTTTCGCTACCACCGAGCCGATCCGATGTTCACTCCAGCCAGCGATGCGCGTTTACAGGGACCTAAGTCTGACCTGCCTGCGCAATGGTCTTGTGCACGGCCGGCGTCGGGAACAACTGCGCCCGTCTTCAGTTGATGGCGTCACCTCCTCGAGGAGACATCGGCGCAGAATCAGTCCCTTCATGCGCTGATTAGGGTCCGCCTGCCATTGCTGGATTTGGCAGGCGGACCCTTGGTTCGGTACGCTCCAGATGGAAAGCGGGTAAGCTCGGGATCACTCATCATCCCAGAAATCCCGTAGAGACGTATGGCGGAGGTCTTCCTCGCCCCTGAGATGCTTGACCTGGCTTGACATCCGAGACGACCTCCCAGCGCGCGCATGCAGCGGGGTCGCCCTCAGCCTTCCAGCGCCTCGTGCTGGTAAAGCTCGTCCATGCTGAGCGTCGCCAGGGCGGCGAAGGGTGCCTGCTTTTTCACGCGGCCGTGGCTCAGGATCACGACGTCGTCGCAGAACGAGATGGTGCTGCGATGATGGCTGATGACGATGGTGGTGCGACGGCCGGCGCGCGACTTGAGCGTCTCGACGATTGCCGCTTCCGACAGGCCGTCCACCGCATTGGTGGCTTCGTCGAGGATGAGGATATCGGGATCGCGCACCAGGGCCCTGGCCAGCGCGATCCGCTGCCGCTGTCCCGCCGAGAGATTGACGCCACGATAGCCGACGACCGTCCGGTAGCCCTGCGGCAGTTGCTCGATGAAGCCATGCGCTTCGGCCAGTTTTGCCGCGCGCTCGGCGTCATCGGCCGAGGCCGCGTCCTGGCCGTAGATGATGTTGTCGAAAATCGTGCCGTCGACCAGCTCCAGCTCCTGGCTGGCGAGCGCGATGTGCTTTCGCCATTGGCTGGGGTCGATGCGGTCCAGAGGCGATCCATCAACGAGAATCCTGCCGCTATCCGGTTCGACGAAGCGGCACAAAAGGTTGACGATCGTCGTCTTGCCGGCGCCCGACCGGCCGATCAGCGCGGTCGAGCGGCCGCTACCGATATCGAAACTCGCCGCATGCAGCACCACCGCGCGCTGCTCCGAGCCGGAATAGGTAAAGGTGACGTCCTCGAACTTGATGCCTTGGCTGAGCCCGGGGAACGCTGCGCTGCCTTGCGGCGGCTGGGGCTTGTCTGACGGGTCCAGCATCCACGTCACCTCTTCCAGCGATCCGCTGAGGCCCTGCAGCTGGCTCCAGGCCATTTGCAGCGACCGCATGTAGGGCTGCAGCCTGTAGAGCAGGATGACGAAGGCGACGATCAGCGGGAAGGAAACATTGGCGAACCAGGCGCCGATCACCACCGCCAGGAACAGCATGGCGTGCAGAACCTCGGTCAGCGGCGGCAACGCTCCCTGGCGGGTTAAAAGCACGAAGGCCGCCCGGCGCACCGCGTCGGATGCCTGGTCGAAAGCCGCTTTCTCGCGTTGCTCCTGGCCAAAAATGCGGATCAGCCGCCCGGCATGCACCAGATGCAGCATCTGCGATGCGAGCTGGCTGTTGCGGGAGGCGACGCTGCGGCTCGGCGCCTTCAGATTGGCCGACAGCACGGCGTGCGCGACCTGGACCAGCGCCAGCCCGAGCGTCACCAGCAGCGTCATCTGCCACGACAGGAGCAGCAGGAAGGTCAGGAGGATGATTGCGGCCGACGCGTTGACGATTGCTCCCAGCGTGATCTGGATGGCATCCGAGGCCCGCCAGGATTCGTTGGAGATGATGTTGAGCAGCCGTCCGGGGCTTTGCTGCAGGAAGAACGGGTAGCCCACCCGCAGCAGCTGCTCCGACAGCGCGCTGCGGATCGAATGGCTTGCCTTGCCGTAGATGAAGGTGGTCAGCAGCGTGTTGGCAAAGGCGAACAGGTTCTTCAGCACGATCGAGCCGAGGATGGCGACCGAAATGACGATCAGCCGGTCGCGCTCGCTCAAGCTCGATCCGACATGCTGGAAGACGGCGGAGAAGCCAGCCATGCCGGTCTGCCCCTGTTGCCCCATGATTATGTTCAGCAACGGAATGATCAGGCCGATACCAAAACCTTCAAGCGCGGCGCTGAGCAGCCCGAGCACCACCACGGCAGGAAGCAGGCGCAACTGCTTTCTTCCGAGCGCGCGGCGCAGCATCGGCAGGCTGGGCGGCATCAATCGCATGGTGGCGGATCACCTCGCCTCGGCATTTGCCTGTTGCTCCTGTCGCATTTGCGCCGGTTGCGGCGATTTCGCCAGCAAAAGCACCGCGAACTTGGCCGCGCCGAGCAAATTCATGCCGACGATCGGCCAGTGCGACAGCTTGAGTTCACGGTCGAACAGAGGGCCTTTCACCAGTTCGCGCAAGGCCGCCCTCATCGACCAGTAGCAATGCCGAAGCAGCCACGGCGCGTGGCGGATATGTTTCAGGCAAAGCCCGCCATTACCCATGCTGTAGTCGCGGTGCAGCTTTTCGATGGCCTTGCGGTCGCGCCGGCCGTGATGGTGATAGATGGTCATGTCGGGCACATATTCGACCGGAATCCCAAGCAGCACCGCCCGCACCAGATAGTCCGTATCCTCGGCGGAGCGCAGCGGGCCGCCGGCGCCGAACCGTTCGTCGAAACGGCCGATGCGGGCGGCAACATCGCGGTGCATCGTCATGTTGCAGCCAAGCACGAAGCCGCCGGGATGGACATCCGGCGTAAGCCGCGCGCGCACCGGCGACCGCTTGATGGTGAACGGCAGGTCGCGAGGATCGCCGATCTCGACGCGGCCACCGCGGATGACCCGTTCGCCGGCCGCATAGTGCCGCTGCAGATCGCGCAGATAATCCTTGTGGACTGCGCAATCATCATCGACGAAAACCAGCACGCGGCCCCGCGCCCGCTCCAGCCCGGCATTGCGCGCGGCCGCCAGTCCAGGTCGTGGTTCGCGAATGGCCGTGAACGGAATGTCCGAAAGTTCGGCTATGCCGGCCAGCCGCTCTGCTGTGCAGTCGGTCGAACCGTTGTCGACAACCACCAGTTCGGCAGAGAAGGCAGCGTAGGCGCGGCACGCGGCCTGGATCGACTTTATGCAAGGCTCGAGCACGTTGACGCGGTCGCGTGTGCAGACAATGAAGCTGACCTCCGGTGCCGGCCCGTGCTGCGGCCGGGGCGACATGGCCGCCGGCACCGTCGAGCGGCCGCGCTGCTGGAGCTGATGGGATTTGACGAACATGCGCTGCTAGCTCAACTGGTTCGAAGGCAAAACCGCCGCGGCCGGCACGGACTGCAGATACCGCGACAGGGCATCCACCTGCCTGGTGACCGACATCGAGGCGAGACTGAAACGCGGCGCGAAGGCACCGGTGCGAAACACGTACTGCTCGCGCCGCCGGATGAGTTTCCATTTCGCCGTCCGCGTCAGGAATTCGTGCATCAGCAGCGGCTGTCTTTCCCCCGATATCAGCTGATAGAGGAAATAGAACAGGTTCAGCGTGCCAGCCTGGTAGCTCGGCCTCGTCTCGGCCGGCAGCGCGGCAATCCTTTCTTCAAGCGAAAGGATCCATTCGGCGGCACGGCGAACCGTGTCCATCGACAGGACTTCACCGATGCCGCGGAGGTCCTGCGTCTCTTGTACGAGCCCTTCGCGCTCGAGGTTCTCGGCGACGATCTTCAAATGCGTCCTGCGCATTTCGCGCTTGTGCCTGTTGGTCACGCTGTCGTCATGGATACGATAGGCGATCAGGCTTTCGGGGCTCATGGCCGCCGGGTAGCGGTCGGTCAGCCGCCTGAACAGGTCGAAATCCTCGGCATGCTTGTAGCTGGTATCGTAATATAGAACATCTTCTTCTATGACATTCCTGTTGTATACCACGGTGGAATGCATGAAGATCGTGAAGAACATCGACAATATACGCAGCGGATTGTCCTGGAATATCGGATCGGGCGAACCCCTGACGACGCGGTTGCCGAGCAAGGTATCGAAACCCGCGCCGCATAGAGCGAGGTCAGGCTGCTGGTTGAACAGCGCGACCTGCCGCGACAGGCGCTGGGGATAGGCGATGTCGTCGGCGTCCATCCTGGCGACCAGATCGCCGCGCGCCACGGCCAGGCCTTCGTTCAAAGTTGCGATCAGGCCGCGGTTTTCGCGTGAGATGATCGAGATGCGGCTGTCGGCCTGGCGGTATTTCTGCAGGATCTGCAGCGAGTTGTCGGTCGAGCCGTCATCGATGGCGATGACCTCCAGACGCTCGTAATCCTGCCGCAGGATGCTGCCCAGCGCAGCGGCGAGATAAGGTCCGGCATTGTAGATCGGCAGCACGACGGACACCAAGGGAGCAGCCATGATCAGCTCCGATCGGTTCGCTGCAGCTTGCGCGGCAAGGGTGACGTGCCACCATCGAGCGGCCTGCCCGGATATGCTCCCGCCGCGAGCCATCCGGCATTGCCCACGTCGATGCCTGCCGGGATGGCGCCGCGGCCCTTTCGAGCAACATAGGGGAAGTGGCGTTTGAGGCTGTTGAGCGGCTTCTCGAAAAGCAGCCACGAGACCGAGGCCAGCATGAGCGTCGCAGTTCCCGCGACCAGGAACCGTCCCGGCCCTTGTTCCGAGACGTTGAGCGGGATCCACGGCTGCGATTTGACGACCAACGCCAGCACTATCGGATGGTAGAGATAGACGCCGTAGCTGATGCGGCCAAGGCCAAGCAGCGGCGGCAGTTCGAGAAGTTTTCCGATATAGCCGCCAACCCCTGTCGAACAGCTTGCAACGATGACCACCAGCGGTACGAGAGGCAGTATCTGCAACAGCAGCCAGAGGCCCCATTCCTGCACCGGATTTGCCGGCGCCGGCGCAAACCACTGCAGAACGAAAAACGCCACAGCGAGCCCCGGCCAGCCATTTCGAAGCCATTGCGGCAAGCCGGCTGTTCTTGACCGGTAGGCGGCAAGCAGCGCGCCTGACGCCAATGCGTCCATCGACGCCGGCGGCAGCAGGTCGCGTGCCAAACCCGGCGTTCCAGCGATCGGCCAATAAAACCGATAGGCCAGCGACAGCACGATAACGCCGATGCAGATCGATTCGAGGCGCCGGCGCGGCGCCAGCAGGACGATCAGCGGCCAGACGATATAGAACTGCTCCTCGATGCTCAGGCTCCAGAAATGGCAGAGCAGCCAGGGCGTCCATTCATTCTGCGCCGCGTACCAGAAATTCGACAGATAGAACGCATGCCAGACCAGTGATCCTCTAGACTGCTCCAGGTCCACCAACCAGACGAAACCCAGCACGGCGAAATAGGGCGGGAATATCCGCAGCGCCCGCCTGATATAGAAGGATCTCAGCGCCGGTCCGGCTTCGAATTCGGCGGCCGAGCGGGCTTCGAGCAGCAGGCGGGTGATCAGAAAGCCGCTCAGCCCGAAGAACAGACGCACGCCGATATGGCCCCAGAACGAGGACCCTCCAGCCGCGAAGAAATGGGAGTACAGCACCATCGTCACGGCGATGGCCCTCAGCGCGTCCAATTGGGTGTCGCGCGCATTTCCCATTAGTGACGTACGCCGGCGGGACGGCGAAACTGCCAATCGGTCAATATAGCGGCTTCGTTCACGGCGCATTCCAATCGGAAGCGCCCCCCTTGCGCAGAATAGGACCACCATTGTGCAACGCAACACAAAAAGTTGACACATTTGAAACAGGAACGTGAGGCACGGCTAATAAAAGCCAAAAACAGCAGGAACCAGCCCGAATTGTCCATTTTTGACGATTTTCTCGCACTCCCTTGGCCCGCCGATATCGGCGGCAGGGTGCTGCGATGCAGCATGTTCGCCGCCATCACGGGCGCGCAAGATCTGGGTCTGGACACAGATGCCCCCACAGGACCGGCCGGCAACCGACGCTCGGCGACCTTTTTGCTGCGCTGGCGCGGCCTGCTGTTAACGCGACAACAGTGGGAGCAAGCGCAAGCTTCCCGCCTCCGAGTTACGCCTCCTTGCTGGCATTCGCGAGCACCACTGCGCGACGCTCCGGGAGCCCCAATCCGACGAGCGCGCCGGCGAGCGAGAGCAGAGCGGAGACGTCGATTGCCGAGGTGAAGCCATCGCTGAACGCGTCGGTGGACGAGAAGCTTCCAGTGCCGGCGAACACCGCACCGGCGATCGCGATCCCGGATACGCCACCGAGGAAGCGGAATGTGTTGAACGTGCCGGCAGCCTTGCCGACCTCCGGCCGGGCGACCGCATTGAGAACCGCGTTCTGCGCGGCAGGCATGGCCATCGACACGCCGGCACCGGTAATGATCAGCGGGGCGACTAGCTGGATATAGGGCAGATCAGGTGCTGCGATCTGCGCCAGCCAGGCCATTCCAGCCGCTTGCAGGATCAATCCGGCCACGACAAGCCAGCGCTCGCCAACGCGGTTGATCAGGCTGCCGGCGATCGGTGCGACCACGAAAAGCGTGGCGGTCCAAGGCAGCAATCCCATGCCGGCGCCGAGCGGCCCACGGCTCTGGGCAAACTGCAGAAACTGCGGCAACAGGAACACGAGCCCGTACATGGCGGCGCAGAGCAGGAAGTTCGCCCCTACGCCCGAGGAGAATGCGCGCGCCTGAAAGAACCGCAAAGGCAGCATGGGCTCACGGGTACGCAGCTGCCAAAGGACGAATGCGATGGCCAGAAGCAGCCCGGCCGTCAGCGCCGACAGCACTTCAGAGCTGCTCCAGCCCACGATGTTGCCGCGCATCAGGCCCCAGACCACTCCGAATGCCGCCGCAGTTACCAGCACGACGCCGAGGACATCGATTGCCGTGCCCGGCCCGTAACTCTCCGGAATCCGACGCATCACCAGCGGGATGAGAACGATTCCGACCGGGACATTGAGCCAGAAGATCCAGTGCCAGGAGAGCCCTTCGGAAATCGCACCGCCCGCCATCGGGCCGATGATCAGAGCCAGGCCGGTGATGCTGCTGAAGATACCCAGCGCCTTGCCTCGCTCCTCCGGGGGAAAAGCGACGCTCAGCAGCGCCATGGCCAGCGGCATGACCATTGCGGCACCTGCGCCCTGGACCGCACGGGCCGCAATCAGCAATCCGGCATTGCCAGCGAGCGCGCAGGCAACCGACGCTGCGACGAACAACGCCAATCCGGCAACGAGCGTACGGCGGCGGCCGAACCGGTCACCGAGCGCAGCCCCGGTCATGAGCAGGACGGCAAAACTCAAATTATAGGCGTTCATCGTCCATTGCAGCGTCTCCAGCGAGGCATCGAGCTCGACCCGCATCGTGCTCAATGCGGTCGCCACAACCATCGCATCGAGAACGACCATCAAGGAGCCTATCGACGTGAGGGCGAGAACCCAGACCTTCGTTGATCCCGCACTTTGCTTGCTCATGACTATGGCGCCTCCGGCTTGAACAAAGGGCTAGCCAAGTTCACGAGCCCATGATCCAGAGACGCGTAGGGATCATGAAAGGATTCCAGCTAGAGAAAGTTTTTTCGACCGAATCCTTTTGCCATCGTCGAGCGTCTATAGGACGCTGCGCCCGATGGCGGGCGCCTCTGCCTGGGAGATACGCATGAAATCGACCCTTGTGCGATGACCGGATCCGCAATCGGCACGCCAGAAGGACGGGAGCCATTTGACCGGCTGCTCGGCGAATTACGGCCGAAACTGCACCGTTATTGCGCCCGCATGACCGGTTCGGTGATCGATGCCGAGGATGTCGTCCAGGAAGCTACGGTCAAGGCGCTCGAGGCGTTCCCCGGGACCGGGCCGATAGCCAATGTCGAGGGCTGGCTGTTTCGCATCGCGCACAATGCCGCGCTCGACCACCTACGCCGTCGCGCCAGGGTGGATGCCGCGCATATCGTTGAGGATATCGATATGATCCCTGACCCCGGTATGTCGGCCGAGGGTCGACACACCGCAGCCGCAAGCCTGCAGACCTTCATGCGCCTGCCCGCGACGCAGCGTAGCAGCGTCATCCTCATGGATGTGCTCGGCTATACGATCGAAGAGATCGGCAACATTATCGACAGCAGCGTTCCGGCGGTGAAAGCCGCACTGCATCGCGGCCGTTTGCGCCTGCGCCAGGTCGCCGGCGAGCCTCACGATCGGCCTGTGCCGGTGTTGGCCGAGGCCGAACGGGCGCGTCTGGCAGCCTATGTAGAGCGGTTCAACGCCCGCGACTTCGATGCGATCCGCGACATGCTGGCCGAGGACGTCCGGCTTGACCTCGTCAACCGGCTCCGGGCGAGTGGCCGCACGAAAGTGGGCCGGTACTTCCATAATTACGCGGGTATCCACATTGGCGGCTGCTTCCAGGCCTGGTGGATCGGCAGCCAGCCATTCTGGTGATCGATCCGGACGACTCGGCCAGAGGGCTAAAATATTTCATCCTGCTGGAATGGGCCGGCGACAGACTGGCGAGAATTCGCGATTTCCGCTATGCGCGCTACACGCTTGATGGCGCCGAGGTGGTGCCTCTGCTTGCATAGCAATTCGCGTTTCATAATGCCGAACACTGCCAGCTATTTTTGGATCGCGGCCGCTTGCCATCCAAGCGGCCGCCCTTTTCCGCCGATCCTGCTTTAAGCCGGTTGCAACTCCCTGCGCGGCAGCGGCGGGAAGGCGATCGCAATCGCCATCGCGCCAAGCCCGACAAGGGCCGAGCCGATGAACAGCCAGGAATAGCTGGCATAGGCATCGAACACCATGCCGCCGGCGAGCGGGCCGAAAGCCATGCCGAGGCTGGACAGCATGGTTACGGCACCGAACACCGTGCCGAGGATGCGCTGGCCGAAATATTCCCGCGCCAGCACCGCATAGAGCGGCATGACGCCGCCATAGGTGGCGCCGAAGATGACGGCGAGCGTGTAGAATTGACCAAGCTCGCTGACCGCCAGATAGGCGGCGATGACCACGGCCTGTATGGCCAGCCCGGTGATCAGCACCGGCTTGACGCCCAACCGATCGGCAAGCACGCCGTAAAGCAGCCGGCCACCCAGCCCTGCCAGGCCCTCGATACTGTAGATGCTGACCGCCGCCATCGGCGCTATGCCGCACAGCATCGCATAGCTCACCATGTGGAAGATCGGCCCGGAATGCGCCGCGCAGCAGGCAAAGAAGGTCAGTCCCAACACGATGAATTGCGGCGAGCGCAGCGCCTGCGGAACCGTCATGCCGGCACCCTCGGCGGCAACGCTTGGGGTAGCGCTGTCGGCAGCGGGTTGGGGCGGCTGGCGCACCAGAAGCGCGGCCGGCAGTAGCAGCACCCACGCGGTTATGCCGATGTCGAACATCGCGGTGCGCCAGTCGTAGGCCGAAATCAGCCAGCGGGCGAACGGCGAGATGGTCATTGGCGCCACGCCCATGCCGGCCGAGACCAGCGAGACGGCGAGGCTGCGGTTCGTGTCGAACCAGGCGGAGGTCAGCGCGATCATCGGCGCGAAGAAGGCGCTTGCCGCGAGGCCGACGAGCACGCCGTAGGCCAACTGGAAAACGAGTAGCGAACCGGTGCGGCTGGCCAGGACCAGCGCCAGGCCGAGCAGCACGGCGCCGGTCATGACGACGATGCGGGCGCCGAAGCGGTCGTAAATGGCGCCCCAGGCGAAGCCGCCGAGACCCATTACCAGGAAGTTCAGCGTCATCGCACTCGATATGCCGGCGCGCGACCATTGTGTGTCGAGCGCCATCGGTTCGAGGAAGATCGCCAGCGAGAACATCGCCCCGAGGGCAACACAGGTCATCAGTGCGCCAGCCGCGACGATAACCCAACGATAGGGAAGGCTCATTTCACTTTTCTCCCATGTCGGAAGCGTTGATACGGCACGACCTTTTCGAGCTTCGCCGAGCCGCTTGCGTCCGAAGGACGTTGGAGATGTCTTGAATCCGACAATCCGGTTGCATTTTTTATCCAGTCGGCGCGATGGCGCCATTCCACGGCTTTCTGGATTGACCGCGCACCATTCGAAGCTAGATTTCCAATCGGCGATCAGGAGCTGTCAAGCATGGCAAATCAGGAACTTCATCGCGGCCGTCTCATCGACCACCTCCAGCTGGTGGTCAGGGATCTCAAGGCCAGCCGCCGTTTCTACGAGGCGGTTCTCAACGTGCTCGGCATCCCGATCGGTGGCGCCGGCAATGATTATTTCTGGGCCGACGAGCTGTTCATCTCCAGCCCCGACAGCCCGGCGGCCCTGGGAAAGCTGACCGGCCGCCACCACCTGGCCTTCCAGGCAAAGGACCGTGCGATGGTCGATGCCTTCTACAGGGCCGGGCTTGAGGCCGGCGGCACCGACAATGGTGCGCCGGGCGAACGATCCTACCATCCCGGCTATTACGCCGCCTTCCTGCTCGACCCCGACGGCAACAACATCGAGGCCGTCCACCACGGCCCGGCCAGCCGCAGCGCCGATTCAGTGAAGATCACCTTCTAGCTTCCGGTAAAGGTGGTTCGCACCGGCCGGCACGGTTGGTCTCTGCCAAACCTGGGTGCTTGCGTCAGACCGCGTCTGCCCTATCGCGTCAGTGCCGCCATTTGGCCCACCAGGAAATTGACGAACAGTCGCGCCCGGACCGGCAGCTGTCGCCCGTAGGCATGGACGATGTGCACCGGCATGGTCGGCATCGCCACCTCGGGCAGGATGCGGACCAGGCGACCCGTGTCGAGATCGTTCTGCACGGCAAACCGCATCAGATGCGCGATGCCGGCGCCGGCAAGTGCCGCATTGCGGATGGCGCCGCCGTCGTCGGTGTCTAACCGCCCATCCGGCACGATCATCGTACCGTCGGCAAACGTGACCGGATAAGGCCGGCCAGCCATCTGGTGGCGGACGAATTCATGGTCCCGTAAATCCTCGACCGATGCCGGACGGCCGCGCCGCTCGACATAGGCTGGTGAGGCCACCAGCATGATCGGCAGATTGGCGATCTTGCGCGCGACGAGCCCAGTGTCTGAGAGCGGCCCCATGCGCACCGCAACGTCATAGCCTTCGCGGATCAGGTCGGCGTGGCGGTCGGTGACGCTGAGCTCGACCTTCACTTCGCCATGCTGCGCAAGGAACGCTTGCGCCCATGCCGCGATCAGGCCGCGACCGAGTTCGACCGGCGCTGTAACGCGCAGCAGGCCGCGCGCCGTATCGGCCATCTGGACGATGTCTTCGGCATCGTCCAGCGCCCTTAGCAGTGGCGCCACGCGCTCGTAGTAGGCGAGGCCTTCGCTGGTGAGCCCGAGCCGACGCGTCGAGCGCTGGATCAGCCTGACGCCGAGCCGGCGCTCGAGCCGCGCCACGCTTTTCGACACCGCCGACGGGCTGGAGCCGACCAGCCGGCTGGCGGCATGGAACGAGCCGGCATCGACCGTGCGGACGAAGGCGACGAGACCGGCGGTCTTTTCGAGGATGGTGGTCATTCCGGAATTCCAGGCACGAAAGAACGGATTGTGGGCACCATAATACGCGTTTCGATCATGATTAAATACCGCTCATCGTCAACAAAGGAGAGATTTGATGAGCAAGCTGAACGGCAAGGTCGCCATCGTCACCGGCGCCTCCAAGGGTATCGGCGCCGCCATCGCCAAGAGTCTTGCCACGGCCGGCGCCGCAGTGGTCGTCAACTACGCCTCGTCACGGGAAGGCGCCGACCGCGTCGTCGCCGAGATCGAGGACCGTGGCGGCCGCGCCGTCGCCGTCCAGGGCGACGTGTCGCAAGCGGCTGATGTGCGCCGCCTGTTCGAGGCGGCGAAATTGGAGTTTGGCGGGCTCGACATACTGGTCAACAATGCCGGAGTCTTCGCATTCGAGCCGCTGGAAGCGATTACCGAGGCCGAGTTTCACCGCGAGTTCGACACCAATGTGTTGGGCATCATTCTGACCACGCAAGCAGCAGTGAACCATTTTGGCGCGGGCGGCGGCAGCATCATCAACATAAGCTCGGTCGCCAGCCGCAATCCGCAGCCGAACTCGCTCGTCTACGCCGCGACCAAAGGTGCGGTGGACACGATCACGCTGTCGATGTCGCGGGAGCTCGGCGCACGCAACATCCGCGTCAACGCCATCGCGCCCGGCGGCATCGATACCGAGGGCCTCGCGCGCATCGGCATCATCGGCAGCGAATTCGAGAAGCAGATTATAGCCATGACGCCGCTCGGTCGCTTCGGCCTCCCGACGACGTCGCCCGCGTCGCGGTGTTCCTCGCCTCCGACGAAGCGTCCTGGCTGACCGGCGAGCGCATCACCGCCTCCGGTGGCTGGCGATAGGCATGGAGGGCGCGAACCTGCCGGCTCGCGGACCGTGCTACCCGCGGCGCGACGCACTGCAATCGATGACGAGAGCGATCTAAGCCCTATGTAGCAGCGAGGGAGGAGCGCCGTGCGCCATCGATGACGGCGAGATGCCAGGGAGGTAACGGATGACGGGCGACGAAAAAGCAATCCGAAAGCTGGTCGAGACGTGGATGGATGCGAGCAAGCGTGGAGACATCGCGACCGTCCTCAGCTTGATGACGGACGACGCGATCTTCATGGTTCCCGGCCGGGAACCCTTCGACAAGGCGATCTTCGCGGCAGCCGCGCGGGAGACGGCCGGCGTTCATATCGACGGCACGAGCGATATCGTGGAACTACAGCTTCTCGGCAATTGGGCCTTCATCCGCAGCCGCATCGACATGACCGCGACCCCGCCGAATGGCGAGCCGGTCCATCGATCGGGATATGCGCTGACGCTCCTGCGCAAGGAGGCGGATGGTGAGTGGCGGCTCGCGCGCGATGCGAACCTGCTGACCCTGCAAGGCTAGAGCCGGTCTCCGGCATCGCTGCACCTGAAGGCGCGCCAGGGGGAGCGATTAGATGGCGAAGATGCGATGCAGGTCGCCCTGAACAGCGTTCCCCTCCTCTACCCGATCACACCGGCAAAAGGGCGTTCGGCTTGACATCGGCGATGGAGGCGAAGGTGTGCGTTTCGCGCACGCCGGGCAGCGGCAGGATGACCCGCTGCAGGAAATCCTGGAACACCGCCATATCGGCGATCCGCGCCTTGACCAGATAATCGAAACCGCCAACCACCATATGGCACTCCAGAACCTCCGGAGCTTTCGCCACGGCTTCGGCAAAGCGGTCAAAGACGTGCGGCGCCGTGTGGTCAAGCCGGACCTCGATGAACACCAGCGTTCCCCGGCCGACCTTGCGCGGATCGAGCATGGCCCTGACCGCGGTGATGAACCCGTCGCGGAACAGGCGCTTCACCCGCTGGCTGGTTCCGGTCGGCGACAACCCGACGCGCCCGGCAAGATCAAGCGTCGTCCGACGGCCGTCTTCCTGGAGCAGCCTGAGCAGGCTGCGGTCTATCTGGTCGAGATCCTCCATTCCACAATCCACGCTATCTCAGAGATTTTTGTGCTTATTTCACGCAGAGATGCCAAAAACAACGTATTTCATCACATAAAACGTCGCAATAACCTGCGCTTCCCTCTCTCACCTAAGCAAACGCGGTGAGCCGATTTCGACGACCACAGGAGTGCAGGATGACCAAACAAGCGTTCAGCCCAGCCGGCAGGAGTGCGGCGGAAATCAGCAAGGGAACGACCGAGATCCTGGTGCTGAGCGAAGCCGACGTGATGGCATGCATCGACCTCAGCCAGCTTCTCGATGTTCTGGAAGACGGCTTCAAGGCGCTGTCACAAGGCAAGGTCGTCAATCCACCCCGACCACAACTCGACATCCCCGGGGCCGGCTACAGCCTCGCCATGCCGGCCTGGATGGAGGGCATGAACCTGACCGTCAAGATCGTCAATGTCTTCGAAGGCAACCTGGCAATCGGCCTGCCCAGCCACCTCGCCACCATCAGCCTGTTCGATCCGCTGTCCGGCCTGCCGGTCTGCATCATGGACGGCACCTTCATAACCGCGGCGCGAACCTCCGGCTCCGCCGTGCTGTCGGTGCGCGCGCTTGCGCGCCGGGATGCCAGGATAGCGACAGTGGTCGGCGCCGGCGTGCAGGCCAACCAGCACCTGCATCTGTTGCCGCTGGTGCGCGATTTTGCCGAAATCCGTGTCGCTTCGAAGAGCTTCGACGATGCGGCAGCACTTGCCCGGCTGCATCCGTCGGTGGTGGCGGTCGCCGACCTCGAGACGGCAGTGCGCAGTTCCGACGTGGTGTGCCTGGCGACCCACTCCTACCAGCCGGTGATCGACGCAGGCTGGGTCCAGCCGGGCACGCATGTCTCCTCGGTCGGGGTGGCGCCGCCCGGCGGTGAAATGCCGATCGAGCTCATCGGCAGATCCAGTCTTTTTGTCGAAACCAAGGATGCATTCAAACCGACCCCGGTCGGATCTTGCGAGCTTGCCGGCTTCGACCCGGATTTCGGCACCGAGCTTGGCGCCATGCTGCTCGACCGCGCGCCGGGCCGCGTTTCGGATCAACAGATCACCACCTACAAGGCGATGGGCATTGCGATGGAAGACATGGTCGCCGCCGACCTCGTCTATCGTTGCGCCCGGCGTTTGCGCAAGGGAAAGCTCATCGTGCTGTAGGCGCGTACCGCGCGCCATGCGGGATCGACGGTGCTGACAATGGCGCTTTCGCGCAAGCGGCCGGGCTAAAGGCCGGCCCCTCAGGCCGGCTCGCGCTTCAGCGCCTGCGCCATGCAGTGAATGCCGCCGCCGGTCTTCGAGATCTCGCTCATGTCGATGGCCGCCACCTCGAAGCCGCGCGCCTTGAGCTGACCGATCAGCGTCTGGCTCGAGGTCGGCGCGATTACCCGATCCTTGCCCAGCGACATGAAGTTGCAGCCGAGCGCCATGGTATCCTGGAACGGCACGTCGATGATTTCGTGGCCCTTGCCCTTCAGCCAATCGACGATGCCCGGCTCCGTGCAGGCGAGGCAGACGGCGGTCAGTTTTTCAGCGATCGGCACCACCATCAGGTCGATATGGACATAATATTCGTCGATGAAGGCGATGCGGGTCTCCCAGCCATCCTTGTCGAACCAGGCCTGCACTTGGCGCGCGCCCTCCTCCTGCGTGCGGGCGCCACCGCAGCCGATCAGCACGACGCCGTCCTCGATGACGTTGAAGTCGCCGCCCTCGAACGTGCCCGCGGTGACCATGTCGTAGATCGGGATGCCGAGCTTCTCATAGGTGCGGATCGCCGCGTAGTTCTCGCCGCGCCGCCACCACTGGGCCATGGCGGTGATGATGGCGCCATACGGCGTCATGACGCTGGAATCGCGCGAGTAGACCTGCATCGGCAGTTCCGGCGTCGGCTCGTGCCAGTGGATGTTGACACCGAAATGCTCATAGGCGGCGACCAGATCCTTGTGCTGCGCTTGCGCGATCTGGACGTTGCATGGCGCTTCGCGCAGATGCTTGCGCGACAGCGAGCTGGTCGAGAGATGGCGCAGGAAATTCGGCGAGCCGAGCAGCACGTCGGTCAGAACATCGGTTTCGTTGGCGAAACCCCAGGCGGTCAGCGGCTTGGTGCCGCCGGCCGGGTTGCGGCGCTGCAGCGAAAACGGCTCGGTGACGATGCGGTCATGGACGGTCATGGGGTTTCTCCTCGTGAAGGGCGGCTTGGTTGATCATGCGGCTTGGTTGCTTGGTATCCACCAATCCCGCCCGCGCGGGGTGGTGATGTATTCCGGCCAGCGAAATCCAATCGGCGGATCGTAGTCGCAGAGCGGCGCGATCCAGTTCGAGCCGCCGATGCCGCCGCCGGTGCGGGTGACGAATTCATCCATCGCCGCGTCGCGCGCAGCCTCGTCTTCCAACAGGCGAAGTGCTGCCAGCGCGACCGTCTTTGCGGCGCAGATGACCATCGGGTCGATGGTGGCAGAAATGCCGCCCAGCGCATTCATCGCCCAGGACGGAAACGCGTGGCCGTTCTCGGATCGCAGCGCCGGCCGGGCGACGTAGAATCGTGCCGTCGGTGTATGCCACGACATGTCGGTGTAATCGTCGGAGGTGGAATTGAGCTGCCAAGGCGGCAGGTCGTGGCGCAGTAGCGTCTCGGCCGCCTGTGGTGCAATCAGCCGCTCCAGTTCGTCGATGAATGGTTCCTCGGTCGCCTCGCCCCCGGCATTGACCTGGATTTCGCGGGCGATCGCCTTGGCCGTCTCGTCCCAGCACGGCGGCCCGACCGCCGCCAGCGCGTCGAAGGCAATGCCGGCCATTGCGTGGTTGGCAAGCCCCGGCCGCGACTTCGACACCCAGTGCCGCTCATAGCGGCAGCCGCTCATCCTGGCTGCGGCTTCCGCATTGCGGTCGAGCATGGCGGTGACCTGCTCCGCCATGGCAAGCGTCGGCACGCGGATCATGTACTGGATCTCAGCCAGCCCGGCCGGCAGATTGTCGGCGGTCGCCTGGCCCGCCGTCAGGATCGCCTCGCTGATCGACCAGCCGCCCTGGTGCGGCAGCATGGAATCGCGCAGCGCCTTGGACGCCATATACATCATCATGAGCGCGTCGTTGGCGCCGGGCGCCCTGACTGCCGAATGCGCCTGCGGGATGGGTGCTGCATCGCTTGCGCGAACCCAATTTTCGGGTTCGTCGCACACAAAGCGGTAGATCATCGCATAGGCCGCACCGCAATGCGTGTCCCAGCGCGCCGTGTTGCACAGCGGCAGCATGTAAAAAGGATGGAAGGAGATCATGCCCGCCAGCCCATCGTAATAGCCCTTCGCGGCATGGATCGGCTTCGATCCCCTCACCTTCTCCGCCGGCTCGCCGGTGAAGCGCAGCGTGCCTGATATGCCGTGGCGCTGCATCGCAACCTTGGTCGCCAGCAGCCCGCCGAGGCTGGCAATGCCGAGGCCGGAATGCGGATCGGTGTGGCCGCCGGCCTGTTCGCCCAGCCCCGGGCGCGGTCGCTTCACCGTCGCCGCATCCTGGCAATTGCCAGGTACCGCGTCGTACTCGGCATACATGCCGATCGTCGGGCCGGTCCCGTTGGTCCAGTGGGCGCAGAAGGCGGTCGGCATGCCGCCCGATCCTTCCTCGACCGAAAACCCTTCGTGCTTCAACTGCTCCACATACCAGGCCGCCGACTGGTATTCGCGCCAGGCGGTCTCGCCGAAATCGAAGATGGTCCGCGTCCACGCCGACAGCGACGGCTGGATGTCGTCCAGACAGGCAAGCGCGGTCGCTTGCGCCGAGGTCACCGGTTTCTCCATGGCGGAAAGAAAGCAGTGAAGCGCCACGCCAAAAAGTGATATGTTTTCCCGGCTCATGCAAATTCGGTTCACCTCTTGAGAATTCCCTCGACGCAGGCGCTGCGCGCCCTCGACAGTTTTGCCCGCCACGGCAGCGTCTGGCGCGCCGCTGACGAACTGCATCTGACCCGCAGTGCCGTCAGTCATCAGTTGCGCCTGCTCGAACGCGATCTCGGCTTCGATCTGCTCGAACGCATCGGCAAAGGCGTGGCGCTGACGCCACGCGGCCAACGCTATGCCAGCGACGTGCGCAAGGCGCTGACGGTGCTGGGCGACGCGGTGACACGCCATGCCGGCACCGGCATCGGCGGCTCATTCAGTGTCAGTTGTACGCCGGGTTTCGCCTCCCTGTTCCTGTGCACCCATATCGGCGAGTTCCGGCAGATGTACCCCGATGTCGCGCTACGCATCCTGACGCCGCGGCGTCTCGACGACGTGAGCAATGCCGAGGCCGATGCCTTCATCGCCTTCGGCGTCGGCAATTGGCCCAACCGCGCGGTCGAGCTGTTGTGCGGGATCTCCTTTACGCCGCTGTGCAGCCCGACGCTGCTCAACAAGATCGGCGGCTTCTCCAAGCCGGCCGACGTGCTGCGCGCCAATCTCCTGCATCTCGGCGATACCGAGGACTGGGCGCGCTGGCTGGCGCTGTCCAAGGTCGAGAACCCCGACCCGGAAGGCGGCATCTTCTTTTCCGACATGAACCTGGTCTTTTCGGCGGCGATCGCCGGCCAGGGCATCGCCATGGGCGACGAGCTGACCAGCGGCCGGGCACTGAGCGAAGGCCGGCTGGTCCGCCCCTTCGACATAGCGATCAATTCACCGCGCTCGTATTTTCTGGTTTCCGAGCACGCCAAGGCGGCGCATCCGGTGCTGGAGGCGTTTGGGCGGTGGCTGAGGTCGAAGCTGTCGGAGAACCAGCGTTAATCTCCCCCCTCGAGGGGGAGATGGCCGCGAAGCGGCCAGAGGGGGTCGGTCCAACTGGGCTCGGCCTGCTGCTGCAGAGGAGGTTGGCACTTCAAGCGAAGCGACCCCCTCTGTCGCCTTCGGCGACATTTCCCCCTCGAGGGGGGAGATTGGCGCATAGATGAATCAAATTTGCCGATCAGGCGAAAACTATTCGGTTGCGGTGAGCCGCCGCCCTGCCTACGATTTCGCCTACGCTAAGGAAAGGGCAGGATGCAGCAACCCGGCCGGGCCGCAGAGATCAAGGCAATCGGGATCGGCAAGAGCTTCGGCTCGTTCCGTGCGCTGGACGATCTGACGCTCGATATCGGCCGTGGCGAGTTCCTCACCCTGCTCGGCCCCTCCGGTTCCGGCAAGACCACCTTCCTGATGATCCTTGCCGGCTTCATTCAGCCGACCGACGGTCGCCTTTACAGCGACGGCATCGACATCACCGAGCGGCCGGCCGAGCAGCGTGCCGCCGGCATGGTGTTCCAGGGCTATGCGCTGTTCCCGCATATGAGCGTCGAGGCCAACATCGCCTTTCCGCTCAGGGTGCGAAAGAAACCGGCGGCCGAGATCAAACGCCGCCTCGGCGAAATGATCGAGCGCGTCGGGCTGAGGGGCCACGAGAAGAAACTGCCGTCGCAATTGTCCGGTGGCCAGCAGCAGCGGGTCGCACTGGCGCGGGCGCTGGTGTTCGAGCCGGGCGTACTTTTGCTCGATGAGCCGTTTTCGGCACTCGACAAGAGCCTGCGCGGCCAGATGCAGGCCGAGATGAAGCGGTTGCACCAGGAGACCGGCACCACCTTCGTCTTCGTCACCCATGACCAGAGCGAGGCGCTGGCGTTGTCATCTCGCGTCGCCATCTTCAACCATGGCAAATTGCTGCAGGTCGGCGCGCCGGACGAGGTCTACGACCGGCCGGACAACCGCTTCGTCGCCGAGTTCCTGGGCGAGATCAACATGCTGCCGCTGAAGGGCGTGCGCCCGGCCGACAATGGCTCGACGGGCCTCTGCGAAGACCGCGCGATCAGCATGCGCTGCAGGGCAGAGAAGGTCCGTGGCGATGCCATCCTGGCGATCCGGCCGGAATACATGTCGATCGCCCGCGAAGCCGCGGCAGGCGAGAACGGCATTGCCGCGACTGCCGTCGCCTCGACCTATCTCGGCGCTGCAACGCGGCTCGATCTGACGACGCGCCAAGGCGCCAAGGTGACGGTCTCGGTGCCGAACGAGGTCGCCGCCTCTGCCCTCAGCAAGGGCAATTCCGTCTGGCTGACCTGGCCCGCGGAGAAAGGCTTCCTCCTTCCGGATGGAGAGCAATGACGATCGGCGTGGCGAATTCGCCAAGCTGACATTCAGGAAATACCAACGACAAAAAAGGGGAACTGACATGACAAACCAAACCAAGAAAAATTCCATCGAGGCGCTGTCCGCCAGGGCAGTGCGCGGCGAGATCTCGCGCCGGCAGTTCACGCAGCTGGCCGCACTGGTGCTGGCCGGCACGCCGATGCTGCTGCGCTCGACCGGCGCCTTTGCCGCGGCTAAGGAACTGGTGCTGGTCAACTGGGGCGGCGACGCCATTACCGCCTATGACGCCGCTTACGGCCAGGCCTTCACCAAGGAGACCGGCATCACCGTCAAGATGGACGGTTCCGGCCCGACCGAAGGCGCAATCGCAGCGCAGTTCAAGAGCGGCGCGCCGACCTGGGACCTGGTCGACGTCGATCCGTTCTCGGCCATCACACTCGGCGCCCAAGGTATGCTCGAGCCGATCGACTATGCGGTCGTCGACAAGAAGAAGATGCGGCCGGGATTCGGCTGGGAGTACGCTGCCTCGACCTATTTCTTCTCCTACGTCATCGCCTACGATGCCGAGAAATACGGCAGCCAGGCACCGACCGGCATGGCCGACTTCTTCGACGTGGCAAAATTCCCCGGCAAGCGCTCGCTCTACAAATGGGGCGTGTCGAGCTGGGAAGCGGCACTGCTCGCCGACGGCATCGCGCCGGCCTCGCTCTACCCGCTCGACCTCAAGCGCGCGCATGACAAGATCGCTGCCTTCAAGGAAAACGTCGTCGCCTATTGGGGCGGCGGCGCCGAAAGCCAGAGCGTGCTGCTCAATGGCGAGGCCTCGATGGCGATCGTCTGGTCGACCCGGGCTTCGCTCATCGAGCAGGATTCCGGCGGCAAGATCAAGTTCATCTGGGACCAGGGCCTGATCTCGCCCGGCGCGCTCGCCGTGCTCAAGGGCAATCCCGGCGGCAAGGACGCGGCGATGAAGTTCATCGCCAGCACCCAGGACCCGGAGAAGGAACTCATCATGTTCGACAAGCTCGGCCAGGGTCCGGCCAACCCGGCCACCGATGCGCTGATCCCCGCCGACAAGAAGCGCATCAACCCGGTCGATCCCGAGAACATGAAGAAGCAGATTCCGCTCGACATGGATTGGTACGCCAAGAACTACGGGGCAGCACTCGACGAATACACGAAGATCATCTCCGCCTGACAAGCCGGGATAACCGGATGAGAGCATACCTCTCCGACAGGATGGGCGCGGCGCTGTTGATGGCGCCGCTGCTCCTCTTTCTTGTGCTGGCCTACGCCTGGCCATTCCTTGGCGTGGTTAAATGGAGCTTCACCCTGCCCACGCCGGGGCTGGGGCAGTACAATGCGCTGCTCACGGATCAGTTGGTGCAGTCGGTCTTCATCCGCACGCTGCGTATCGCCGCGATCGTGACGATCGTTTCGGTTGCCGCCGCCTACGCCATCACCGTTGTCTGGGTACGCGGCACGCCGGTGCAGCGCGTCGTGGCCGAGTTCTGCATCCTGGTGCCGTTCTGGATCTCGGTGCTGACGCGCGCCTTCGGCTGGGTGGCGCTTTTGTCCAATCGCGGCCTGATCAACACCTGGCTGCAGGCGGTCGGCTTCATCTCGGAGCCGCTGGCGCTGGTGCGCAACGAGTTCGGCGTTATCGTCGGCATGACGCATTTCCTCATCCCCTTCGCGGTGTTTCCACTGGCCTCTTCGATGCGAAGCCTCGACGACCGTGTGCTGCTGGCGGCGCGCGGCCTCGGCTCCAGCCGCATGCGCACCTTCTGGTCGGTGTTCGTGCCGATGACCCGCTCCGGCATCATCGGCTCGGCGCTGATCGTCTTCGTCTTTTCGCTCGGCTTCTTCGTCACGCCGGCGATTCTCGGCGGCGGCCGCAGCGTGATGATCGCTGAGCTGATCTATCTCCGCATCTTCCAGAGCCCAGACTGGGGCCTGGGCGCGGCGATCAGCGTGGTGCTGGTGTTATTCGTCGGCGCGCTGATGGCGCTGCTTTTCCGCTATATCAGGCCGAAGCAGTTGGTGTAGCGCGATGCCGACCTACCGCCCCGGTCCCGTCTCGCTGGTCCTCGCCGCCCTCGTCGCGCTGTTCCTGCTGTTGCCGCTGCTCGCCGTCATCCCGGTATCGCTGACGCCGAGCCGCATGCTGGCGATGCCGTCGGGCGAATTGTCGCTGCGCCATTACCGGGCGCTGATCGAGGATCCGCGCTGGATCAATTCGATCTTGCTCTCGATCAGGATCGGCATCGTCAGCAGCGCCTTTTCCACCGTGCTGGCACTCTGCTTCAGCCTCGGCATCTGGATGTTCCAGCCGCGCTTCACGGCAGCATTGGTCGGTTTCGTGCTGCTGCCGATGGTGGTGCCGCCGGTGGTCTCGGCAATCACGCTCTACTTCCTGCTGACCTCGATCTCGGGGTTCTCGTCGTTCTTCGGCTATGACACCTGGCTGGGTGTCGCCATGGCGCATGCGGTGATGACGGTGCCCTTCGCCACGGTGCTGATCCTGGTGTCGCTCAGCCAGCTCGACCGCCGCATCGACCTCGCCGCCCGCGGCCTCGGCGCCACCGTGTGGGAGCGCGCCACCCGCATCATCATGCCCAACATCAAGTTCGGCATCGTCACCGCGGCGTTGTTGTCGTTCGTGCTGTCCTGGGAGGAGATCGGCGTCACCCTGTTTATCACCTCGGTCAACGCCATCACGCTGCCGCGCTTGATGTGGATGGGCCTGCGCGACAACATCGACCCGGCGATCGCCGCACTCTCGGTGATCCTGATCGTCATCACCGTGCTGGTGCTTGTGGCGCGCAGCGTCGTGGTCAGGCTGCGCGCGGCGCAGTAGACGCGCCTCACGCCGTGGTGACTGGCGCAAATGAAACCTTGCGCTACGATTTTCGTTATAAGTAGTTCAACACGTCGAAGGCTCCGCCATGACCCAAGGATGGTTTTCCAAGCCGGTTGCGGTTGCGGTCGGCATCGTGGGAGATATCCGCAACATTTCCAACGCACGGCAGGCTGTCGAGTTGCTGGAAACCCACTGGCGTGACGCCGGCAGCGCCAAACACGGCTTGGCACTGCGCACATGCCGCCGCGCCATGAGCGACGATCGCTGGACCGAAGCCGCCAGGGATGCGTTCGTCGAGGCCGCGCGGGAAGCGCATGTCCTGGTCGAGCGAGCCGTCGAACCGGAGAACCGGTCCAGGCAGGCGGGACCGTGATCGATTTGTGATAGCCTCGGTGGTCCGGCGGATCTATTGCATCTCAGGCAGCATGCAGCCTTGGAATGGCGCTGACGTCAACCTCGCGTTCCGCGTGCCACGCATCGTAGGCGGCCTGCATCCTGAGCCAGATCGCGGCGCCGTCGCCGAACATCTTTCCAAGACGGGCAGCGACAGCCGGCGACACCGGCTTCTTTTCGCGGATGATGTCATAAAGCTGCTGGCGCGAGATTCCGAGCAGATTGGCGATCTCCACCTTGGTCTTTCCGGTTGCCGGGATAATGTCGTCAAGCAGCGCTCCAGGGTGGGATGGGCAGCGCTCCATCGGACGCATCGGCTCATACACGCTCATAAATCGCCTTCTCCAATCTGGCCGCCTCAATGGTACTGTTCGAAATCGACGCGGGCGGCATCATTGGCGTCGAATTCGAATGTGATGCACCACGGCCCGTTGACATGCACCGTGTAGCGGGTCGGGTTAAAGCCCTCCAAAGCGTGGAAGTCGAAGCCGGGCAGGTCCATGTCATCAGGCCTTTCCGAGACTTCCAAGCGGTCAAGACGGACAAGGATGCGCTTATGCATCTTGGCGTCTATCTTTCCGGTCTTTCCGGTTTGAAAGAGATCTGCCAGCGCCTTGTGCTTGAACGACTTTATCATGCAACATGTAAGCATATTGCTGACGCGGGTCAAGCAGGTGTAAGCAAATAATTTACAGAATGGTCCGAGCCCATCGGAGGCAATAACTACGCCCGCTGGATGCTGGGCCCGGCCAGCCGAATACCTGGCGGACCTATGTCACGGCACTATCCGCTAACCCATCGCATGGCGGATTCTCTTGGACAGGCGGCTCAAAAATGCCGGCCTCGACGACGCATCAAGCTTCCACGACAGCACCGCGGTCGCCATTTTCCGCGGCAACACCCCGACCGACAGGAACCAGGCGGCAAGGATTGCACGCCGCCGCAGGGATGCGGTCATTTCGAGGCTGGCGACGGCGCCGGCCGCCCCGAGCGCCAGCCGGGAATCGTCGGCCACGGGATGTCGGTCTCTGTCCGCGCAAAGCGACGCCAGCCGCTCTTCCAGGTGGACCGGATCGTGGCGGACAGCATCCGACGGCACGATGGTCAGGCCGATCCCGGAGGCCTGGTCCGACAGCGCCTGCATGCGGCGGAAATCGTGAGTTACCCGCCAGCGTGCCCGCTCGGCGAGCTTTTCACCGAAGACCGAATGATTGGCGCCATGGATCCGGTAGGCGCCGAGGCATTCGTCGATCGATTGGACATGCCCGTACATCGGCGCCAGCGTTGCCAGATAACCGTCGGCGCCCTGGCGGAACTCCGGCTCCGGTATCGGCATGATCGAGTCGAGCGTTGCGCGGTCAAAGGCCAGCCCGCTGGTCACTGTCGTCTGATAGCGGCCCTTGTGCAGGAGTTTCGGCATGACGTCGCCGCTGTCGAAAGGCAATTCGGGCGGCGGAAAGACATCCTTGATGCGTTGCCCCTCGTCGACGATATGCAGTCTGGACTGGACCTGAGCGGTTGCATCATCCCAGGTTTCGACAATGGTGGAGACGGCGGTTGGATAAAGATAATCGTCGGCGTCGAGGAACAGGACGATCTTGCCCGAGCTCGCCGCAAAGCCGGTGTTGAACGCCGCCGCGTGTCCGCCATTTTGCGCCCGCGGGCATGCGAGTATCTCATCGCGATAGGATTCCATGATTGTCGTGGAATTGTCCTGCGATGCATCGTCGACGACGATGACTTCGACTTCCGCGTAGTCCTGCTCGAGGGCGCTGTCGATGCTGCGTTTGAGGAACCGCGCATAGTTGTAGTTCGAGATGATGATGGATACCGGAATGACAGGCTGCATCGCGTTTGACCTCGCATCTTGCTTTGGTTCGGCAAAGGCCCTCATGGGCCTGCCCCTCTTCAAGTGCCCCTCTTCAGGCGCGACGAGTTCCCTCAGAAAAGCTTGCGCTTTCCACCAGGAGGACGGGTCACGTTTCGCTTGCGACTTCGCAGTGAGGCCGCCATTGCCTTCGAGGGCTGCCGCCATAGTCAGAACGCGGTCGGCAGCAAAAGCTCCGACGGTTCGGCAAGGATGATGTTGCAAACCGAGCCCGACGGAAATGTCTCGCTTCACGATCAGGTCGGGAGCGAAGCGGACGGGTGCCCTGAAGGCATGGCGGATACTGGCCTGCAAATGCGGCTGGAACAAGCCCCGCCTCGAAAATAGCGCCACTTCAGGTTGCGTTTCAGGCGGCATGCCGCGACCCGCCGCCGCTGTTGCCCCGAAGCCGGCGAACCGCCTCCGGGGCCTTGTGGGCATGTGGCCTAGACGGTCAGGCGGCCTGCAAACCCGGCAGCGACAGGTCGACTTCCTCCGGCAAGTCGCCGGCCATGGCGGCGGCAAACTTCGTCTGGTCGAGTTCTCCCTCCCAGCGCGCCACCACGACCGTCGCCACCGCGTTGCCGATGAAGTTGGTCAGCGCCCGGCATTCCGACATGAAGCGGTCGACGCCGAGGATCAGCGCCATGCCGGCGACCGGCACGGTGGGGACGACCGAAAGCGTTGCCGCCAGCGTGATGAAGCCGGCGCCGGTAATGCCGGCGGCACCCTTGGAGCTCAGCATGGCGACGGCGAGCAGCAGGATTTGGTCGCCGTAGGTGAGCGGCGTGTCGGTCGCCTGCGCGATGAACAGCGCCGCCAGCGTCATGTAGATGTTGGTGCCGTCCAGATTGAAGGAATAGCCGGTCGGGATGACCAGACCGACCACCGAGCGGTTGCAGCCGGCGCGCTCCATCTTGGCCATGAGGCCCGGCAATGCCGCTTCCGAGGACGAGGTGCCGAGCACCAGCAGCAGCTCTTCCTTGATGTAGCGGATCAGCGCCAGGATCGAGAAGCCGTTGTAGCGGGCAACCGCGCCGAGCACCACCAGCACGAACAGCAGCGCGGTCAAATAGAACGTGCCGATCAGCATGGCGAGATTGGCGATCGAGCCGATGCCGTATTTGCCGATCGTGAAGGCCATGGCGCCAAACGCGCCGATCGGTGCGGCCTTCATCAGGATGGCGACGAGGCGGAAGATCGGCGTGGTCAGCGCCTGCAGGAAATCGACAACCGGACGGCCGCGATCGCCGACCAGTGCCAGGGCGACGCCGAACAGCACCGAGAAGAACAGCACCTGCAAAATGTCGCCCTGCGCGAAGGCGCCGGTGATGGTGTCGGGGATGATGTTCATCAGGAAGCCGACGATGGTTGTGTCGTGCGCCTTCTCGGCATAGGCCGCCACCTTGGTGGTATCGAGCGTTGCCGGATTGATGTGCATGCCGGCGCCGGGCTGGACGACATTCGAGACGACTAGGCCGACGACCAGCGCCAGCGTCGAGAACACCAGGAAATAGATCATCGCCTTGCCGGCGACGCGGCCGACCTTCTGCAGGTCGGAAACGCCGGCGATGCCGGTCGCCACGGTCAGGAAGATCACCGGCGCGATCACCATCTTTACCAGCTTGATGAAGGCGTCGCCGAACGGCTTCATCGCCTCGCCGGTTTCGGGATAGAAATGGCCGAGCAGCACGCCGGCGGCGATCGCCGCCAGCACCTGCACATAAAGATGCCGGTATAAGGGAAGTTTGCCGCGCGGCTCGGCGGCAGCGATTGCTGTCTGCATGACGTCCTCCATGGCGCCCCGATCGAAAGCTCGACTCCCCGGGGCAGTTGTTTTGAGACCAGCAGCCTCGCGACTGCTGAATTCGTGTTTGCAACAGCCGTGCCAGATACGCAGAAGAGTGCTTCAGCATTGATTTTATTGAGCATTCGCAAACGTCCGCACTGCCGGACGCATGGTCAAGTGCGACTCTCCGCATAGGTCGAATTGTGTTTTGTGCGAGTTCATGCACAAATGGGCGATGCTGCAACGCCCCGCCGGTGCCTTGTCTTCGACGCCCGAGCAACTCGCCAGGCGGGCGCGCCGAGCCTGGCTGCTGTTTGCGGCCGTCGCCCTGCTGATCGTCACCGCAGCGCTCTACGGCGCCGGCCTCTACGGCCGCACCGCCGAGGTCGAGACCCTGGCGGCGCAGGGGCGTACCGACGCCAATCTGAAGGTCGCGCTGCTGCGCGCCGTGCTCGAAAGCCCGCGTGCCCTGCCCCTGCTTTTGTCCGCAGACCAGCAAGTGCGTGACGCGCTGACGCAGAAAAATGCCGCGGCAATCGATGTGCTGAACCGCAAGCTCGAGGGGCTGGTCTCCGGCACCAAGGCGTCGGTACTCTATGTCGTCGGCACCGATGGACTGGCGATCGCCTCCAGCAACTGGCGCGAGCCGATCAGCTTCGTCGGCAATGACTACCGTTTCCGCGATTATTTCTCCGGCGCGATGCAGGCCGGAACCGCCGAGTATTTTGCGCTCGGCAATGTCAGCAAGCGTCCCGGCCTCTACATTTCGCGCCGCGTCGGCGATGCAGCCGCACCGCTCGGCGTCGTCGTCGTCAAGATGGAGTTCGACCAGCTCGAAGCCGACTGGCGCGAGGCGAACCGCCCGGCCTATGTCAGCGACGAGAATGGCGTCGTGCTGATCACCAGCGTGCCGTCCTGGCGTTTCATGACAACCGCACCGCTGGCCGCACCTAAGCAAGCCGCGATCCGCGACAGCCAACAGTTCGGCGATGCGCCGCTTGTGCCGTTGCCGATCATGCACGCGCAGGCACTCAGCCCGGATGTGTCGATTGTCCACGCGGTGACGCCCGGCGGCAGCGACGCGGAGTATCTCAGCCTTTCCACGACGGTTCCTTCGACCCCCTGGCGGCTCGACTATCTGATCCCGGCTGAAGCGCCGATCGCTGCCGCGGTCCGCGAAATGCGGCTTCTTGCGCTCGGCGTCGTCGTCCCGCTCCTCGGCCTTGCCGCGTATCTGTTGTGGCGCCGGCAGTCGGCGCAGATGCGGATTGCCGCTGAACAGGCAGCCCGCACCGAACTCGAACGCCGCGTCGTCGAACGGACCGAGGATTTGAGCCGCGCCCGCGACCGGCTGCAGGCCGAGATAACAGGCCACCGCAGCACGGAAGCCAAGCTCCAAATCGTGCAGCAGGATCTGGTCCAGGCCAACCGCCTCGCCATCCTCGGCCAGGTCGCGGCCGGCGTCGCCCATGAGATCAACCAGCCGGTCGCCACCATACGCGCCTATGCCGACAATGCCCGCACCTTCCTCGACCGCAAGCAGACCGGGCCGGCCGAGGAAAACCTCGGCGCTATCGCAGCCCTTACCGAACGCATCGGCTCAATCACCGAGGAGTTGAAGGCATTTGCCCGCAAGGGCCGCACCGCCGCCGAGCCTGTCGAATTACGTGGTGTTATCGAAGGCGCCGTCATGCTGTTGAGAAGCCGCTTTGCCGGCCGGCTCGACGCATTGGCCATCGACCTGCCGCCGCCGAGCCTCAAGGTCATGGGCAATCGGGTGCGGCTCGAACAGGTGCTGATCAACCTCTTCCAGAACGCGCTCGAAGCACTCGACGGCCGCGACGACGCTCATGTGCAGGTGTCGGTCGAGGAGACCGCGGACGGCGTGACGGTCGGCGTGTCCGATAACGGACCAGGCATTCCGCCAGGGATCCTCAAATCGCTGTTCACGCCGTTCAACACCTCCAAGGAAAAAGGCCTTGGCCTTGGCCTCGTCATCTCGAAGGACATTGTCGCCGATTATGGCGGCCGCATCGAGGTTTCAAGCGACGACAGCGGCACCCGCTTCACCATTCATCTCCAGACAGCAGCGTAAGCCATCATGACGAACGACAATGCCGCGCCGGTGATCCTGATCGACGACGACCGCGATCTCCTCAAGGCCACCGTGCAGACGCTGGAGCTTGCCGGCTTCTCGGTCTCCGCCTTTGCGGTGGCGGCTGAGGCGCTGGCCGGGCTCGACGCCGGTTTTACCGGCGTCGTGGTGTCGGATATCCGCATGCCTCAGATCGACGGCTTGCAGCTTTTCAATCGCATCCTGCGGCTGGATGCCGACATTCCCGTCATCCTCGTCACCGGCCACGGCGACATCGCCATGGCCGTCAAGGCGATCAAGGACGGCGCCTACGACTTCATCACAAAGCCCTTCGCCGCCGACCGGCTGGTACAGAGCGTGCGCCGCGCAGCGGAAAAGCGCCGCCTGGTGATGGAGAACCGCGCCTTGCGCGAGGCGGCCGGAGAGGCGCAGGACGGCCTGCCGCTGATCGGCCAGACACCGGCGATGGACAGGCTGCGCCGCACGCTACGCCAGATCGCCGACACCGACGTCGACGTGCTGGTGACCGGCGAGACCGGCTCCGGCAAGGAGGTGGTGGCAAGCCTTCTGCATCGCTGGAGCCGCCGCGCCAAGGGCAATTTCGTCGCGCTGAATTGCGGCACGCTGCCGGAGACCGTCATCGAAAGCGAATTGTTCGGCCATGAGGCCGGCGCCTTCACCGGCGCGCAGAAGAAACGGATCGGCCGCATCGAGCATGCCAGCGGCGGCACGCTGTTCCTCGACGAGATCGAAAGCATGCCGGTCTCGACACAGGTGCAGATGCTGCGCGTGCTGGAGATGCGCGAGGTCACCCCGCTCGGCACCAACGAGGTACGGCCGGTCGACCTGCGCGTCGTCGCCGCCGCCAAGGTCGACCTCGGTGATCCGCGCCAGCGCGGCGCCTTCCGCGAGGACCTCTACTACCGGCTCAACGTGGTGACGATCTCGATCCCGCCGCTGCGCGAGCGCCGCGACGATGTCGCCCTGCTGTTCTTCTATTTCGTCGACCGCGCCGCCGCCCGTTTCCACCGTCCGGTGCCAAATGTTCCGGCCGCGGTACATCGCCATCTGAGCGACCATGATTGGCCGGGCAATGTGCGCGAACTGGCGCATTTCGCCGAGCGGTTCGTGCTTGGATTGGAGGAAGGCGCCGAAGCACAACCCCCTGCCCCGACCCAATCGGACACCGCCATGAAGCTGCCGGAGCGGCTGGAGCTCTATGAGGCCGACATCATCCGCGAGACGCTTGGCCGCAACGACGGCGACGTCAGGCGCACGATCGAAGCGCTGGGAATTCCGCGCAAGACTTTCTACGACAAGCTCCAGCGTCACGGCATCGTGCGCAGCGATTTTTCCCGGTAGTCGCCGCCGGGCCTCGACCGGGCGGCTCGGTTACTTGGCGTCGTGGAAGATGATACCGACAGTGTGGCGCATGCCGGAGCGAAGCCGGCTGACGCCGTGCCTGAGATTGACCCGGTAATTACCTCGTGTGCCCTGGACCGGACGATTGTGGACCGCGAAGGCGACCGCATCGCCCTGGCGCAGCGGCACCACCTCGGCGCGGCTCTGCATGCGCGGACGCTGCTCGGTCAGCACGAACTCGCCGCCGGTGAAATCCTTGCCTGGTTCCGACAACAGGATCGCCACCTGCAGCGGGAAGGCAAGATCGCCGTAGAGATCCTGGTGCAGGCAGTTGAAGTCGCCGGGAACATATTGCAGCAGGAGCGGCGTCGGCCGCGTCTGGCCCTGCTCGTGGCATTGCTCGAGGAACGCGGCGTGTTCGTCGGGATAGCGCTGCGCGATACCCATGCGCTCGTTCCAGTCATTGGCGACCGCGGCCAGGCGCGGATAGAGCGCGGTGCGCAAGCCGCCGATCAAGTCGGGCAAGGGATAGCGGAAATAGCGGTACTCGCCCTTGCCGAAGCCATGCCGCGCCATATGGACATGGCTGCGGAAATGGCTCTCGTCCGAATAAAGTTCGGCAATCTGCCGGCACTCCTGCGGCGTCAGCAGCTTTTCCATCACCGCGCAGCCATAGCCGCTCAGCTCATCGGCCAGCGTCCGCCAATCATATCCGGCAACGCGCAGCTCCGCCGATTTCACCGCCGCTTTCGCGCCTGTCGAATGGATGGTCATGGCTTCGCCTCCTGTGGCTTCTGGTCATTGAGATGGGTGAAACGGCGCGCGCGGACCACCCGTTTCTTGCCGGGTGAGCCTCGCGGGATGGGACACCATCCAATTTCCCATTTCGTTGTTGTGCGCTAAACTTGTTCCACTTCAACGGGCCGCCACCCCCATGATCGTCCAGACCTGCATCAATGGCGCGCGCAGCGCCGATTATCATCCGCAACTGCCGCTGACGGCGGAGGCCATGGCGCGTGACGGCGCGGCCTGCATCGCCGCCGGCGCCGCCGAACTGCATGTTCATGCCCGCGGGCTGGACGGTCGCGAAAGCCTGGCTCCGGCGGCGATGGACCGGACGGTGCTGGCGCTCCGCCGCGCCTGCCCGGGGACGCTGATTGGCGTGTCGACGGGTGCCTGGATCGAGAACGACGACCAGCGGACGCTGGCCGCGATCGCCGCCTGGAGCGAGCTGCCCGACTATGCCTCGGTCAATCTCAGCGAGAATGCAGCGCCCGCCGTCATGGAAAGCCTGCGACGGCGCGGTATAGGCATCGAGGCCGGCCTCGCCTCGGTCGCCGATGCCCAGCGCCTGGTCCGCCTCGACCACAGCAGCCAGGTGCTGCGCATCCTGATCGAAATCTCCGAGCAGGAGCCGGACGCGGCGCTGGAGGTCTGCGACGGCATCGCCGCGGTGCTCGACGGCGCCGGGATGCGCCGGGCGATCCTACTGCACGGCGCCGACGCCACGGTCTGGCCTTTCGTGCACCGGGCGGCGGAGCGCAACTGGTCGACGCGCGTCGGACTGGAAGACGGCAAGGAGCTTCCTGATGGAACGGTGGCGTCCGGTAACGCCGCGCTGACAGCGGCAGCCGTCGCGATCTTCGAGACCAGCCGGTAACGCGAGGAAAGCGTTGATGACGGCCATTCTCCTCTTCACAGGGGAGATGCCAAGTTTTGGCAAGGAGGGCAGCACGAGGGGCCTGCCCGTTGACGCTCCGGACCAAACCCGAAAAGCCCCGGCCGAAGTCAGGCGGATCTAGAGTGCGGCCGCACGATAATGTCAGTAAATCTTATATAAAACTTTATGTATTAATTAAACCGGCGATTAATCAGCACATCAACGATCCCGTATGTTAATGTTCTCCTGCTTCGGGGACCATTTTTTAATGAACATCATTCCAGAGAATGATCACGCTGCGCCGCGTCGGGTTCAACAGTATACATCGATACAGGTCTTGCGCGGGCTGGCAGCTCTCATGGTTGTTGTCTATCATCTTCCGGCCGCACTGGGCATGCTCGATCTGCGTATTCCCATTCTAAACAGTGGCGTTGACCTGTTTTTCGTCATCAGCGGTTTTGTCATGGTTCTCTCGACGGAGAACAGACGTCGTGACCACCGTGCTTTTTTGATGCAGCGGTTCACGCGCGTCGTTCCGTTCTATTGGGTTATGACCTTCCTCATGGTCGCCGCACTTTGGTTGTTTGCCGGTCGTGCAGTGTCTCTTGAGCAGACCACCAATAGCCTGCTTTTCATACCCTATCTCGATACGGTCACAGGCTATGTCCAACCGGTGCTTGGCGTGGGTTGGACGCTCAATCTGGAAATCCTGTTTTACATTCTGTTCGCGGCGACTATGGGTTTTGGCAGGTTGACGCAAATGGCCGCGGTCGGCGTTGTCTTTGCAATCGCCGTTGCTGCACGCATCATCTTCAAACCCGCCGCCGACACTGTGCTGTTTTTCTACACCACGCCAATCCTGTTTGAGTTCCTTGCCGGCATGGCTCTCGGCCACCTGGTCCGCGGGCTGACGCGTTTGCCTGTTTTCCTGGGTGCCTCGGCAATCGTGTTCGCCATCATGTCCGTGCTGGTGATGGTACTTGGCTTCAACTTGCCGCGAACCCTTGCTCAGGGAATCCCGGCGTTGATCCTTGTCGCGGCTTGCATCAGCCTGGAAAGCTACTTCCGGCTTTTTGCTCCTCGCGTGCTGGCAATATTGGGCGATGCTTCCTACTCTCTCTATCTAACGCACCCTATCGTGCTGCTTGCGACCGCTCCTGTCGTTGCAAGCGCCAATCTGTCACCATGGCTTGCAGGCGTGGTTATTGTCACCGCCTGCATTGCCGTCTGCCTGGCCAGCTACAGTTTTATTGAAAAGCCGCTTTTGGCCATATCGCGGATGAGCCGTTCCGCCCATCAGGTGAAGGCGCAATGAGTTGCTGCTGCGCCCCCACCAACTTGGTCGGCGTGCTATGGAGGTGCGTTGCACCTCTTGCGCACCCTCGAACACAGCGCGTCCCGAACGGCGCTGTCCCGCCAGCCTCAAACCGGCGGCGCTGAACCTCCAAAGGTGTCCTGAACACAAAAAAACCGCCTCGGCGGGCGGGTCGTCGGTGTGAATCAGCACCATATCCAAATTAGTAGCATAGCTGCCGGCACAAAGCAAGAACAAAATGTGGCGACATCGACGAAACTGCCGATAGGCACAGCGGCACGGCGGATGACATGGCTCTTGCCGTTATTAAAAATCTCTCATAAGGTATTTTCATATCAGAAAGAAAATACGATAGTTTCTTTCCTTTTATGAAAGCCTGAGCGTTTGCGGGAACATCTGGATCAGACCGACCGGCGACTGGTCAAGCTGCTGTCGCAAGATGCGCAGCTTGGCGTCAACCGCCTCGCCGAGAAGATGGCGATCTCGGTGCCGACGGTGCGCATGCGGCTGCGCAACCTGCTCGACCGCAACCTGCTCAAGATCGTCGGGCTGCTCAACCTGACCGAACGCCCCGAGCTGATCTCGGCGATCGTCGGCATCAATGCGCAGGGACGCGGCCGCGCCCGGGAACTGGCGCAGCGCATCTCCGAACTGCCTTTCGTGAACTCGGCCGCCGTCGTCACCGGACGCTTCGACATCATCGTCGACGTGACCGTGGCCGGTGATGTCGCCGATCTCTACCGCGTCACCAGCGAGCTGATCCCCGGCGCCGGTGAGCCGGGCGAGGTCGTGCGCAGCGAAACCTTCGTCGTCATGGCGTCCTGCAACAAATGGGTCAGCCTGCCGGAAGGCTGCTGGTCGGACGAGACGCGAAAGGAAATGGCATGAAGATCGCGGTTCTCGGCGGCCTCGGCCTGCAAGGCCGAGCGGCGATCGCCGATCTCGTTGCCAGCGACGGCGTCGAGCAAGTGGTCTGCCTCGACACCGCAACCGACGGCGCTGCGCGGCTTGGCGGCCTGACCGACCTTGCCCGGGTGCGTTTCGTCGTGCCGGAGGGCGCGATCGGCCCAGCATTGGCCTATGTGATGAAGGACGTCGACGCGGTCATCGACCTGTTGCCGCAACCGCTGATGCGCGAGGCGGTGCAGGCGGCGATCGCGACGCGCACGCCGCTGGTCACCACCAATTACGGCAAGGCCATCGCCGACCTCGCGCCGAGGCCGAAAAGGCCGGCGTTTCGATCGTCACCGAATGCGGGCTCGACCCCGGCATCGACCTTGTGCTCTACGCGCGCGCCGCAGGCCAGTTCGACACCATCACCGCGATCGATTCCTACTGCGGCGGCATTCCCGAGCCGAAGGCGGTGGTCGAGCCGCTGCGCTACAAGGTGAGCTGGAATTTCGACATGGTTCTGGTCAGCCAGAACCGCGACAGCGTGCTGGTCGAGGACGGCAAACGGGTCGATGTGCCGGCCGCCCGCCAGCACGACAATCGCTTCATCCACGAGATCGAGGTGGCGGGGCTAGGCAGGCTGGAAGCCTTCCCCAATGGCGACGCGCCGCATTACGCCGGCATGCTCGCCGCCGCCAAGGAGCTGCAGCGCTCCGGCCGCTATTCGCTGCGCTGGCCCGGCTGGTCGGCGTTCTGGGCGCCGCTGAAGCAGCTCGGCTTCCTGTCCGAGGACAAGGTGCCCGGCACCGGCGTTAGCCCACGCGAATTCCTCGGCCGGCTGCTTGGCCCGCAACTGCAATATGGCGCGGACGAAAAGGACCTTTGCGTCATGCGCAACGTCTTTGTCGGCAGCGAAGGCGGCCGCCGCAAGACGGTGACCTCAGAGCTGGTCATCGAGCGCGACCTCGCCTCCGGCCTGTTCGGCATGAGCCTCGGCGTCGGCTATCCCGCCAGCATCGTGGCGCAGATGCTGGCACGGCGCGAGATTGCCGCGCCCGGCCTGCTCAACCCGCTGCTGCATGTGCCCGATGGCCGCTTCCTCGATGAGCTGGCCAGGCGCGGCATCAAGGTTGCCGAAATGGTGAGCTGGGACTGAAGGATTTTCGAACGGTGGTTGCCGCCGGCAACGGCGCCGCCGCTCAAAAGGCACCCCAAGGGGGTGAAACGACAAGTGGAACAACAAACGACAACAAGGAGGAATGCCCAAATGAACATTGCCAAGCTTTTCATCGCCGGACTTGCGCTCGCCGGCCTTACCGCTGCCGCCAGTGCGGGAACGCTCGACGAGATTACCAAGCGCGGTGAGTTGCGTGTCGCCGTGCAGACGCAAGGACCGCCCTTCTCGCTGGTCGGCGCCGCAGGCGAACGCACCGGCAGTTCGGTCGAACTCGCCGAACTGATGGCCAAGGAGATGGGCGTCAAGATCACCTTCCTCGACTTCGACTGGGACGGCCTGATCCCGGCGCTGCTGTCGGGCAAGGCCGATCTTCTGGTCGCCGATATGACGCCGACACTGGCGCGTGGCATGAAGGTCGCCTTCACCAAGCCTTACATGTACACGGGCAGCACCGTCTTCACCAAGGCCGGGACCGCCTTCAAGTCCACCGAGGACTGCAAGGCCAAGGGTACCAAGATCGCGGTGCTGCTCGGCGCCACCGGCGAGAAGGAAGCCAAGGCCGCCTTCCCCGATGCCGACATCAAGAGCTACAAGGGCGGCGGCCCGCTGCTGCTCGACGCCGTCAACAACGGCCAGGCCGATTGCGGCGTCAACGACGTCTCGGCGGTCAAGGGCCAGTCGACCGCTTACCCGGCCGGCAGCTTCATCATCATGCCGGACATGCTGTCGAAGGAGCCGCTGGCCTTCGCCACACGCTATGACGAGCAGGACCTGCTGGTCTGGATGAACCTGTTCCTCGACCAGGTCAGCCTCGACGGCCGCCTGCAGAAGAACCTCGATTACTGGGTGAATTCCGACGCCTGGAAGAAGGATCACTGAGTAGAGTGAATGGTGAATGGTGAATAGTGAATAGTAAGTAGGGAGTAGGGAGTAGGGAGTAGGGAGTAGGGAGTAGGGAGTAGGGAGTAGGGAGTAGGGAGTAGTAAAGCGCTACTCGCTACTCGCTTACGCCATACTCACTACTCACTATTCACTATTCACTATTCACATTCACCGCCCCACCATGCTCGAAAACTTCAGCTTCCGCACCATCGTCGAATATCTGCCCCTGTTCGGGCAGGGCCTCGTCACGACCGTGTGGCTGTCTGTCCTCTCCTTTGCCGGCGCGCTCGCCGTCGGCATCGTGCTCGCCGCAATGAATTTGCAGCGCGGCCGGCTGTTCCGCGTCCCGGCCAAGGCCTATATCGACGCGGTGCGCGCCACGCCGCTGCTGGCGCAGCTTTATTTCCTCTATTTCGGCCTGCCGCGGCTCGGCCTCATCCTGCCCGAGTTCGTCGTCGGCATCCTCGCTTTGTCGCTGAACAGCGGCGCCTATGTCGCCGAGATCATCCGCGCCGGCATCCTGTCGATCCCGCGCGGCCAGGTCGAGGCCGGCGTCGCCTCGGGCATGACCTATGTCCAGCGCATGCGCCTCGTCATCCTGCCGCAGGCGTTCAAGGTGACGATCCCGCCGCTGCTCGGACAGGCGATCGTGCTGGTCAAGGATTCCGCGCTGTTGTCGCTGATCTCGGTCGCCGAACTGACGCGCGCCGGACAATTGCTCGCCTCCGACCGCTTCATGCCGGCGGAAGGTTTCATCACCATCGCCGCCTTCTACCTCCTGCTCTATTACGGGCTGAAGGGACTGGCGGCGCTCTCCGGGCGCTGGCTCGGCCTGGCGGGGGCACGGACATGATCTGGCAGCAGCTGCAAAGCGTCGCCGGCAGCTATCCCCTGGCGCTGCGCGGCCTCGGCATGACCGTGGTGCTGTCGCTGATCAGCCTGGTGCTGGGCACGCTGCTCGGCTTCGGCCTCGGCATCCTGCGCACCGGCGGCAACCGGCTGATCAGCGGCGCGATCGGTGCCTGGGTCGACCTGATCCGCGGCACGCCGTTCCTGGTGCAGATCTTCCTGATCTTCTTCATCCTGCCGGAACTCGGCATCGAGCTCGACGCCTTCACCGCCGGCATCATCGCGCTGACCAACCTGGCCGCCTGCTTCATCTGCGAGATCGTCGTCGCCGGCATCCGCTCGGTGCCGACCGGCCAGGTCGAGGCAGCACTTGCGTCCGGCCTGTCGCGCTGGCAGCGCATGCGCCAGGTGGTGCTGCCGCAGGCGATGCGCATCGTGCTGCCGCCGCTGGTCGGGCAATATGTGCTGCTGATCAAGGATTCCTCGGTCGTCTCGGCCATCGGCCTCACCGACCTCACCCGCGTCGGCTGGCTGGTGGTGCAGCGTGTACCCAATGGGCTGCTGGTCTTCTTCCTCGTCGGGCTCGGTTACTTCATCGTCTGCTACCCCCTGATCATGCTGGCCCGCCGGCTGGAGCAACGTATCGGCGCGGCGCATGGCGAGGTGCAATTGTGATGTCGAACCCCAGCAAAAATGGCACCGGCATGATCGAATTTCGCGGCGTCAACAAATGGTTCGGCCAGCTCAACGTGCTCAGGGATATCACGCTGAGCGTCGAGCCTCGCGAAGTGGTCGTCGTCTGCGGCCCGAGCGGCTCGGGCAAGAGCACCTTGATCCGCTGCATCAATGGGCTGGAGACGATCCGCGACGGCGACCTGACGGTCGACGGCCAGCGCCTCGGCGACCCCGCCACCAACATGACGCGGCTGCGCACCGAGATCGGCTTCGTCTTCCAGTCGTTCAACCTCTACCCGCACAAGACGGCGCTCGAGAACGTCACCCTGGCGCCGATCCATGTCCGCAAGATCCCGCGCGCTGAAGCCGAGAAGGCCGGGCGCGAATTGCTCGCCAAGGTCGGCCTCGCCGACAAGGTGAACGCCTATCCGGCGCAGCTGTCTGGTGGCCAGCAGCAGCGCGTGGCGATCGCCCGCTGCCTCGGCATGCGCCCCAAGATCATGCTGTTCGACGAGCCGACCTCGGCCCTCGATCCCGAGATGATCTCCGAAGTGCTCGACGTCATGGTCGCGGTGGCCGAGGAAGGCATGACCATGATGGTGGTGACGCACGAAATGGGCTTTGCCCGCAAGGTCGCCCAGCGCGTTGTGTTCATGGACGCCGGCGCCATTGTCGAGAGCGGCACCCCGGACGAGTTCTTCTCCAACCCGAAGACCGACCGCAGCCGCGCCTTCCTGAGCAAGATCCTGCGGCATTAGGGCTAACAACTCAATTAGCTGACTGCCGGCTGCGACCGAGATGAGTGGAAATCGACCTTAGGACTCGCGCACCGTGACCTTGGTCACAGCTCTGTCGCCACGCTCAATCTTAATGCGCTTGTCACTCGGGATAGGCGGTGGAGCTACGTTAGCAATCTTTCCATCCTCTAACCGATCCGCAGTCAAAAGCTCTTCCCCTTTCGCCGTCTTTAGGCGCTCTAATTGATTGATTACAATCCTGACATGCCGGCCTCCCAAACGAAAAAATCGGACAAGAATATTGTTAATAGCGAGCAGGCAGGCGGAAGAAGCAACTTGCGAATTAGAGAAAGCGCATCACGCTTTCAATATAGCGGCCGAGTCCCTGGCCCTCAATATCAACTAACGGACGTGGTTTACACAGCATGCCGAGAGGTCTGCAGAGGGTTCAACTCGGTCGTTCAGAATGATTGGGTTTTGACCTAAAACGTCAGCCGGCCGTGGCCGGCGTCTTCAGCCAAACGTCGCCAGAGGGTCGGCGCTGATCTCGACCCAGCCGACGGGCTGAAAGAAGCACAGTTCCGGCTCGATGGCGCCGGCAGAGCCGATGGTCCCGCCAGCGCAATTCCTTTCTCTGCCCGTTTCGGACCGACGCTTCTCAGAACGCGAAATCCGCGGACTGAACGACATCGGCTGGGAGCCAAGTTTCATGAACTTGCAAGATCTCGGGCCCCCGGCTGTAGCCGCGATCGCGGACCACCATCGTCGTGACCCGGCCATTGTTCGGTTGATCGGAGTCCTTCGCGTCGCGTTGCCATTCGTGGTAGTTCACGACCGCCAGGTCGGCGCTTTGATGGCTGATCCGGATGTCGCGTATCTTGATACGGAAGGCCGGATTCGATCCGTAGATGCTCTTCATGTAACCTGCGAAGTCTTTTTTCCCGAACGCCCTGCCGCCTGGCATGATGGCGACCAGATCTTCGCTGATCCGGTCGAGCGCGTTCTTCTTGAACGTCGCATCGTCGCCACGGCATCGGCCCGTCACCCAGTCGGTGAAGAATTCGTGGACGTCGTGGATCGTCGCTTCGATTTCCTTCGTTTGAAGGGACATTTTTTCCTCCTGTCTTACGATGATGCTGGATCAGGCGCTTTGCGCTGTGGCTTGCCCGACCGGAGGCTCCTTGAGGACAGCCCGTACCACGCGAGCCACAGGCACATGAGAAGCGAGGAAATCAGCCAGATCGGACCTCCGATGCCGATCCCGAGCTGCTCACCGAGTGTCCACCCGGTTGCCGAAAGGATACCGAACGCCGAGCCGACGATCGCGGCCCATCGGGGCAGTATCCCGACGTCATCGCGGGCGTCGTGATACGCGACAAGCGCTGTCGCCAGGGCGAGCGCCCAGAATCCGTTACCCATGCCGCCGGAAAACGCCCACCAGGTCATGAAGGCGCTGGTGTCACCCCGGTCCGCCGCGACCGCGACCACCGATGCCTCGGCGACTGCGGTGGAGAACGTGGTCAGGGCGCCGAGAGCCATCACCATCCAGGCAGAACTCAGCATCGGCGAATGCCGGACCCGGGGGTTGAGCGCCAGGTTCAGGAACGAAGCGCCGGCGATCAGGAACAGCGCCGCTGCCGCCGTCCAATGGACCGTAGCCCATCGCCCATGGCCCTCGGCGATATTCTGCATCTGAACAGACAAATCCGCGTCCGGTGGCCCGTGAAAGACGAGCGCAGCCGCCAGCAGCAGCGTTCCGGTGGCGAGCCAGACACCGCCCGGCCCGCTCATGTTGTTATTATTCGTTTGCATCGGGAAAACCTCCTGCGGCCTTTACCACGCCATGAGGTTTAGACCCGCGCCACGGTTGCCCGCTTCGGCGTAAGTACCCACGCAACGAGAAATTTTGGCTTGGGTAGGATTACCCAAACACGTCCATGCCGATCAGGGCGTGCTCGACCGCATAGGCCGTGGCTGCCGCGCGCGTGCGCACGTTCAGCCGCGTCAGGATATCGCTAACGTGACGGTCTACCGTCCGCTGGCTCAGACCGAGCTCGCCGGCAACTTCCGGGTTGGTCAGGCCTGACGCGATCAGGCGCAGAACCTGCGTCTGTCTGGGGGTGAGAACTTCGCTGCCTGTCGCCGTCATAGTGACCCGCAGCTTGCCGGCAACGGCTTCGTCGGGGCGCGCGCCGAGCTCGCGGAAAAGTCTTATCGCTTCGTCCAGTTCGGTCCGCGCCGCTTCAGTATCGCCGGTTGCGAGACAGGCCCGCGCTGTCAGCACCCGCATCCGGGCAAGATGATAGGGCGCCCGAAGCTCCCAGAGGATCGCTACCGCGCGCCGGATATGGGCCAATGCCTCCGCGGCTCGACCAGCATGGATCAGCACCCGCGCGGTAGCCTCAGCGGCTGCGGCGCGGACTGCATCCGCGGAATATTGGCGCGCGCAGTCGTGCAGTGTTTCGCACAGCTCCCAAGCGTCATCGGCCGAACCGACAGCGAGAGTGATTTCCACCGCAGCCGGCAAGAGGCGGAGTTTGCCCGGCATGTCGTCGACGGACTGCAGTGCGCGGCGGATCGCCGAAAGGGCCGGCTGCTCGTGCCCCTGCTGAAATCGCATAAGCGCCAGCCCCGGCTGCGGATCGAACCCGAGCCTGCTCGCTGCGCGATAGGCGGCATCGGCCTCGTCCCATTGGCCGCGGAGGCGAAATACCTCGCCCTTCTGGTAGAATGCCGGACCGGCGTGGTGCTTCGAGGGCCCCTGCTGAAGGCGGATGCTGGCGACACCGGCCTCGCGGCCGGCCTCGTCCCAGTGGCCGTCGAGGATCAGGATTTCGGCCCGGTGGATCAGGCATCTGCCGGTGAAGGCAACGATGTCGGGCTGTCCCGCGCACCATCCGACCAGCGCCGATGTCCATTCCCTCGCCCGGCCCGTGGCATGAAATTTCTGACAGATCTCGATCACGCTGCAGTAGACCAGCCCGGTGACGATTGGTGAGAGCCGGCCCGAGGTGACCGAAACCATCACCTCGTCCAGCAGTTCGAAGCCGCGCACATAGTCGCCGCGCAGGATCAATATCCGCCCCTGAAGGTGGCGCGCGATAGCCAAGAGGTCCGGATCTTCGCAGCGCTGTCCGATCTCCGCGGCACGTGTTGCGTGCGCGAATGCTTCGTCCGGACTGTCGGCGGCGAGGCTTTGTTCGACCATTGGGAGCTGAAGGTAACCGTGTTCTGCACATTCCTGCGTATGATCCTCGACCAGCCGGTTGGCGCGCGTCAGCCATCCGCTGCCTTGGGCGAATTCACCGCGAAACATCAGGGTGAGCCCGATCCAGAAGCCGCAACGCGCTGCGGATCGTTCGCGTCCGTTCCGGAGATGCTCTTCGAAGGCCCTTTCGTAGTCCCGAACGAATTCCTCCTCGCGCCCAAGCATGTAGGCGGTTTCCCCGAGGCGCTGGAGCTCGGCGCCGCCAAGTTCACTGCAGCGGTCTCTGTCTGACAGTTCGCGGTGAAGTCTGGACCAATCGCCGCGATTGGCTAGCTCCGCATACGGATCCGATGCAACTGCACCGTCTTCCGGCGACTTGTCGGGTGATCGGTCGGAGGGCGCGGGCATAGCCTCAGAATAGCACATATTTTGCTGAGGAGGTGGCGGCAGATTACCGATGTGACAGAAGTTCGTTTCGGGCTCAATCGAGCCGTTCATCGCGTCCGCCGCCGAGGACCGGGAAGGGTGGAATGCTGCCATTCGTCTCGTCGACGGGAACGAGTAGGTAGCGCCAATATCGCGACATTCATGGCGCTTCTCAAAGCTCCCCTCGCGCAACGGCTCGATCGACCCATTTCTGCCGTTCCGATATCGGCCTCACCACCTCCAAGGCGGACATTCACCCATTATTCGGCGAAAAATTCGGCGAAAAATCTCGTTCCGATCAAAGCCGCCCTACTTCGTTGCAGCGGCTGCGGTTTCCCCCGGCGGCATAATCCGCATCATGAAGGTCGACACCGCTTCCCCGGGTTTGAACGGGCCGGGAACCTGGTGGCTGACCGGCTTCACACTTTGGAGGAATGCCGCGATCGCCATGGCGTCATCCGCGGTGAGATGCGCAAAATCGCGCCAAGGCATGATCGGCGCCAGGATGCGGCCGTCCGGCCGTTCGCCGGTCTGGATCGCGGTGACGATCTGCTCCGGGGTCCAGCTTCCGATACCGGTCTCCTTGTCAGGCGTGATATTACGGCCGACAAAGACACCAAGGCCAGGAATCTCGAAGCCCACATCTGAACCGCCAAGGAAGTGCGACATGTCGGGCTTCCCGAAGAAGTAACCGGATGTGTGACAGTCGCTGCAGCCGGCAATCGTAACCAGATATTCGCCGCGCGCGATCTGTGTGTCATCGGCCATGGCCGCGTAAGATGGCAGGGCAACAATCGACGCTGTCAAGAATGCAAGATGAACTGGTGTCCGAAACATTGCTTCCTCCCTGTGGTCTGTTCGTGGTTTGTCCGTCGACCTCCCGCGCCGTCAACCGGTCGCAATTCCCCGATTTTAACCGCGTCGGGGACGCTGAATTCTAGCATGGCCAGCACGTAGTAACTATCAGCGATCAATTGGACCGTCGGCACTTGTCGTGCCCCGTTGAGCGCAAGTGTGATGGAGCGTGCTCAGCCGACGCACAATGCCTTGTTTTGGCGCGATCGAGCCACGCACGGTGATGGATCGACTTCGTCGCCTGAAATGCCTTGTACGGTCGGACCGGGTCGAACTCGGTCGTTCAGAATGATTGGGTTTTGACCTAAAACGTCAGCCGGCTGTGGCCGGCGGCTTCAGCCGAACGTCGCCAAAGGTTCGGTTCGGACCTCGACCCACTGGCAGCGCCGGCTCTCGTGATAGAAGGACAGGAAGGGCGGCGGGAACGCAGGGTCCGCGAAAGCGCCCACCGGGATGACGGTCAGACCGGGCTGCGTGTCGATCCGGTAATGGACGGTGGTGCCGCAATCCGGGCAGAAGCTGTAGATGACGCGGCCGCCCTCGTCGCCAATGCGCGTGAACTCCGCCGAGCGGCCCTGGACAAAAACGTCACCTTCCTCAAACCACGCGTTGAAGCTGAACGCGCTGCCGGTGCGTCGCTTGCAGGCCAGGCAATGGCAGACGAGACGCGTACCGGCTCGCCCGAGCAGGTGGCTGACAGCTGAGCGCAGGAACATTCGGCGCGCCGCGTGATCATGGCTGGCTCCTCTCACGATTCCCTGAACGATATCGCTGCGTATCGGTGCTCAATTCGGCCCGCTTCTCATCCGAGACGACTGCGAGGTCTAGGACCTTCTGCAATTCGGCCGCGTGGCGGAACGACGGTTCAGCCTGGACGCCGCTGCGGACCGCATCGACGAAGCGCTGGTAGTTGGTCGGCACCGTTCCGGCGTCCAGAACTTGCCATTTGGCGTTCTCGACATCCTCGCCGATGCAGGCTTTCAGCTCCGAGCCGGTCAGATTGTGCACGACTTCGATGCCGCCCTTGTCGCCGTAGATGCGCAGGCGGAGTTCGTTCAAATGGCCGGTTGCCCAGCGGCTGGCATGGACGACGCCGAAGGCGCCATTGCTGAAATCAAGCGCCATGGTGAAGCTGTCGTTGGCGTCGAGCTCGTATTCGCCGATCCGGTTGCCGGGCGCCTTGTCGAAGGATCTCAGGCGGCAGAACACATGGTCGATGTCGAGCGCCGCGCCATAGCTGGCGAAATCGAGAATGTGGATGCCGACGTCGCCCAGCACGCCATTGGAGCCGTGGCCGCGCGACAGCCGCCACAGCCATTTCGGATCGGTGCGCCAGTCGCCCCAGAACTTGGATATCAGCCAGCTCTGCAGATAGGACGCCTCGACATGCCTGACGGTGCCGATCTCGCCTGCCAGCACCATAGCGCGCGCTCTCTGCAGCGGCGCGACATTGCGATAGGTCAGGTTGACCATGTTGATGATGCCGGCCCGCTCGGCGGCATCGGCCATCTCACTGGCTTTCTGGTAATTTTCGGCCAGCGGTTTCTCGCACAGCACCGGCTTGCCCGCCGCGATCAGCATCATGGTGGTCGGATGGTGGATGCGATCGGGCGTCACGTTCGCCACCGCGTCGAACTTGCCCCATGCCAGCGCCTCGTCCAGCGACGCGAAGCGGTTGGGGATACCGTAGATGTCCGAAAACTTGTCGACACGCGTGCGGTCGAGATCGACGGCGCCGATCAGTTCGACGCCCTCGATCTTGCCGAACTGCCTGGCGTGCTCCTCCGCCATCCAGCCGGTGCCGAGTATCAACAGACGCATGATTCTTATCCTTAGGACAGGGCTTTATCTTCTTGTTCGATCATGGATTTGTCGTCTAGCGGAAGCCGGCTTCGCCGGCGGAATGAAGTTTTCCGCCGCGCTCGACGATCGGCTCGAGCGCCTTTTCCACCGGCACGTTCGGCGCATCGAGGATGGCCGGATTGGCGCCTTGCGGGTTGTGCGCCCATCTCACCGCATTGCGCAGCACCTTCTGGACATTGGGGTCGTGATAGGTCGGATAGGTCTCGTGGCCCGGCCTGAAATAGAAGATGTTGCCGGCGCCGCGGCGATAGGTCAGCCCCGACCGGAACACTTCGCCGCCCTGGAACCAAGAGATGAACACGGTCTCGAGCGGCTCCGGCACAGCGAACTGCTCGCCATACATCTCCTCGTTCTCGAGCTCGAAATACTCGCCGATCCCGGCAGCGATCGGGTGGTTGGCGCTGGTCACCCAAAGCCGTTCGCGCTCGCCGGCCTCGCGCCATTTCAGCGTGCAGGGCGTGCCCATCAGCTTCTTGAAGATCTTCGAGAAATGCCCGGAATGGAGAACGATCAGCCCCATGCCTTCCCAGACGCGGCGCGCCACGCGCTCGACCACTTCGTCGGCGACGGCGCCATGGTCCTTGTGTCCCCACCACAGCAAGACGTCGGTCTCGGCCAGACGGTCGGCCGGCAGCCCATGCTCCGGCTGCTCCAGCGTTGCCCACGACACTGATATCTCCGGGTCGAGCTTCAGTGCATTGGCGATCGTCGCATGCATGCCCTCGGGATAGATGCCCGCGACCACCTCGTTGGTCCGCTCATGAATATTCTCGCCCCAGACGACAGCGCGTATTGTCATGATGTCCTCGTGATTGTTTGAAGCTGGAGCCGCCCCTACGGGTCAGTCATAATATCCTCGGCCGGGAATGAAAACCGTTTCGCGGCCGGCTGCTGACAATCTGTTGGAAAGCGGGCGGGAAAGTCCACGCGGCAAAACCAGCGATGCCGGCGGGACAGCGCCCTGGACAGCGGCCCCTCTGTCCTGCCGGACATCTCCCCCACTTGTGGGGAGATGGCTGTCATCGGCGATTTCGCCAATCGCCAACGTTGCAGGATGGCAGCAGACAAACGCGAAGTCCGATCTCCCCCCTCGTGGGGGAGATGTCCGGCAGGACAGAGGGGGGCGCGAAGGAACGCTACAGAGCGGCTTTCATTCTCCGCCGCCCGCGAGCAATCTACGCGCCGCGGCCCTCTTGGGCGACGCGTGTCAGCGGCTTCGACAGGCGCGGCACCACGACAAGGCGCTTGATCTTGCCTTTCTTGTAGGCGGCGAGGAAGCGGGCATAGTCCTTGAAGACGACGCAGCCATTGGATTCGGCGCGCCCGCCGCGCAGCATGTAGGTGTGGGCGAGCAGGCCGTCGCGGCCATATTTGTTGCTGCCGCTGGCAGGGGTGAGACGCAGTGCCTCGACGCCGTGGAAGCGCGATTCCCGCATCGTCAGATTGTAGGTATCCGGCGGCGTCGGGCCGACATTCTTTTTGTGAACGTAGCGTGGCTGGTCGACCATCGCGCCCAGTCCCGAATGTGCCTCCAGCCGCGAGCCGTCGGGCATGTAGACGGTCTTGGCCGAGATGTCGTAGACGGCGACGCCAGTACCCATGTTGGGCGTGGTGAACAGGTTCCTGAAGGCTCCGCCGAGTCCGCCGGAAGGCATGTCGGGCTTGGCATAGGCCAGCATGTCGCCGCCCTGCGTCTTCGACCGTTTGCCCGGCTTGCCCGATACGGCCGGCACTGCCGCTTGTGACGAATTGCGAGGCGACAGGCTGCCGGGTTGCGTCTCGACCGGCGGCGCTTCGGCCGTCTGCACCTTGCTCGCCTTGGCGGTCCTGGAGGCCTGCGCCTTGGGCGGCTCCGTTTTCGATGCTTGATCCTTTTGCGCCTGGGCCTTTGGCGCCTGGTCTTTTGGCGCCTGATCTCTTGACGCTTGAGCCCGCGGCGCCTCGGCCGGCTTATCGATGTCCGCCCGCGGACGCAGCGTCGGCAGCGGAATGCTGTCGGGCATGTCGTCTTGCGGCGGCAGCGAGGCTACCTCGACCTCAGGTTCTTGCGGCTCTCGTGAGGCTGCGGGCTCGCTTGCCGCGATGGCTGCCGGGAGCACATCGATCATCTGCTCCGGCAATGTATTCGCCAGCGCCAGCGCAAGGCGCGACGAGCGTTCGATCTCCGCCACCTCCGGCCCGAAGCGCACCGGTGCCGGGCCGTTCGGGTCGGGTATGCGTACCGGCTCGGCGAACCGCGCGTCGGCCGGCAGGCTGGCGAGCGTGACGGGTGAGCCGGCTGAGGCACGGGCAAAGGCGGCGGCAAGCTTTTGCGGCGACAGCGCGGCCTTGGCGACCACGTCGTCGAAGCTCGATTGCCGCGACGCATCAGCGACAAGCGGCACGGTGTTGCGCTTGAGGCGGGATTTTCCCTGGTGGACGAAGTTCGACGCCGACCGCAGGCAGTTGGCATCGCATCCGTGCTGCAGCAGCTTGGCCGACAGCGCCGCGTTTGCTGCGGCCCATGTCGGGGCCTGCGCCTTTGCAAGGCTGCGGCGAGGATCGGCGAGCGCGATGGTGCGCGGCGCGAGCAGGCTTTGCGGGAGACCGTTGGAAGCGGCGCTGAGCGAGGTTCCCACTGAATAAAGGCCGGCCAAGGTCGCCACCGACCATAAAGCAATGGCTGCGCCGACGGCCGGAACCGCGACCCAGCGCAGGCCGGGCCTCATCGAAGTCAATCCAGTTGCAGGACTGTCACCCCGGGTTTTCGCACTTACAAACGCCATTCAACCACTCTCAATCGGCCGATGCCGGCTAGCGGATTTCGCAGCCGTGACATTCACAGTTCGCCTGGTGCCCCCAGCACGCTTTGCGTCTGTTGCCGATTGATTCAAAAGATGGACAAAGTTGGTTAACCAATCCCTCTACCGACCGCCGATTGGGCGACGGTCACACCGAAAAACACCCTCCAAAACCTGCATAGTTGGCAAAACTGCCCTCCAATGATGACTTTGCTGCCCGTTTTTGTCGGCCGAGTCAAGAAAGCGAAATGACTAGACCTTGCTGGGCGGAGTCGGCCATGGCTGCGAAAGTGAAGCCGGGCCGACGAGAATCGCGCGGCCGGCAGCCGCCGCCATCAAGCCCCGGCGATCGGTCAAACCGGCGATTATCGACCTGGCACTTGTCGACCTGCCACTCGGGCGAATGAACGTTAACGTCTGAGAATTCGGGATAGCGGCAAGATGTTTGCCGCACAGCAGCTGAATGTCGCCAAGTGCCGGAGCGGGATATCCAACACTTAGGCCACAGCCACCACTATGTGAGCCTGGATTTTGGCAGCAACCTCGCCGCTGCCATGCCTGTCTGCAATCGCGGCTGCGGCGTAGTCGGTTGCAGCGTCCAGTTTTCCCGCCTCTCTGGTCTCGATTTCATTGCGAAGGAGAGTGCCCTGGCAATAAGCAACGGCCGGAACGCGCGGCGAGGAGGCACGGCTTTGTTCGGCTCTCGTCTCGATCACCACACCGGAAAAACCTGCGTCCTCCAGCTCGCTACGGATCAGTGCCGTATCGTGGTAGCCATGCGGCGTGCGTGCCAGAAAGCGCGGCGGATCGTTCGGAAAAATCCTCGCCAGGGCATTCGTCACATCGTCCGCAAATACATTCTCTTCGATGCGATCCCATACGCTGAATAGAAAATGTCCTCTGGGCTTCAGGACTCGCCGGGCTTCACGATAGGCAAATGAGCGGTTGGGAAAGAACATCGCACCGAACTGACAACAAACGAGATCGAAGGCCGCATTTTCGAACGGTAGCGCCAGAGCATCAGCCTGACGCCATTTGATGCGATCGTCGGGAGCTTGCCGCGAAGCGGCGTAGTCGAGCATCGGCTGGTTGAGGTCGGTTACGACATAGCTTGCATCGGCGGACAGTTTTGGCGCCAATGCGCGGGTGACAACCCCGGTGCCCGCGGCGGTTTCCAGAACGGCGCTTGGCGACAAGGACGCTGCCCGTCGTGCAAGATCTGCGGCGAACGGCTCGAAAATCAACGGCACCATATAGCGGTCGTAGTTTTCCGGAATTGAGCCGGCGAATACCTTGTCCGTTTCCAACATTGCTATCCCCCGCCGTCCGTTTGATGGCTCGCCAGCATAGCATGGAATTGTTTGCTGTTCGGTCGCATTCGACCGGGAGGCGGTTCGCTCCCGGAAGCTCCGAAACGCCGTACTGCAATTATCTGCATATGTGTTAATATATTGTGGTCATGCGCATTGGTGCGTGGCCAAACATAAAATGGGAGGATGCGATGAAAACCATAAATCGCAGGTCTGCAATTGCGCTCGGCGTGACGGCGGCAGCGGTAACGCCTTTGTTCACGCTGGCGGCTGCTGCAAAGGTCAAGAAATACGGCCCGAAGGAAGGCAAGGAGATAGCCCCCGGCGTCAGAGTGGTCGAGGTCGGCACCGGCAATTCCGACATCCCCGCCTACAAGAGCATCTCAATTGTCGATGTGGTCTTTCAACCGGGAGCAGCCGCCCCTGCAATGGTAATGGACAACGACATGGTGTGCACCATTGCCGCCGGTGAATTCACGATCAAGAAAGCCGACAAGGAGTTCAAGCTCAAGGAAGGTGACGTATATACCTGCTCCAAGGGCAAGACCGACGCGGCAGCCAACACCAGCAAGGTGGTCGGCATCCACCGCATCGCCGTCTTGATACCTGCCTAGCGCATACCGACGAAATCGGCCCGCGTCCTCTTCGGAGACGCGGGCCTTTTGATGACGTGCGTGGCCTTGAGCGGTTCATCGTTTCACCGCTTCGACCGGTCGACTTCGTCCAAGTGTGGTGAGGCTCATGCTGTTCATGGTTTTCCTCCCGATTTTTACTTATGAGCGGTTCTCCCTCCGCCCGCTTTGAAAGGGTGCGATTATATTAGAGATCGCGCAGGTTTCCGGCTGACTGCTGCATTGGCGGAGTGGCAATCGGCAGCGCGCTGAGCGTTTTGGAGTTCACGAAATGGCCCGGTGCTCTTCCCGAGCTGCCCCCCAGACCTCGCGCGCCGCGTCTGCATTCAGTGCCGCGATTCCCAGGCCGACGATCAGATCCGGCCACGCCGAGCGCCACAGGAAGGCCGTCACCAATCCGGCCAGTATGATCGCAACATTGGCGACCGCATCGTTGCGGGCCGAGAGGAATGCCGCCCTGGTAAGACTGCCGCTGTGATGGCGGTAGCGCGCCAACATGTAGGCGCATGACAGATTGACCGCGAGAGCGCCCAACCCCGCCAGCGTCAGAGCCGTTGGCTGCGGCGGCACCGGCATGTTGAACTTTTCCCACGCGGTCCACAGCGTCGCCAGGCCCGGCACCAGCAGGATAAGCGCCAGCGCCATGCCGACCCGCGAGCGGGCACGCAGCGACCATCCCATGGCGAGCAGTATGAGGAGATTGACCGAGGCATCTTCCAGAAAATCGACGCTGTCGGCGAACAGCGACACCGAGCCGATCGCCAGCGCGACGGCGAATTCAATGCCGAAATAACCCAGGTTCAGCAGTGCGACGACAAGCACCACCCGGCGAAGGCCGTCCGACGTGATGGCTTGCTGCATGGTCTGCCCTAACACGATGCCGTTGTCGCTCTTACCAGCTGCTCTTCCACCGCAACAGCCGCATGGCATTGGCCGTCACCAGCACCGTCGCCCCGGTGTCCGCGAGAATGGCGGGCCAGAGGCCGGTGATGCCGGCGATCGTCGTCACCAGGAACACTGCCTTCAGGCCCAACGCAATGGTGACGTTCTGCTTGATGTTGGCCATGCTTGCTTGGGACAGCCTGATCATGGCCGCAACGTCGCCGACGCGTCCATGCAGCACCGCAGCGTCAGCCGTTTCAAGAGCCACATCGGTGCCGCCGCCCATGGCAATGCCGACATCGGCCGCGGCAAGTGCCGGCGCATCGTTGATGCCGTCGCCGACCTTGGCTACCCTAAGCCCCTGCCCCTTCAACTCGCCGAGGATGCGCTGCTTGTCCTCCGGGAGCAGTTCGGCGCGCGCCTCGATGCCGAGCTGTTTGCCAATGGCAGCCGCCGTGCGCTTATTGTCGCCGGTTAGCATGACTGTCCTGATGCCTGCATTGGTCAGCGCCTTTAGCCCGGCGAAAGCATCCGGCCGGGGTTCGTCGCGCATGGCAATGAAGCCGGCCAGCGCGTTGTCTACAAGCAGCACCGCCACTGACTTGCCTTCATCGTTCAATGCCACGATGCGTGCCGCCTGGTCTGCTGGCAGCAGGTTTATCTCGCCCGCCGCGACTGGCGATCCCAGAAACAGGTTCTTGCCGCCGACACGACCGATAACCCCTTTACCGCCGATCGCTTTGGCTTCGGCGGCAGGCGGCACGGGAATGTTGCCGGCTTTGGCCCTTTGGAGGATGGCCAAAGCGAGGGGATGGCTCGAGCCGATCTCAAGCGCTGCCGCGAGCGAAAGGATGTCGCGTTCACTGGCACCCACCGCAACGACATCGGTGACCTGTGGCTTGCCGAGCGTCAGCGTGCCGGTCTTGTCGAACGCCACGGCGGTGATGGTCGCGAGCCCTTCCAGCACCGCCCCACCTTTCATCAGCAGGCCGCGCCGGGCTCCGGCCGAAAGCGACGCCGCGATCGCCGCCGGAACTGAAATGACCAGCGCGCACGGGCAGCCGATGAGCAGCAGCGCCAGCCCCTTGTATATCCATTCGTTCCAATCGCCGCCCAAGAGCAGCGGCGGTGTGGTGGCCACGAGCGCCGCGACGGCGACAACGCCGGGCATGTACCAGCGCGAAAAGCGATCGATGAAGCGCTCGGTCGGCGCCTTGTTTTCCTGCGCCTCCTCGACCAGCTTGATCACGCGTGCAATCGTGTTGTCTGCGGCGGTCGCCGTCACCTTGACGCGCAGCACGCCGTCGCCGTTGATAGTGCCGGCAAAGACCGTGTCGCCGACGTCCTTGCGCACCGGCACGCTTTCACCGGAGACGGGTGATTCATCGATGGCGCTCCCGCCTTCGGTGATCTCGCCGTCAGCCGGAATCCGGTCGCCCGGCCGCACGAGGATGATGGCGCCCACAGCCAGGCTTTCTGCCGGCACCTCGCGGGTCTGGCCGTCTTTCTCGACGAACGCGGTTTTGGGAACGAGAGTCGTGAGCGCTTGAATACTGGACCGTGCGTTGCCGGCCGCAACCCCTTCGAGCAACTCGCCGATCAGGAACAAGAAGACCACCGTCGCCGCTTCCTCGCCGGCACCGATGATGACGGCCCCGGCCGCCGCCACAGTCATCAGCATTTCGATTGTGAACGGAATGCCTGCCGCTGCGGCCATGGCCGCTCGGCGCGCGATCGGAGTCAGGCCGAGCAGCATTGCGGCGATGAAGGCCCACTGGCCGGTCGCGGGCCAGGCGTAATCAATCGCGAAAGCCACGGCCAAGGCGACTCCGCTGGCGATGGCCAGGCGGCCCTTGGCGCTGTCCCACCATAGCTCCGACGCCGGCGCATCATCGTTATCATGTAACCCCGCTACGTTCTCGTCGTGATTGCGCCTTCCGTCGGCATGGTTGTCGGCGGATTGATCGGACGCCGGCGTCCCAGACTTGGAGGTCAGCGGAGCGACGGCGTAGCCGAGGCCGGTGACCTTCCTCTCGATCGCGCCGAGATTGCTTTCGGGAGTATGAGTGACCGTCAGAATGCCCGCCGAAACGGATACGTTGATGTCCTGAACACCAGGCATCCGCCGCACGGCCGTATCGATTTTGCTGGCGCAACCGGCGCAATCCATGCCTTCCACACGGTAGCGGGTCTGTTGTTTGGTCGCAGCCATGATGAACCTCTTGTATCTTCGACCGCGACGCTACATCCTCTAGCGACTAGAGGAGCAAGCGAAATGTCAACAGGTGTGACCATCGGTGAAGCGGCCCGACACAGCGGCGTGAAGGTTCCAACCATCCGCTACTATGAGCAGATAGAGTTGCTTCCTGCCGCTGCCCGCAGCGAAGCCAATCGCCGGCAGTATGAAGCGGCAGACTTGCGCCGGCTCGCCTTCATCAGGCACGCGCGCGAGTTGGGGTTCGGGATCGAAGCCATCAGGGCGCTGCTGACGCTGCAGGATAATCCCAGCCAGCCTTGTGCGACCGCCGACGCCATTGCCCAGGCGCGTCTGGCCGACGTGGTTCAGCGGATACGCAGCCTTACAGCATTGAAAGCCGAGCTGGAGCATATGGTCGAAGGCTGCCGGCACGGAAAAGTCTGCGAATGCCGTGTCATCGAGGTGCTGGCGGATCACGATAAATGCGAGCATCCTCACCATTGATTTGCCAGAGCAGAGCTCGCGTCAGCCCCGATGTCGCGGCATCCGGAGCTTGCAAAAGCCGCACTTTACGGTCAACCTGAGCGGATGATGGCACGCCTGTCACCAAAACACCTCCTGGTCATGCTCCTCGCGGTCGTCGTGACCGCCGGGTTCAGCCTATCCGCCGCTCAGGCTGCCGTCATGTCGGCCAGGATGGCAGTCGACGGCCGCATGACCATGGCCGCGGATACCGGCACCACCGACGCCGACATGGCCAAGATGGCCGATGCCAGGGACGGTGACTGCAACGCTTGCCTCAAGGGCTCGGCCGGCAATGACAAACCGATGCAATGTGCGCCGACCTGTGTCGCACCGGTTCTGGCGGTGCTGCCGGAAGCTTTCCCCGTGACGGGACTGCCGCGGGTCGAGCTGCCGTCGGCGCTTACCGCCCCGTTCCTGCACGGGCGAAGTCTGCTGCCCGAGCCATTCCCTCCAAGACCCAGCGCTCTCGTCTGACGCCGTTTCTGCCGTTCCACGGCTGATTAGCGGCGTTTGATCGCCCGGTTGCGCGTACTGCGCAGCGGGCGCGGTGGCAATTCAATCGACGTCGCGACGTTCGCCGTCGGTTACCGCAAGGGTCACAAAAGTGAATTCCGTTTCAAATCCGTTCATAACACGCCGCAAATTCCTGCTTGCGGCAGCAAGCATTGCCGCCGCGCCGATCCGCCCTGCGCTGGCGATGGCCACGGGCGAATACCGGATCAGGGTGGCGCCGGGCCAGGCACGGTTCGCCGGCCCTGATGGTCCGCGCACTCCGGTATGGGCCTATGATGGCACGGTCCCCGGCCCGACACTGCGCTTACGCCAGGGGCAGCCCGCTCGGATCATCGTCGAGAACGGACTGGACGAAGACACCACGGTTCACTGGCATGGCATCCGGCTGCCGAACGCCATGGATGGCGTGCCCGGCCTGACGCAGAAGCCGATCAGGCCAGGTGAAAATTTCATCTATGAATTCACCCCGCCCGATGCCGGCACCTTCTGGTATCACCCGCACGCCAACAGCCTGGTCCAGCTCGGCCGTGGCCTTGCCGGCGCACTGGTCGTCGAGGAGGTCGAGCCGGTCGCCGTCGACCGTGACATTCTGTGGCTGCTGCAGGACTGGCGGCTTGCGGCCGATGGGCAGATCGCCGGCGGCTTCGGCAGTGCCATGGATGCGTCGATGTCGGGCCGCGTCGGCAATGTCGTCACCGTCAACGGCACGGGGCCAGGCGATCGGAGCGTGAAGGCCGGCGAGCGCGTCAGGCTGCGGCTCGCCAATGCCTCGCTTGCCCGCATGATGGCGCTGCGCTTCGAAGGCCACCGTCCGGTCGTCGTCGCCATCGACGGCCAGCCCTGCGATCCGCATGAACCGGAGGGCGGTCGCCTGGTGCTGGCGCCCGCCATGCGCATCGACATCGTGCTCGACATGCAGGGCCACCCCGGTAGCCGCCACGCGGTGATCGACGATTTCTACGACGGCCTCGCCTATACGCTGACCACGCTGGCCTATGACGCAGCGCCGCCGCTGAGAACCCATCCGCTCGACACGCCTGTCGGCCTGCCGCGCAACCCCTTGCCCCAGCCCGACCTCGCTGGCGCCGAGCGCCAGGAGATCGTCCTGCAGGGTGGCATGATGGGCGGCGGCAAGCTCAAGGGCGTCGGCGGCATGATGGGCATGGGGATGATGGGCATGAACGGCGGTGCGGCCTGGGCGATCAACGGCATGTCGATGACCGGCGACGGCCATGCCGGCATGGCGCCGCAGTTCACGCTGAAACGCGGTGTGACCTGCCATCTCACCATGCGCAACGAAACCGCCTGGTGGCACCCGATGCATGTCCACGGCTTCAGCCTGTCGGTCATCTCGCGCAACGGCTCGCCGGTGCCGCACCGGCAATGGCAGGACACGGTGCTGCTCGCCCCCAAGGATACGATCGAATGCGCCTTCGTCGCCGACAATCCAGGCGACTGGATGCTGCACTGCCATGTCGCCGATCACCAGATGGCCGGCCTGATGACGACGTTCCGCGTGACCTGAAACTTTTATCCAACCAAGGAGAACTGCAATGAAACTGACCTACCGCCTTGCCGCACTGTCCCTGCTGATCGCAACGCCGCTGCCCGCCTTCGCCGCAACGATCAACGCCGTCATGTACAAGAACCCGCAATGCAGCTGCTGCGAGTCCTACGCCAACTATCTCGAGCACAACGGCTTCAAGGTCGACATCAAGCCGGTCAACAATCTCTCCCAGATCAGCAGCGATGCCGGCGTGCCGGCCGACCTCGAAGGCTGCCACACGCTGATGGTCGACGGCTATATCGTCGATGGCCTGGTGCCGGTCGAGATCGTCAAGAAGCTTTTGACCGAGCGCCCTGCCATCACCGGCATAACGCTCGCCGGCATGCCGGCTGGCGCCCCAGGCATGGGTGGCGAGAAGCAAGGCCCCTTCGTCGTCTACGCCTTCACCAAGGACGGCAAGGCGCCCACCGTCTACGCGACCGAGTGAGGACATTGTGAGCAAACTAGCCATGGTCCTGGTTGGCATGCTGCTGGCGTTTTCGTGGCCGGTATCAGCCGCTGAGCCGCCGCAGAACTTTGCCGTTCACGAGGCGCCCGTCCCCGTGCCGGAAATCAGCTTCGAGGATGGCAATGGCAAGCCGAAAATGCTTGCGGATTTCCACGGCAAGGTCGTGCTGCTTAACGTCTGGGCGACATGGTGCGCGCCCTGCCGCAAGGAGATGCCGACGCTCGATCGCCTACAGGCCAAACTCGGCGGTCCGGATTTCGAGGTCGTCGCGTTGTCCATGGACCGCGCCGGTCCTGAGATTGTGAAGAAGTTCTTCGCCGACATCGGCATCAAGCACCTCGCCCTCAACATCGACGTCTCGGGCAGGGCCATGTTCGCCATCGGCACCGTCGGCCTTCCGGCAACCCTGCTGGTCGACCGCGACGGCAAGGAGATCGGCCGGCTGATTGGGCCGGCCGAATGGGACGCCCCCGACATGGTCGACTTCATCCGCAGCCGCATCGCCGCCAAGTGAGAAAGGGACAGATATGTTCGGGCTAAAGGCTCGCTGCGTTGCATCGGCTTTGAACGAATGGAGGTGCTTGCTGCTAAGCGTAATTGCCATTGCGGCGCTGACCGCGGGCTTTTCGTATCAGGCGCAAGCCCACTCGCTCGACGAAATCGACGCCACGCTTGAGGCCGACGAGAAATATTTCCAGCCGATCGACAAGCCGGCGCCTGATTTCACGCTGCGCACCGCCGACGGGCGTGTCGTGCGGACGGCCGATCTGCGCGGCAAGGTGGTCGTCCTCCACTTCATCTACACGTCGTGCCCGGATGTGTGCCCCCTTCATGCCGAGAAGATCGCCGAGATCCAGAAAATGGTGAACGGCACGCCGATGAAGGACCGGGTCAGCTTTGTGACCATCACCACCGACCCGACCAGGGACACGCCGGACGTGCTCAGCAAATACGGGCCGGCGCACGGGCTCGATCCCGTCAATTGGCTGTTCCTGACCACGATGGAGGATCAGCCGGAGGATGCGACCCGCAGACTGGCGGAGGCCTTCGGCCACAAGTTCACGCTGACGGATGATGGTTATCAGATGCACGGCACCATCACCCATGTGATCGACAAGGAGGGCCGCTGGCGGGCGAATTTCCATGGCCTGGATTTCGCGTCGGTCAATCTCGTCACATTCGTCAATGCGCTTACCAACAATGTCGAGCGCCCGCACCATGAGCAGGAAACGGGATGGTGGACGAAAATCAAGGGCATGTTCTGAGGCATCATTTGCACGTGCCGGCGGTCCGGCGAAACAGAGGGAAGGAGAACCCTGTGACCCACAAGTCCAATCCATTGAGCGGAGCCGTCGGCAAAATGGCCCGTGCCGTCATGCTGGCCGGCGCGACGATCTGGCTCGCGCTCGGTCTCCACAATCAGGCGATCGCCGCGGGCGAGATGTCCCAGGACCAGTTCGACCAGCGCATTCACGACTACATTCTTGCGCATCCCGAGGTGCTCGTGCAGTCGCTGCAGAGACTCGACGCCCGCCAGCGCGAGGCTGCCGCAAAAGAGGCGAAAGCCGCTTTGACGGACAAGGCGGACGAGATTTTCCGGGACCCGGCGAGCCCGGTCGGCGGCAACGCCGAAGGCGACGTCACCATGGTCGAGTTCTTCGACTACAACTGCCCCTATTGCCGGCAGGTTGCGCCGATCATGGCGCAAGCAATGGCCGACGATCCGCAGCTCAAGATCGTCTACAAGGAATTCCCGATCCTCAGCACGGATTCCGTATTTGCTTCCAAGGCGGCTCTCGCCGCAGTGCGCCAGGGCAAATACATGGCGTTCCACAAGGCCTTGTATGCGGTGAAGACGCGGGTGACCGAAGCGGTCGTGCTGAAGGTGGCTGCCGACGTCGGTCTCGATGTGGCTAAACTGAAGACCGACATGCAGCAGCCCGATATCCAGGCGTCGATCGACCGGAATACGCAACTTGCCCAGGCGCTGAAGATCAGCGGAACGCCAAGCTTCGTCGTTGGCGAGCAGATTTTCCCCGGCGCGACCGACCTCGCAACGATGAAGAAACTGATCGAGCAGGCGAGGACCAGCAAATGAGCCGAATATTTTGCCCAAACCGACGGACTGTTGTTCTGGGAAGCGCCTTTGGCGCCGCTGCGGTCGTGAGCCTGCTCAAGGGGCCGGATTTGGCGATCGCCGCTGAGCATCCCGATCTGGCACGCCGTTTCAGATATCTCAGCCAGAACGGCAACAGCACGTGTTCGACCAAGTTCACGGAATCGATCGCGACCATGCCGGCAACGGCGCGGATCACGGGCTCGTGCTGCAGCCCGATGGAGACGAAGCGCTATGCCGAGCAGGTGAGCGGCCTGGCCAGGTACCGCGAGATCGCGATGATCCCAAGCGATCCGTACGATATTCCGGCCGGCATCGCACAGAAGATGATGCCCTACTACGATGTGAAACTCTCCGGCGAAGAGCAGCAGGCCTACGACTATGCGATGGCCAATTCCAACGAGAAAGGCCCATGCTGCTGCCAATGCTGGCGCTGGAAAGTGTATGGCGGGCTGGCGAAGTTCCTGATCCGCGAGCACGGTTTCACCGGCAAGCAGGTCGTCGACGTCTGGGATCTCTCAGACGGCTGCGGCGGAGGAGAGTAGAGCCGGGCGACAACTCGGCTGCGGTTCAACAAGCGCTCTCAACCTGTTCTACCTTCTTGAAAGGAGCGCTTGACCTTCGGGTGGCTGGAACCGTTAGGCTCATTGCTAACTTCCGGAGGTCGTCCAATTGCGGACCGAACCATGAATGTCGAAAGGCAGCTACTGGCCCTGTCAGAGCGGCATATCGGCAAGGCAGATCAGATGTCGCGGAACACTTGCTGCGGGCGCTGGAGGCGCTGGATTAAAGCCCTGCCCTTTCGGAGTTACCGCGCGGCCAGCATGTTCTGGCCGAAGCCTATTATGAACTCGTTCGTCGATAGCATTGAACGTGCCTTGATTGACCGGCAAGCCACCGCCTTCGTGGGCTGATCGAGTTCGCCTTGACGGGCGTACATGGCGAACTAGTTCCCCTCGCAATCGCCGGTGGCAGCGGCGGCGGGAGGGATGATTGTGATGATGATGGACGGTTCAATGTGGATGATGGGCGGCATGGCGCTCATTTGGGTCCTGGTGCTTGTCACCCTCGTGCTCGCGATCGCGGCGCTGGTCAAATATTTGCGAACCTGACGGCATAGGCAGTCGGGGTCAAAAGAGCAAAAAGGGCGGAAAGTTGTAGTCGTCATCGGAAGCAGCAGCATCATCGGGTCGGCGTCGGAACTGGTCCGGCCCCTCGGCTCTTAACGTCTGTCGCCTTCGGCCCTCTCAGGAGTGGCAAATCGCCGGCTATGAGGTCTGGATGGCGAAGCGCAAAGACACGGTTATTGTTACCGGCAGCACCGGCTTCATCGGCTCGGCTCTGGTCAACAGCTTCGCCGACCGGTTTGCTCTCGTCGGCCTCGACCGGGCGGCGACGCGTCAGCCGCCGCCGGCCGCGGAGTGCGTCTGCATCGACCTGACATCGGAGGACGCCGTGGCAGCCGGCTTGGCGCGCGTGCGGACGGCCTATGGCGCCCGCCTCGCCTCGGTGATCCATCTTGCGGCCTATTTCGATCTCACAGGCGAACGGAACCCGCTCTACGAAAAGATTACGGTTGGCGGCACCGAGAAGCTCCTGCGCGCCCTGAAACAATTTGAGGTCGAGCAGTTTGTCTTCATGAGTTCGATGCTGGCGCACAAGGCTGGCCGACCGGGCGACATCATCGATGAGGATTGGCCGCTCGAATCGAACCTACCCTACCGCACCTCGAAGATCGAGACCGAGCGCCTGATCCATGAGCAGCACGGGGCGATCCCTGTCGTCTATGCCAGGCCGGCCGGCGTCTATGATGATCTCGGCCGTAACGCATTCCTCGCCAATCAGATTGCGCGTATCTACGAAGGGGATCCGACCGGGCATGTATATCCGGGTGACCTGCGCACCGGGCAGTCGTTCCTGCATCTGGAAGACCTCACCGATGCGGTGGCGCGCCTTATAGATCGGCGGAAGAAACTTCCCACGGAGCTGGCGCTGCTTCTCGGCGAGCCTGAGGTCATGGGCTACGGCGAACTTCAAGCCGAGATTGGTCGGTTGATCCGTGGCGAGAACTGGGAGACACGGGAGGTGCCGAAGGCGCTCGCCAAGGCGGGTGCCTGGGTCCAACAGGACGTGCTGGGCGAAGAATCATTCGTTCGTCCCTGGATGGTCGATATCGCCGACGACCACTACGCGATCGATATCAGCCGTGCCCGCAATGTCCTCGGCTGGCAGCCCCGGCATTCCCTGCGCGAGACGTTGCCGCGGATCGTCGACGCGCTCAAGGCAGATCCCGCCGGCTGGTATCGGGCCAACAAGCTCAACGCCGCCAAGGTGGCCGGCAGCGGAACAAAAGCGCGAGAGAAAGACAAGGCGTTCGAGGCCAAACACGACAAGATGAAACCCGGACACATGGCCGAGATGGCGGGGATGGGCAAGCAGATGCTCTGGGCTCATTTCCTGGTCATCACGCTTGGCGTGTGGCTCCTCACCAGCCCGCTTCAGTTCGCGCTGTTCGATCCGGCGGCGGCCGGCACTGTGCGTGACGTCACGCAAGAGCGTGGACTGTGGGAACCGGTGCTGCGCAACGCGCTCACCGGCTGGAGCGACATTGTCTCGGGCTTGCTGCTGATGCTGTTTGGCGGGCTCGCACTGTCGCCGCGTTTTTCCTGGGCGCAATGGGGCACGACGATCGCCGGCCTGTGGCTGCTGTTCGCGCCGCTGTTCTTCTGGACGCCGAGCGCCGCCGCCACAATGAACGACACGATCGTCGGCGCGCTGGCCATCGCTTTCTCGGTGCTCGTCCCGATGATGCCGGGCATGAGCCACGAAGGGATGATGGACGAGAGCACCGTTCCGCCTGGCTGGACCTACTCGCCGTCATCCTGGCTGCAGCGCCTGCCGATCATCGCGCTCGGTTTCTTCGGTTTCCTCATCGCCCGCTATCTCACTGCCTACCAGCTCGGCCATGTGGGTGCTGTCTGGGAGCCGTTCTTCCCCGGCGGAGACGGCAGGAACGGCACGGAATTCATCATCACATCCGACGTTTCTCGAGCCTGGCCAGTCGCTGATGCCGGGCTTGGCGCCGTGGCCTATATGATCGAAACCCTGATGGGCGCGATGGGCACGGCGACCCGCTGGCGCACCATGCCCTGGATGGTGACCTTCTTCTTCATCCTGGTGGTGCCGCTCGGCGGCGTCTCGATCTTCTTCATCATCATCCAGCCGATCATGATCGGCACCTATTGCACACTGTGCCTCATTGCGGCGGCGGCCATGCTGGTCATGATCCCGCTGACGCTGGACGAGGTGGTCGCCATGGGCCAGTACATGCTGCGCAGCGTGCGGGCAGACCGTCCGTTCTGGCGCACCTTTTTCCAAGGCGGGCCGGAGCCGAACGGCGAGGCGGACAAGAACGATCCCGGCTTTTCCACCGCGCTTGCCGCACAGTCCGCCGCAGCCATTCGCGGTGTCACGTTTCCATGGACGCTGGTCGCATGCTGTATCGTCGGCGGTTGGCTGATGGTCTCGCGGCTGGTCTTCGGCACGGCCGGCGCCATTGCAAACAGCGATCACCTCTCGGGCGCCATGATCATCACGATCGCGGTCTGCGCCATGGCCGAGGTGGCACGGCCGTTGCGTTTCCTCAACCTGCCGTTCGGGTTATGGCTGATCGCAGCGCCCTGGCTGCTCGACGGCGCGACCAGAGGTTCGACATTGAACAATGCCGTTGCAGGGCTAGTTGTGATCGGCCTCAGCCTGCCTCGGGGGCGCCGAAGCAAGGAGCACTACGGCTCATGGGACCGCTATGTCGCCTAGACGAAGCCTGGAACCGGCTTGGTCTTGCCGCTCAGTTGCGCGCCCAGCGTCAGTGCCTGCGGGAAATTCTGGACGATCGCCGCCATCAAGGTGGCGCTGCCGGGGCGAAGGGCAATTCCGGCAACGGCCGCGGCGGCGTAGACCCGTGTCGAAAACAGTCTTTTCCAGGCCGCCTCGTAGCGTCTGGCGGCAGCCTCGCGCCCCGCTCGGCCACCTGGAGTGGATGCGAGTTCGCATGCCAGCAACCAGCCGGACTGAAGCGCCATCGAGATGCCCTCGGCGATGACAGGATGAGACTCTCCGGCTGCATTGCCGACGCGGAAGATGTCCCCTTCGTAGCACGAGCGAATTCCCGGCCGGATCGGACCTGCGGCAAGCCACGGACCGTCGAGGAGAGCCGGTTCCAGGGCGTCCCTCACGCCCCGGCATGAATTCAGGAGATGCCGGGAGACCGCATCGGCGGCCGACACGTGGCTCCGTTGTTTGGGGCCATATTGTTTACGCAGCCGCGCGAGCATATCGCGCCGGATGCAGCACGAGATCGACAACCGGCCATGATCCGCCGAAACCATGCCGCCATAGCCGCCGGGGAAGGCCAGCAGAGGCATCAAATCCGGCGCCAGGAACGACCCGGTGAAATGCGCCTTGAAGCCGAGCAGGTCCGACGGGCGATTGGCCTTTGCGAGCTGGCTGGGCAATGGTCCCGGTTCCCAGGAGCCGTGAGCGGCGACAATCACCGGCGCACGCAACATCGCCGCTTCATCCCCGGCCTGAATTCGCACCCTTTGCATCTCACCGTCCGGCTCGATGGCGACGGCGCGGCAGGGCTGGAAGATTTCGACACCCGCCGATCGCGCCGCCTGTAGAAGCAGAGAGTCGAGAATGTCCCGGCCGAGCGCCCGGCCAAAGCCATCTTTCGCACGAGGCCCAGCTCCTGCACGTGGCATTGCCGCGTCGACGCAGGTCTCGCCGGAAAACAGGCCGACGCGGCGGATTTCGGGGCCGGCATTGGTACGCCAGGCATCGCCGATCTCGAGCTGGTCGAGAAGCGCAAGATTGCTTGCCGAGATGTATTCGCCGCAGACCTTGCGGCGTGGAAACGCGGTCTTTTCCACAATTGCCACGGCCCATCCGCGCCGGGCCAGCGTGAGCGCGACGGAGGTGCCCGCCGGGCCGGCGCCGATGATGATCGCGTCATGGTTCGACAATCGCGTCATGGGTCGTTGCCGGCGCTGGCGCCGACGAAGACGTGGGAAAACAGGCCGGCGCGCCGTTCCTCGACCGGTTTGCCGTTGGCCGCAAGCCAGAGACCGGAAAGCTCGCTGCCGCGAAAGCCGGCACGCACGCTTTGCGCCGCGTCGTTTCGTGTGACGTCGTTGGCGCCGATTGCCGGCAGAAGACGGGTCGCGGCCAGCGGCAGTTTCGCCCGCAGCGGCTCTGTCGCGATGAGCAACGGGGCTTTCGGCCTGATCAGCGAAAACAGACGCACGAGCTGCGCATCGTCGAGGTGATGCAGGAACAGATTGACGGTGACGGCGTCGAACGGCGCACCCTCGATCTTTCCTGCCCAGTCGAAGACATCGGCGGTGACGCCTTCGGCCTTCCATCCCAGCCTGTCAAAATCACCGCGCAATTGCGCGGTGACGAGGTCGACGCGGTCGAGCATCACCAGTTCGACCCCGGGCCAATGCCTGGCCATGCGCCGCGCCACCGCCAGCATGAAGGAGCCATCGCCGGCGCCGATCTCCAGAATGCGGCGTGGCGGCGTTGGCACGAACCTCCTGAGCAACGACGTCATGATCGGCACCTGAAACATCAGCATATTGATGCGCCGAAGGTCGCGGCGCGCGGCCAGCGCTCGCGAATCGTCGGCCGCAAGTCCGTCGAGGATTTCCGGCGCGAGCTGCCGGTGCTCCAGGCCGCTCATGACACCGTTCGAAAGAGCATGGTTTCGGCCGTCAGCCCGGGTCCGAACGACATGCCGCAGCCGAGCAGGCCGGGTGGCGCCTTCAACATCTCCTTCATCACGAACATGACGGTCGCCGACGACATGTTCCCATACTGGCGCAACACCTCGCGCGATGGTTCCAGCGCGGTGGGCTCCAGTTCCAGGGCCCTTTCGACGGCGTCGAGCACCGAACGTCCACCCGGATGCACGGCCCAAAGGTCGATTGCCTCGGTCGGCCGGCCGCCGAGCATGGCGGCCTGGCTGTTCCGCAACGCCTCATGAATCGCTGCCGGCACCTGGCCGGAAAGAACCATTTCGAAGCCGTGGTCGCGAATATTCCAGCGCATCAGATCCCGCCGCTCCCTCGCCACCAGACAGTGAAAGCTATCGAGCTCGATGCCGGCCGGCTCGGCGGTAATGAGCGTGGCCGCGCAGCCGTCGCCCCAGAGGCAGAACGACAGCAGTTTTTCCAGCTCGGTGGTTTCGCGCAGATGCATCGTGCAGAGCTCGATATTGACCAGCAGGACCTTGGCCTGCTGGTCGGAGCGGACGATGTGGCGGGCCAGCTTGAGCCCGTTGATCGCCGCGTAGCAACCCATGAAACCGATCATCGTGCGTTCGACACTATCGGGAAGCCCGCAACGCGCGATCAGCTCCAGATCGATGCCCGGCGCCGAAAAGCCAGTGCAGGTGGTGACGATAAGATGGGTGATGCGGGAAGCGTCGTCGCCAAGCTGCAATCCGTCGATGCCCTTTTGCGCCAGAACAGGTGCGGCATCGTCGAACATCGCCATTCTCGCCGCTGTTCCGGGAAACGCGCCCCGGATGAAGGTCCCGGCCAGGTCGGCAGTTGGTCCTTCGGGGTCGGACGCCGGCGCAAAGCAGGAATAGCGGTGCTCGATGCCGGCAAGATCGGCCATGCGTTCGAAGAGTCTCCGGCGATCGGCCGCGAGCATGGAAGCCGCGAAACGCAGGTAGAATTGATGAACCTCATGCTCCGGCACCGCCGTCGCGATCCGGTTGATATAGGCGTTGACGGGCATATTCTGTCTCCTCGGCGTGTGCACGGTGTAACGTGCCGCCGGAGGGTCTTTGCTCATCGGCACCCGGTGTCGAACACCGGGTTTTGAGCGCTGTTCGATAAACGTTTCCGAAAACTGATTTCTTCCCGAAGGTTCAGTATGTGTTGGCAGGCAAACGGTTGGAGCCGGCGGGCGGTTGCGTCAGGCATCCAAAATCGCCACATCATGTTGACCTTCCATCTACTGGAAGGTCTATTTCCTCCGACAAAGGAGATTTTCCACCATGAACATCGGTATCGCATCCGAAAAATCCGGCCTGCCGTCCAAGACGATCCGTTATTACGAGGACATCGGGCTCTTGCATCCGGCTCGGACAGACAATGGCTATCGCGATTACTCGACGGCCGATATTCACCGGCTGCGCTTCCTGCAGCGCTCGCGAAGCCTGGGGTTTTCGGTCGACGAATGCCGCCAGCTGCTGTCGCTGTACCAGGACAGGGAACGTGATAGCGCCGACGTGAAGGCGATCGCGAAAGCCAAGCTGGTGGAGATCGACAGGAAGATCGCTGAACTGGTCGGATTGCGCGGCTTGCTCCACCATCTGGTCGGTCACTGCCACGGCGACGAGCGGCCGGATTGCCCGATCATCGACGAGCTGGCAGGACAAGGCGTCGCCCAGTGAGGCTCGCAGCCGCTGTAACGGTGCTATCGCTTGCCTGCGTCTCTGTCGTGCTCGCTGCCGCCCATTCGGACCATGATGCGGTCATCGAGGCTCGCCAGACCTCGATGAAGGAAATGGCCGCGGCGGCAAAGGCGATCGCTGGGATGTTCGACGGCAAGCAGGCGTACGACGCCGCGGCCTTCAAGGCGGCGGCCGAGACCATCCGCGCCCGCACCGGCCCTTCCCTGATTGCCGAATTCCCCAGCGCGACATTGGGCGCGCCTTCAGGCGCCAAGCCGGATATCGACCCCGCCCGCGCGGAGTTCGAAGGGCTGGCTCGCCACATCGGGACGCTGGCCAGCGCCCTGGCCTCCGACGCCGAGCGGGCGCTGCCGCGCATCACCGACGACATGAGAATGGGTTCCGGCCTGGCGATGGGCGGTGGCAGCCTGCTTGGCAAGCGACCATCACTCGCGGAAGCCGATCCCACTAAATTGCCGGCGGAGCACCTCCTGCATCTCATCTTGCAGGATTGCTCGAGCTGCCATTCGAAGTTCCGGCAAAAGGTCGAGTGATAGCGTCAGCTCCGCTGCAGCTGACCCGCCATGAAATTGCGCCAGCCGCCGAAATGCGAAATCTCCTTTGCATCGGTGAGGCCGGCACTTTCGACGAGGAAGCCTTTCGGCGAAGTTCCGTCATCAAGCAGAAGCGTCCCGATGCCGAGCGGCGGCGGGATCGCGGCAACAAAGCGCCCGAACGCTTGTGGCGAGAGCCGCCAGACTTCGACCTCGATCGCTGCCCCCTTGCCATTGCAGCTGCGCTCGAGCCCCGGTCGCGACACCGACTGGCCGGCGAGCGCATAAAGCCGGTAGAGCGGCGCCGTTCTTGCCGCCCGGGCGAAAATCGCGCCGAGCTGCTGCAACTGGCCGTTCAGCGCCATCCCCGATAGATGCGCGCCGACCACGGCCAGCTCGATCGTGCCCTCGTCCACGTCCACGCGAACATCGCCACGCGGCGGCAGCGGCCAGCCTGTAGCGCCCAGCGCAAGGCCGCTTGCCGCATGGACATCCTGCGCAAGCGACGCCGTCAGATGGTCCTTGCCCGCCGCGGCAAGCAAGGTGACGCTCATCGGCAAACCGTCGCTACGAATTCCGGCCGGCACGGCTATGCCGCACATGTCGAGCAGATTGACGAAGTTGGTGTAAGTGCCAAGCCGGCTGTTGGTGACGATCGGATCGGCCAGCACCGCTTCGACTGTGTAGTGCGTCGGCGCGGTCGGCACGCAGAAAACGTCGACCGAGGCGATGACCGGCGCAAGCTTGGCCTTATAGCCTTGCAGGGCATAGAGCCCCCTGAAAGCGTCCGCGGCGGAAAGTTTTCGCGCACCGCCGATGATCTGCCGCGTCACCGGATGCATGGCGGCCTCGTTGGCATCCATGAAGTCCCTGATCGCGGCGTAACGCTCGGCTACCCAGGCGCCTTCGTAAAGCAGGTTGGCGGTGGCGTAGAAATCGCCGAACGGGATTTCGACCAGCCTGCAGGCCAGCGTCTCCAGCGAGGCAAGAGCGGCCGCGAAGCCCGACTGCATCGCCTCGTCGCCGAAGAAGGTCCAGTCCGCCCTGGCCGGCACGCCGACAGTCAGCACCGGCGGGCGCGCGGCAAGGCCCTGGACGCCGGGGTCACGCGAATAGGGGTCGGCGTCGTCCTTTGCCGCCGCCGCCTCGAACACGCGGTAGGCGTCATCGACGGTGAGCGCGAAGACCGAGACGCAGTCAAGCGTGCGGCAGGCCGGCTCGACGCCGGCGGCCGACAGCGCGCCGACGCTCGGCTTCAGCCCGACGATGTTGTTGAGGCCGGCGGGTATGCGCCCAGAACCGGCTGTGTCGGTGCCGAGCGCGAACGAGACGATGCCGCGCGCGGTTGCGACGGCCGAACCGCATGAGGAGCCGCCCGGCACCAGTTTCGGGTCGATCGCATTCCTCGGGATCGGATAGGGCGTGCGCACACCGACCAGGCCGGTGGCGAACTGGTCGAGGTTGGTCTTGCCGACGACGAGCGCGCCGGCGGCCTTGAGCCGCGCGACGACGGTGGCGTCTTTCGCCGGCAAGTAGGCATATTCCGCACAAGCCGCCGTGGTCGGCATGCCGGCAACATCGATGTTGTCCTTGACCGCGAACGGCACGCCCCACAGCGGCTTTGCCACGGGATCGAACGGGCCGAGCTTTTCCGCCTCAGCAAGCAACTCCGCCCTGCTCGCCAGATGGATGAAGATGCCGGGGTCATCGGCCGCCGCGAGCCGCGCATGGACCGTATCGATCATCTCGCCGATGCTGACGCCGGCCTGATAGGCAGCGTGCAGGCTCGCTATGTCGAAGCGGATGTCGCTCATTTGGCCTCGCCCAGAATGACTACCGGCAGGTTCCACTGGATGAGCACCACGCAGCCATCCTTCGTCCACACCGAATGCTCGGTTCCGACCGGGTTCAGGATCACGCTGCCCGCGGCATGATCGCCGTTCTCGTCGCTCTGTGTGCCTTCCAGCACGATGATCGTTTCCAGCCCGGCATGGCGATGGCGCGGCACGCCGGCGCCGGGCCGGTAGTTCAGGATGGCGACCGACGGTTCCATCGGTCCACCCTTGAGCAGCCAATGCGCCGTAATGCCATCGCGGAAAGGCTCGAACGGCAGATCGCGCCAGCCACCATTGAGGAGGCCGGCAAAGGCAAGGTTAGGCATTGGCAATCCCCTCGAGCACCTGGTCTGTCGTCGCCGTCCAGCCGACGATGGCGCCCTGTGCCCTGATCATGGCAAGGGCTGCCGCCTTGAACTCGGCAAAATAGCTCTCGGTAGCATCCTCGGCCAGCAGGCATTCATAGCCGCGGTCGTTGGCCTCGCGCATCGTCGTCTGCACGCAGACCTCCGTCGTCACTCCGGCAAAGACCAGTTGCTGTGCGCCGAGCCGCTTCAGGTCATCGCCGAAGCTGGTGGCATAGAACGCGCCCTTGCCCGGCTTTTCGATGACGATTTCGCCAGGCAGTGGCGCAAGTTCATCGAGGATCGCCGTTCCCGGCTCGCCGACGATCAGCACACGACCCATCGGCCCGACATCGCCGATCCGGATCGATGGGTTGCCGCGGTTGCGCTTGGCCGGCGGCAGATCCGAAAGGTCTGCCTTGTGGCACTCCATCGTGTGGATCACCGGCAGGCCAGCGGTGCGGAACCCCTCGATCAATCTCTTCACCGTCGGCACAATCGCCGCCACCCGGCTGACGTCGTTGCCGAGGCTGGCGCCGAAGCCGCCGGGTTCAGCGAAATCGCGCTGCATGTCGATGACGACCAGCGCCATCGCCTCAGGCTTGAAGGAGAACGGAAACGGCAGCGCCTCGATCTCCGCCATCAGTGATGTCCCGCCATGTGCTCGCCGATCGTCTGCACGCTCGCCTGCGCAATCGGCGTCTCGTAGACCAGCGCGCCGTCCGACATGACGAAGATGCGGTCCGAGAGCTCGAGCAGCTCATCAAGGTCCTCCGACATAAGGAGCACCGCGGCGCCGGCATTGCGCGCCTTCATGATGCGGGCGCGTATTTCGGCGACGGCGGAGAAGTCGAGGCCGAAGCAGGGGTTCGACACGATGAGCAAATCGACCTCGCCGGTCAGTTCCCGCGCCAGCACCGCGCGCTGCACATTGCCGCCCGAGAGCGACGAAATCGGCGAAGCGAGGGATGCCGTCTTGACCTTGAACTGTTGGACCAGACGGGCCGCGTAGTCCCTGATCGCGCTCATCCTGATCCAGTTGACCGGCTTGCCGGCCTCGTTGAGGTCGAAGGTCCGGAAGGCCATGTTTTCCGCCACCGTCATCTTCGGTGCGCAGGCATTGCGCAAGGGCTCCTCCGGAATGAAGCGGACATTGAGAGTGCGCGCCTCGCTGCGGCTGGCGCCATAGGGCGAGCCTTTCACCAGAACGTCGCCGCCATTGCGCGCCCGCTGTCCGGCAAGGACTTCGAGAAACTCCTTCTGGCCGTTGCCGGAGATGCCGGCAATGCCGACGATCTCACCCGACTTCACATCGAGTTCGCCGATGTCGATGGTTTTCAAGCCGGTGCGGTCGGGCGCCTTCAGCGACTTTACCGTCAGCACCTGCCTGGCGCCGGCCGGCACCGGGGCGCGGCTGTCGAGCGCGGCGATCGGTTGGTCGCCGATCATCATCGCCGCCATCTGCTTGTGGGAAAGTTCGGAGACCTTTCCGGTTCCGGTCAGCCTGCCCTTGCGCAGCACGGTGATATCGTCGGCAAAGGCCGTCACCTCGTGGAATTTATGCGAGATCATCAGCACGGTGAGGTCGCCGGTCCTGGTCATGTCGCGCACCAGGCCAAGCACTTCGTGTGCCTCGCCGGGAGTGAGCACCGAAGTCGGCTCATCGAGCACCAGGAAACTGCGGCCGAGATAGAGCTGCTTGATGATTTCGAGCTTCTGCTTCTCGCCGGCCGCAAGTTCCGCCACCTTGACGTCGAGCGGCAGCTTGAACGGCATCCGCTGCATGAATTGCGCAAGTGCGGCGCGCTCCTTGCGCCAGTCGACGACGCCGGGCACCTTCTCGCGCGAAATAACCAGGTTCTCCGCGCCGGTCAGCGACGGGACCAGGGTAAAGTGCTGGTAGACCATGCCGAGCCCCAATGCCGAGGCATCCTTCGGACTGGCGATCGCGACCTCGCGGCTATCAACCAGCATGTCGCCGGCGGTCGGATGGTAAAAACCCATCATGCATTTGACCAGCGTCGACTTGCCGGCGCCGTTTTCGCCGAGCAGCGCATGGAACGATCCCGCCGGCACCTTGATCGAGACGTCGTCCAGCGCGGTCAAGGCGCCGAAGCGCATGGTCATGCCGATGGTCTCGACGCCGACGGCTTTCTTGCCGATGCTTCCGCTCAAGATCGTGTCCTCACGGCAGCTGCGCGACGAAGGATGCCGAATTCGACACCGCGCCGAACACGCCGCCCTGCATCTTGATCATCTTGATCGCGGCGAGATGGTTGCCGTAATCGGTCGCGCCGCAGCAATCCTCCAGCATGACGCATTCGAAGCCGCGATCGTTGGCCTCGCGCATCGTCGTGTGGACGCAGACGTCGGTGGTGATGCCGGTCAGCACGATGTTGTCGATGCCGCGCTGGCGCAGGATCAACTCCAGGTCGGTGGCGCAGAACGAGCCCTTGCCCGGCTTGTCGATGATCGGTTCGCCCGCCGCCGGATAGAGGTCGGGGATGATGTCCCAGCCGGGTTCGCCGCGCACCAGGATGCGCCCGCAAGGTCCGGGGTCGCCGATGCCGGCATTGATGCGGCGCGAACGCCAGCGCTTGTTGGCCGGCAGGTCGGCGAGATCGGGCCGGTGGCCCTCGCGCGTGTGGATGATGGTGTAGCCCTTGGCCCGCATGGCTGCGAGCACCGACTTGATCGGCTCGATCGGCGCCCGCACCAGCGAAAGATCGTAGCCCATATGATCGACATAGCCGCCCGGCCCGCAGAAATCGGTCTGCATGTCGATGATGATCAGTGCCGTATTGTCCGGCCGGAGCTCGCCATTATAAGGCCATGGATAAGGGTCGGCATCGATGTAGCGCTGGGTGATCTCGGCTCTGGCGTTCATCGGAAAAAACTCCAGTCATTTGGTGATCGACAATTCGCCCGGCGCGCCGGCAAGCGAGCGGCTCGGCGACGAGGTGGCGATCATGATGATGAGCGTGAGGATGTAAGGTGCGGCGTAGAAGAGATAGTAGCCCTGCGTCACCCCGACCGACTGCAACGCCGGGCCCAGCGCGCCGGCGCCGCCGAACAACAGTGCCGCGGCAAAGCAGCCAAGCGGGTTCCAGCGCGCGAAGATGACCAGCGCCACCGCCATCAGGCCCTGCCCCGACGAGATGCGTTCGGTCCAGCTGCCGGGATAATAGAGCGACAGATAGGCGCCGCCGATGCCAGCGAGCGCACCGCCGACACCTGTCGCAAGCAGGCGCACGGTGTTGGGATTGAGGCCCATGGCGCGCGCCGCATCGGAGCTGTCGCCGACGACGCGCACGATCAGGCCGGCGCGCGTATTGCGGAAGGCCCACCATAGGAACACGGCAAGTGCGGCACCAATCAGGAACAGGATGTTGACGTTGAGCGCCGCCTGCACCTGCGGGATATCCGACCAGCCACCGAAGGCGATGGCCGGCAGGTCTGGTGCCGAGGGCTGGATGAACGGCTTGCCGAAGAAGAAGGCGAGACCGGAGCCGAACAGCATCAGCGCGATGCCGATGGCGATGTCGTTCACCCCGCGGAATTTGCAGATCCAGCCGTGGAACAGCCCGAAGCAAAGACCGGCACCTGCGGCAGCCAGCAGGCCGAGCCATGGCGAGCCGGTCATCACCGCGACGGCGTAGGCGGTCATCGCACCGAAGACCAGCGTGCCTTCGAGGCCAAGATTGATGCGGCCGGAGCGCTCGGTGATGGCTTCGCCGAGCGAGACGAAGATGAAGGGCGTCGAAACGCGGATGGCGCCGCCGAGGATGGCGAGCGGCACGCCCCACAGGCCGATCTCGGTCGCGTCCATCAGGAGCCCCTCTTCCACAGATCGGGATTGAAGACCTTGAAGCGGCCGTAAAAGGTTTCGCTGAACAGGATGACGACGAAGAGCATGCCTTGCAGCACCAGCACGGTGGCGTCGGGCAGGTCCATGCGGCGCTGGATCAGCCCGCCCGAAGCGCCGATGCCACCGAGCAGGAAAGCGACCGGGATGATGGCGAGCGGATTGTGGCGGGCGAGGAAGGCGACGAGGATGCCGGTATAGCCGTAGCCGGCGGCGAGCGAGGCGTTGGCGCTGCCTTGCACGGCGCCGACCTCCAGCATGCCGGCCAGCCCGGCACAGCCGCCGGCGAGCCCGGTGAAGCCGACGATCAGCGGCCCGACGGCAAGCCCTTGCACCTGGGCCGCCCTGACATTGCCGCCGGCGATGCGAGCGGCAAACCCCCAGCGCGTCTTTTCGATCAGCAGCCAGGACAGGACGCAGGCGAGAATGCCGACGACGAGGCCCCAGTGCACGTCCATGCCTGGAATGTTGCCGATGCGGTAGGCATCCGCCAGCGGCTCGGTCGAGGGTTTGTTGAGCGAAGCCGGATCGCGCAGAGGCCCTTCGACCAGATGGTTCATCAGCGCGATGGCGATATAGGCCATCAGCAGACTGGAGATGGTTTCGTTGACGGCGCGGTAGTGGCGGAGTGCGCCGACGGCACCGATCCAGATGCCGCCGGCGACCACGCCCGCCACGCCCATCAGCAGGATGACCAGAAAAGCCGGCGCGCCATTCGCCGCGACGCCGATGGCGGCGGCGGCAACGCCGCCCAGCACGATCGCGCCTTCGCCGCCGATGACGACGAGGCCTAGTCGTGCCGGCAGCGCCACGCAGAGCGCTGCCAGTAAAAGCGGTGCTGCCCGCGACAGCGAGTTCTGGATCGAGAACCACGAGCCGTAGCCGCCGCGCCACATCGTCTCGTAGAGTTGCACCGGCGATTTGCCGACCAGCGCGATGAACACGCTGAACAGCGCCATGCCGACGATCAGCGCCGCGAGCGGTATGACGAAGGCTTCCGCCCGCCGCGCCGTCCATTCGATCGCCGCCGGATAATTCCTGGCGCCAAACAGCGCTGGTGCGCCCGCAGTGCTGACAGTGTCTGCCATGGCCCCGTCTCCGATCCGGTTCAGGCGGTCGAACCGACGACGCCCTCGACCAGGTAGTCCATGCTTTCGAGTTCGAGCGCGGTCTCGGCGAAGGCCTGGCCTTCGGTCGCGACGACGACGCCCTTGTTGCTCTTCAGCGGACCCTTGATGACGGAAAAGCCGCCTTTCATCATTTCGGCCAGCGTGCCGTCGAACTGCTTGCGGGCGGCGTCGCCGACGGCGGGGCCGAGCGGGCTCATCTTGACGAAGCCGTCGGCCAGGCCGCCGCGCGTGAAGTTGGGCAGCGGCGTGCCGGCCACCAGATCGTCGACGAACATCTTGTAGACCTTGGCCCAGTTCCATTCCGCGCCGGTCAGGTATTTTTCCGGCGCCAGCGGGCTCTGGTTGGCATGATAGCCGCAGACGAAGGCGCCACGCCCGGCCGCCGTCTCGACCACCACCTTGGGGCTGTCGACATGGCAGGTGATGACGTCGGCACCCTGGTCGACCAGCGCATTGGTGGCCTCCGCCTCCTTGACCGCCAGCGACCACTCGCCGGTGAAGATCACCTGGCAGGTGATGGTCGGGTCGACCGAGCGCGCGCCGAGCAGGAAGGAATTGATGTTGAGCAACACCTGCGGGATCGGCTTTGCCGCGACGAAGCCGAGCTTCTTGGCTTTGCTGGTGTGACCGGCGACGACGCCGTTCAGATACTGGCCCATGCCGATATAGCCGAAATAGGAACCGGCATTCATCGGATGCTTGTCCTTGTTCCACATGCCACCACAATGGCGGAACTGCACGTCGGGGAATTTCGCGCACATGGCGAGCATGTGCGGATCGAAATAGCCGAACGAGGTCGGGAAGATCAGCGACGCACCGTCGAGATTGATCATCGATTCCATCGTCTTCTGCACGTCGACCGTCTCCGGCACGTTCTCCTCCTCGACGACGGAAATTCCTTCGATCCCCTTCAGCGTGGCGGCCCCTTCGGCATGCGCCTGGTTGTAGCCGTAATCGTCCTTTGGCCCGACATAGATGAAGCCGACGGTGGCCGTCGCGGCGAAGGCCCTGCTGATCGGAAACGATGCGGACGCAAGGCCGAGCGCCGCTCCGGCGGCGGAGGTCTTGAGCAGGTCGCGGCGGCTAAGCATGAATCTCTCGGACATTGAATGCTCCCTCTGTGGGGCCTTTCGGGGCCGGTTAACACCTCAATGAAAGAAGTGTATGCAATCAGCATGCCAGTTTCAGAAATGAGATTTATTCAGCAATATCAATGAGTGTGTCGATGTGGGCTGCACAAAGCCGGAGCAATTGCATACACTTTTTGCCTCCAAAATCGCCAATTTGACATGAAGGCTAAAACATAGGCATACAGAGATGCGGAGGAATCGAAGCCGGTGAGTGGCTTACGGCTCTAGCGAAAAGACTGGACGGAGGAGACGTGTCGGGAAAGCGCAATTTGATCAGGTCGGGCACGACCGTCGATCAGATGGTGAGGGCGATCAGCGACCGGATCGTCACCGGTTTCCTGCGCCCGGGCGAAAAGCTCGACGAGGCCTCGCTCGCCGCCCGCTTCGACGTCTCACGCACGCCGATCAGGGAAGCGCTCAGCCGGCTCAGCGCCATGGGGCTGGTCGAAAGGCGGCCGAACCGCGGCGCCACCGTCGCCGTGGTGACGCAGGAGCACCTCGCCTCGATGTTCGAAAGCATGGCCGAGCTTGAAGCGATCTGCGCGCGGTTCTCGGCCGAGCGCATGACCGCTGGCGAGCGCCGAACGCTGGAGGCCGAGCACCAGGCCTCGGCGCGCTTGGTGCAGCTCGGTGCCGAAGAAGAGTATGAGCTTTTCAACACCGAATTCCACACCCGGCTCTATCGCGGCGCCCACAGCAAGCACATTTATGAACTGACCGTCATGACCCGCGGCCGGCTGGCGCCGTTCCGGCGCGCGCAATTCATGCTGCCCGGGCGGCTGGCCCAGTCCTGGCAAGAACATGACGCCATCGTCACCGCAATCATGCGCGGCGACAGTGCGGCGGCCGGAACAGCCGCCAAGGATCATGTCTCGATCGTCAGCGAGGCGAGCGCCGTCTTTGCGATCGGCGATCGCCCCAAAGGCAGGACCGAGCCGTTCCCGACATCGGCTTCCTAACCGTCAATCGACCAGCACGGCGACCACGGCAGCGCAGTCGCCGGCCTTGACCAGTCCCGGAAAATGCCGCGCCGCCAACAGACCGGACATTTTGGCGCGGATCTCCTGCGGAGCGCCGCCGGTGCGGCCTATGGAATGGATACGTGCCAGCACCTGGTTCTCTGCCACCGGCTCGCCGAGATCGATCATCGTTTCGATCATCCCGTCGTCCTCGGCGAACGAGAAGCAATCGCCAGACGGCATATCGAGCCAGCGGGTTGGCTGCATCTCGACCGCGCCGGCGACGATGCCGGCATGGCGCAGCACATTGAGCACGCCGCGACGTGCGATCCGCACCGTTTCCGCGCGCGAAGTCCCGCCGCCGCCAAGCTCGGTGGTGATGAACAGCTTGCCCATCTCTTCGGCGGCAGTGTCGAACATGCCGACCGCGTCGATCTCCAGCATTTTCATCGACCATGGTGCGGAGAAGGCTTCAACCGCAGCGAAACCCTTCGCTTCCAGCACCTTGTCGGGCCGGATGTGGGCGGCGCAGAACGGCACGAAGTCGAGCGTCTTGCCGCCGGAGTGGAAGTCGAGCGCGATGTCTGTACGGGGCAGAAGCTCGCGCTGGAAATAATCGGCGATCTTCTCGGTCACCGTGCCGTCGGGCCGGCCGGGAAAGCTGCGGTTTAGATTGCCCTTGTCGATCGGCGAGGTGCGCGTGCCGGCGCGGAACGCCGGATAGTTCATCGCCGGCACGATGATGATCGTGCCGCTGACGTCTTTCGGGTCGAGCGTACGGGCGAGGTCATAGAGCGCCAGCGGCCCCTCGTACTCGTCGCCATGATTGCCGCCGGTGAGCAATGCGCTCGGCCCCTTGCCGTTGCGGATGACGCAGATCGGGATCATCACCGATCCCCAGGCGGAATCGTCGCGGCTGTAAGGCAGGCGCAGGAAACCGTGCTGCACGCCGTCGCGCTCGCAATCGACGGTCGGTGTGATCGGTGACGGGCGAAGGCTGGACATCGGGCTCAATTCTTCACCACCAGTTTGCGCGGCACATTCGCCAGGCACTCGACGCCCGTCTCGGTGATCAGGATGGATTCGGTGATTTCCAGCCCCATCGTCTCAAGCCACAAGCCGGTCATGAAATGGAAGGTCATACCGGGCTTCAACTCGGTGCGGTCGCCTGGACGCAGGCTCATCGTGCGCTCGCCCCAGTCAGGCGGATAGGAAAGCCCGATCGGGTACCCGGTGCGATTGTCCTTGACGATGCCGTACCGCTTCAGCACCGCGAAGAAGGCGTTGGCGATGTCCTCGCATGTGTTGCCGGGCTTGGCGGCGGCAAGTCCCGCCTCCATGCCTTCCAGCGTCGCCTTTTCGGCATCGAGGAATTCCTGCGTCGGTTTACCAAGGAACACAGTCCGGGAAAGCGGACAATGGTAGCGGTTGTAGCAGCCGGCAATCTCGAAAAAAGTGCCCTCGCCCGACTTCATCGGCCTGTCGTCCCAGGTCAGATGCGGCGCCGATGCGTCAGTGCCTGACGGCAGCAGCGGCACGATCGCCGGATAGTCGCCGCCAATGCCATCGACGCCGCGCGTGCCGGCATCATAGATCTCGGCGACCAGGTCGCATTTGCGCATGCCGACCTCGATCTTGTCGACAATGCGCTCGTGCATTGCCTCGACGATGCGGGCGGCTTTGCGCATGTAGTCGATTTCGGTCGGGCTCTTCACTGCGCGCTGCCAGTTGACGAGTGCCGTGGCGTCGACGAAGCGGGCATTGGGCAGATGTCTCTGCAGCGCTGCGAAGGCAGCGGCCGAGAACCAGTAATTGTCCATCTCGACGCCGATGCTGAGCTTGCCCCAGCCGCGATCGGAGAGCACGCTGGACAGAAAATCCATCGGATGGCGCTCGGTCGACTGCACATAGTGGTCGGCATAGCCGACGATGTTGTCGTGCGCGAGATAGGCGGTGCGCTTGGCGCCGTTGGCGTCCTGGCCGCGCCCGTACCACACCGGCTCGCCCGACGGCGGCACGATGACAGCCTGGTGCACGTAGAACGACCAGCCGTCGTAGCCGGTCAGCCAAGCCATGTTGGACGGATCGCTGACGAGCAATAGATCGACGCCCTTGGCCTCCATGACCTTCCGCGTCTTGGCGAGGCGCTCTGCATATTCGCCGCGCGAGAATTTCAAATTGGGCTGCATTGTTCTTGGTCCTCGTTTGTTGGGCCTTGCGGCCAGCATCAGCTTTCGAAAATCGTACCGGTCTTGGCTGCACGCGCACGGTCGCGGGCGAGCGTGGCGATCGCCGTGTCCTGCACGCCGGTGCCGGTCAGGTCGGCAATGGTGATGTCGCTGTCCGAGCGCCGGCCATGCCTTTCGCCGGCGATGATGTGGCCAAGCTCGGTGATTTCGGCATCGGACGCCATCACGCCCGCCGCGATAGCATGGTGCAGCTCGCCCAGCCGGCGCGTCTGTTTGGCGCTATCGGCGACGTAGAGATCGGCCATGCGCAGGATCGCCGGCGCGATCTCGTTCTTGTGCTCGGCATCCGAGCCCATGGCAGTGATATGCTGGCCGGCGGAGACGAAGCCGGCCTTGATCAGCGGCTCGGTCGACGGCGTCGTGGTGACGATGATGTCGGCATCGGCCACAGCCTTTGCCGCGTCGGGCTCGGCGTGAACGGCGATGCCCAGTCTTTCGGACAATGCGTCGGCCGCGGCCTCGGCCTTGGCGGCATCCCTTGCCCAGATGCGGGCTTCCGTGATTGGCCGCACCAGCATCAGCGCCTCGAGCTGCAGTCCGGCCTGAACACCGGCGCCGAAGATCGCGGCAACGGAGGAACCCGGCCGCGACAGATGCTTGGCGGCAACCGCGCCGGCCGCCGCCGTGCGGATGTCGGTGAGATAGCCATTGTCGAGCAGCAGCGCCTCGACCAATCCGGTTTTCGCCGACAGCAGCACCATCATGCCGTTGACGCTGGGCAGGCCGAGCTTGGGATTATCGAAAAAGCCGGGGCTGATCTTGATCGCAAAACCGTCGATACCCGGTACATAGGCGGTCTTGACGTCGACCTCGCCGCGATGCTCTGGAATGTCCAGCCGCAGGATCGGCGGCATCGCCACCGGCAAGGTAGCGAGCGCCCGGAACGCGTTCTCGACGCAGGCGATGGCATCGAGATCGAGCTTCACGATCTTGCGCAATTCAGCTTCGGTGAGGATCGTCATACGGCTCATGCTGCGCTCTCCGCAATTGCTTCGCCGCAGATGATCTTGCGGTGCAGTGTCATATCGATGTTGCGGCCGGACAGCACGAGCACCGTCGGGCCGCTCGCCCTGACCTTGCCGGCAAGCACGGCTGCGATGCCGACCGCGCCGGCGCCTTCGACGATCTCGCGCTCCTGCTCATAGGCATGGCGGATGCCGGCGGCGATCTCGTCCTCGCTGAGCAGGATCACATCGTCGAGCAGGTCGCGGCACATCGAGAAGGTCAGCCGGTTGTCTAGGCCGATGCCGCCGCCGAGTGAATCCGCCAGCGTCGGCAGTTCCTCGACCAAAACCGGATGTCCGGCGTCGAGGCTCGCCTTCATCGCCGCACCGCGCGCCATTGAAACACCCATCACCTTCGTCGCCGGGCTGACGCCCTTGACGGCAGCGGCAACGCCAGCCGCCAGCCCACCGCCAGAAAGCGGCACCAGCACAAGGGCGGCATCAGGAACCTGTTCGATGATCTCCAGCCCGAGCGTGCCTTGCCCGGCGACAATGGCGGGATGGTCGAAAGGCGGCAGCATGATCAGCCCGTCCTCGGCGACCAGCCGCTCGACCTCCTGCTGCGCATCGTCCTGGCTGTTGCCGACGATGCGGATCCCGGCGCCGAGCCGGCGGATCTCGTCCAGCTTGTTCTGCGGCACCAGCCGCGACATGCAGATCGTCGCGTGGATACCTTGCAGTCGAGCGGCATAAGCCAGCGCCCGGCCGTGATTGCCGGTCGAGGCAGCGACGACGCCACGCGCCCTCTCCTCTTCTGTCAGCGAGGCGATAGCGTTCGAGGCACCACGCAGCTTGAAGGCGCCGGTGGTCTGCCGATGTTCGAGCTTGAGATAAACAGCAGCGCCCAAGTGCTGGGAAAGACTCCGGGAAGTGACGGTCGGCGTACGCTCGACCTTACCTGCGATGCGCTCGCGCGCGGCGTGGATATCGGAGAGGCTTATCCTGGACGTGGTCATGGCTCATAAATCAGTTCAGCGGCAGCGTCATCAGACGGCCGAATTCAGGACGCGACATCTTATCTCCGCAAAGCCGCAGGCAATTCCAGGCCGTCGCCTGGTTGCTGGTGACGACAGGGCGGCCGATGGCCTCTTCCATACCCACAACTGCCGCCGCGGACCGCAGTGCCGTGCAGGAGACAAACAGCGCGTCCGAGTGTTCGGCCGTCGCCTCGCGAGCCAGATCGACCAAGGATTTCGGCGCAATCCGCGCCATCTCGCGGTCGTCCTCGAAGCCGAGGCAAGTGAAGCTGGCGATCTCGAATCCATGCTCGCTGAAATAGGTCGCCATCGGCCGGCTGGTCTCGACCGTATAAGGGGTAAGAATGCTGATCGTCCTGGCGCCCAGCGCCTTCAGGCCGCGCACGCCGGCCATCGGCGGCGTAACCACCGGCGCGCCGGGTTTCGCGGCCTGCACCGCGGCCTCGATCTCGGCATCGCCGATCACGACGGAGGCCGAGGTGCAGGAATAGCAGATCGCATCGAGCGGCTCGTCGGGCAGGATCAGGGCCGCGGCCGCCGTCAGTGACGGCTGCATCTTGCGCAAATTGTCCGGCGTCGTCGGGTTGGCGTAGGGGATGCGCGCGACATAGACCCCGATGCGGTCGCTTGCCACCATGCGGTGAAAATCCGGTTCGCTCGTATGGTCGGTGGCAAGGATGATCAGGCCGACCCGCTTTTCCAGCGGACGCGCATCGAGCGGCGGCCGGGCCGAATGCAGGCGGATTTCGGGTGCAGCGCTCATCTTTCGATCCGCCCATAACGGTGTTCCAGCCAGCGCAGCAGCACCACCGAGAACAGGCTGATGGCGAGGAAGAAGGCGCCGACCAACGTGATCGGTTCGATATACCGATAATAGGTATTGGCGACGCTCTTGGCCTGGTTCATCAGTTCCAGCACGGTGATCGCCGACAGCAGCGGCGTCTCTTTGAACATGGCGATGAAATAATTGGCAAGCGCCGGGATCATCGGCGGAATTGCCTGCGGAATGATGATGTGCGTCCAGGTCTGCGTGGCGTTCAGATTGCAGGCCTTGGCCGCTTCCCACTGGCCGCGCGGAACATTATCGATGCCGGCGCGGTAGACCTCGGCCGTGTAAGTGCCGTAATGCAGCCCGAGACCGATGACGCCCGCCACCAGCGGCGGCAACAGGATGCCGAAATCCGGCAGCACGTAGAAGATGAAATAGAGCTGCACCAACAGCGGCGTGCCACGGATGAACTCGGCAAGGAAACCGACGGTGCGCGACAGAGCCCTGTTCGGCGACCGGCGCGCCAACGCGATGCCCAGCCCAACGATGGCCGCCAGTACCGAGCCGAGCAGCGTCGCCAGGATGGTGATCTTCACCCCCTCGATCAGCGTCGGCAGGATCTGCCGGACAAAATCCCAATCCCATTCCATTAGCAGGCCCGATCCATCATACGCGCACCCCGTCGAGGCCACGAGCCATGCGGCGTTCCAGCGACCGCACGCCCCAGGAGATGAGCAGCGCCAGGACGAAATAGATGACGAGGATGGTGCTGAACGGCACCAGAGTATTGCCGGTCTGCGAGCGCACCACCTGCGCCTGGAAGGTCAGGTCGGCGAGCGAGATTAGCGAAACGACGGCGGTGGCCTTGAGCAATTCAATGGCGTTGTTGCCGAAGGTTGGCAGCATCACCAGAAGCGCCTGCGGCAGGATGATATGGCGCATGGCTTGCCAGCGGCCGAGATTGAGGGCGGTGCAGGCCTCATATTGTTCGCGGCCGATAGACTTGATGGCGCCACGCACCACTTCCGCCGCATAGGCGCCGACATTGAGGCCCAGCGCCAGCACCCCGGCCTGCAGCGGCGTCAACGAAATGCCGGCAAAAGGCAGCACGAAATAAGCCCAGAACAGCTGCACGAAAATCGAGGTGCCGCGGAAGAACTCGATATAGGCGGTGGCCAGCGCGCGTAGCACGAAAAACCGCGACAGCCGCCCCAGCCCGGCAAGAAAGGCCATGACCAAGGCCAGCACCGACCCCATCAGCGTCAGCTCGATGGTGACAAGCGCTCCTTGCAATATCAGGCCGAAATAGCCGGACCATTGGGTCATTGGGGCTAAGCGTTTCCTCGCTTGGTGATCATTACAGAACGCCGGCGCCGCCCCTCATCCGCCTGCCGGCACCTTCTCCCCGTTATAGGGACGGGGAGAAGGGTGAAGCTCCAGCGTTGACGCCCCCCTCTCCCCGTTTTTGACGGGGAGAGGCTAGGGTGAGCGGCACTTTTTACTTCGCCGAGCAGAGCTTGTCGCGGCTCGTCGACATTGCCGCCGCCGCCGAGAAGCCGTAAGGCTCGATGATCTTGGCGAACTCGCCGGACTTCTTCAGTTTCGCCAGCTCGACATCATAGGCGTCGCGCAGCGCTTCGTCGCCCTTCTTGAAGGCCGCGCCGTCGCAATAGACCGGCGCACCGACCACCGGCGCGATGACTTCGAGGTTCGGATCATTGGCTTTCTTGACCAGGTCGTTAATCGACAGCACGGGCAGCGAATAAGCATCGATGCGGCCGTCCTGCAGCATCTTCAGGCCGCTCTGGCCGTCCGGCACGACGATGACGCGCTCGCGCGGCACACCTGCGGTGAGCGCCAGCTTCTCTTCAGTGCCGCCACCCGGCGCGCCGATCGTGGCGCTCGTGTCCTTCGCGACGTCCTCGTAGCTCTTGAAGCCCTTCGGGTTGCCCTTCTTCACCAGCATCGCCTCGGCGTCGCACAGCACCGGTTCCGAATAGGCGACCGCAGCACAACGTTCCGGCTTCATGAACAGGCCGGCAGTGACGACGTCGAAACGGCCGGCCTGCAGGCCGGGAATCATGGCGCCATATTCCGAGATCGAGGCGACGATATCGTTGACGCCAAGGCGCTTGAAGATTTCACGGGCAACGTCAGGCGCCGCACCCGAAACCTTGCCGTCGGCAGCGACCGCCGTATAGGGCGGCTCGTTGGCGATGGCGACGCGGGCAAAGCCTTGCGCCTTGAGCTCTTCGAGCTTGCTGTCGTCGGCCGAGCCGGCCGTCGAGGCGGCCAGCACCGCCGTCAGCGCAATACCGGCGACGCCGGCCAAAATGGCAAATTTCTTCATTGTTCCCAACTCCTTGTTTGTCTGTCTTCTTGGCTTGCTTGAGGCGTCGCCGCCTCGCATGGCAGTCAGACCCGATGTCCGGCCGCAATGATCTTCTTCAGGAAACCTCGCGTACGCTCCTGTTTGGGATGGCGGAAAATCTCGTCGGGCTTGCCCTCCTCGACTATTCTGCCGCGATCGAAGAACAGCACCCGGTCGGCGAAGTCATGGGCGAAACCCATCTCGTGGGTGACCAGCAGCATGGTCATGTCGGTCTCGGTGGCGAGCTTGCGCATGACGTTGAGCACCTCGTCGACGAGCTCAGGGTCGAGCGCCGAGGTGACCTCGTCGAACAGCATGATTTTCGGCGACAGCGCCAGCGCCCGCGCAATCGCGACGCGCTGCTTCTGGCCGCCTGAAAGCTGCGCCGGCATCGCTTTGGCCTTGTCGACCATGCCGACCATGTCGAGCAGTTCCATCGCCCGCTTTTCGGCGGCGGCCCGCGGCACGCCTTTGGTCAGCATCGGTGCCAGCGTCACATTGTCGATGACACATTTGTGCGGAAACAGATTGAACAGTTGGAAGACCATGCCGATCTTCTGGCGCATTTTTGCCAAATGCCGTTCATCGGCCGTCAGCAGCCGGCCGTTACGCTCCATGTGGTACAACTGTTCGCCGTCGACTTGGATGTGGCCGCTGTCGATACGCTCTAGCGTCATCAGGATGCGCAGGATCGTCGTCTTGCCCGAACCCGATGGACCGATCAGTGCCAGCTTCTCGCCGGGCATGACTTGCATCGAGAGGCCGTCCAGCACCTTGAAGGTGCCGAAGCTTTTTGAAATGCCGTCGATCTTGATGATGGGAGCCGACAATGAATTTCCCGTGCTGGAGAAGCTTGCCTTTAACGATGCGGATCGCGGCAAATCATGTCAATCAAGAAAATAATATCATGACAATATTTCGGATTCCGCACAATTTCGCGCCATTCGCCGTCTAGATCGCAAGCAGGAGATGCTCGGGATCGCCGAGCAGAAGCTTGGTGACAACGCCGAGACCGGCACGCAGTTCCCCCTCCGTGGTCGAGCCAAGCGAAATCCGCACAGCTGGATGCCAAGGCATCTGCGAAATGCGAAACGACGTGCCGGGCGCGATCGCCACGCCCTGCAGGCGGGCCTGGGAAACAAAGCTTTCCTCACCGCGGTCATCGGGCAGTTGCAGCCAGACATGCAGCCCGTCGCGATGAGCGCGATAGTCCACTCCGGCAAGCACCTCGGCGGCTATGTCCAGACGCCGCCGCAAAGCCAGGCGCTGCCATCGCACGAGTTCCATCGCGGTGCCGTCGGTCACCCATTTGGTGGCGATCTCGGCCACCAACGGCGTCGCCATCCAGTTCGAGACGAGATGGCGATTGGCGACCGCGGCGACATAACGATCGGGCGCCGCGAGATAGCCGATGCGCAGGCCCGGCACCACGATCTTGGTGAAGGAGGTGACGTAGAGCGTGCGCTCGGGCGCGAAGGCGGCTACCGGCGGCGGCCGGTCCTCGACCAACGGGCCGAGGACGTCGTTTTCGATAATGGCGATGTCATGCCTGCGCGCAACGGCGGCAATCTGTTCGCGCCGGCCGGCATCCATCAGGGTGGCCGTAGGGTTGATCACCGACGGCTGCACGAACACGGCGCGGATGTCCGACAACCGGCAGGCCTCGTCCAGCGCTTCCGGGATCAGCCCATTGTCGTCGATCGGCAAACCCTCAAGGTTGAAGCCGAGATAACGCGCCAGCGGGATCAGCGTGTGGTGACCGATCGCCTCGGTGGCGACGGTCGAGCCGGGCGGCGCCACGCTCATCAGCGCCACTGTCATCCCTGCGGTGGCGCCGTTGGTCAGGCTGATGTTCTGCGGCGACGCGTCGAGGCCACAGAGGCGCAGCCACTCGACACCCACCGCACGGTGGCGCGGGAACACCATGTTCGGCCTGAACGACAGTGCCGAGCTCGACGGCAGGTTTTCGGCGAGCCAGCCCAGCGCCTGCCTCAGCCGCTCCAGATGCATCGGTTCGCAGACCGGCTTCAGGATGGAGAGGTCGATGAGCTCGCCCAGCCGCTCCGGCAAATAGGGCGGCTCCGGCTCGCGGCGCTGCGTCTGCACGAAGCTGCCGCGGCCGACCTCGCCGGAAACCAGCCCGCGGCGGATCAATTCCTCGTAGGCGCGGCTGACCGTCTGCACGGAAAGTTGCAGATCGTCGGCCAGTTGCCGGTGCGTCGGCAAGCGCGCGCCATTGGCCAGGCGCCCGTCATGGATGGCGCGCGCGAACTGGTCGGCGAGCGATTGATAGGCCGGCCGCCGGATAAGAGCGGGATCTGGTCGCCAAAATGTCATGACTTATTAGAGATCGAAATCAGTGCAATTGACAATCGAAATAATGCGCCGTCATGGTGTCCGGCACTAGAAGTGGACGATCATGGCTGCAGCGAAACTCGATCCGATCGACCTGAAAATCCTCGACGCCATCCAGCGCGACGGCCGCATCACCAAGCTGGCGTTGGCCGAGAAGGTCGGCCTGTCGCCGACGCCTTGCTGGATGCGGCTGCGCAAGCTGGAAAAAGCCGGCATCGTCTGCGGCTATCATGCCAGGATCGCCATGCGCGCCATCGCACCGGTCGCCACCGTGCTGATGGAGGTAACGCTGGCTAGCCACCGCCAGGCCGATTTCGACCGTTTCGAGCGCGTCATCCGCGACATCCCCGAGATCGTCGCCTGCTGGTCTGTCGGCGGCGGCGTCGATTACCTGCTGAAGGTGATGGCGCGCGACATCGACGCCTATCAGCGGCTGGTCGACACTCTGCTCGAGCGCGAGATCGGCATCGACCGCTATTTCACCTACATCGTCACCAAGACGGTGAAGGAGGAGAGTGTGCTGCCAGTGGCGGATCTGTTGCCGGCATCCTCCTGATACCGGAGAGATCGTCTGGCCGGGCAGGGCAATAGAGACAATCTCTCTACGTGCAGGCACGCAAACAGCCTCTCTGTTTGCGCGGCAGAGATAGTCTTGCGGCATCACCCGAACCGGGAGCCCGATGATGTCCGCACATTTTGCCCGCTCGCACCGCCATGAAGCGCTTGATCGCCTTGCCGACCGGCGGCTGCTGCGCGAACTCGCCTATGTCGCTGGCCACTGGACGGCGAGCGAGACCGCGGAGAGTTTCGAGGTGACCGATCCGGCCACCGGATCCACCGTCGCTTTCGTTGCCGCGCTCGATGCCCGGCAGACCACATTGGCGATCGATGCGGCATCGCGCGCCTTTCCTGCCTGGCGCGCATTGCTGCCGCAGGAACGGTCGAAAATCTTGCGAAAATGGTTCGATCTGATCGTCGCCGCCAAAAATGACCTGGCCCTGCTTATGACGCTAGAACAAGGCAAGCCGCTGAAGGAATCGCGCGGCGAGATCGACTACGCCGCCTCTTTTGTCGAATGGTATGCCGAGGAGGCCAAACGCCTCAACGCCGAAAGCGTCACCAGCCATCTGCCAAATGCCGAGATGGTGGTGCGACGCGAACCGCTTGGTGTCGTCGGCGTCGTCACCCCGTGGAATTTTCCCGTGGCCATGCTGACCCGCAAGGCGGCGGCCGCCCTCGCCGCCGGCTGCACCATCGTCGCGCATCCTTCCTCGGAAACGCCGCTGTCTGCACTGGCGTTGGCCGAGCTTGGCGAACGTGCCGGCCTGCCGGCTGGCGTGTTCAACGTTCTCACCGGCAAGGCTTCGACCATCGTCGGGCGGATGTGCGAAGATCCGCGCGTCCGCGCCATGAGCTTCACCGGCTCGACCGAGGTCGGCAGGTTGATCGCCGCGCAGAGTGCGCCGACGATGAAGCGTCTTGTGATGGAACTCGGCGGTCATGCGCCGCTGATCGTCTTTGCGGATGCCGATATCGACAAGGCGGTGAGAATAGCCGTCGACGCTAAATTCGCGACCTCCGGCCAGGACTGCCTCGCCGCCAACCGCATCTATGTCCAGCGTCCGATATACGATCGGTTCTGCGCTGCTTTCGCTAAACGCGTCGAGGCATTGCGGGCCGGCAATGGCCTCGCTGACGACACCGAAATCGGACCCTTGATGCACGAACGCGCGGTCAAGAAGGTCGAGGAGCAGGTGGCCGATGCGCTCGCCAAAGACGCGCGTTGCCTGACCGGCGGCAAGCGCCATCCTGCCGGGCCGCTGTTCTACCAGCCGACCCTGCTCGCCGACGTTGGAGACGACGCTTTGATCATGCGCGAGGAGACCTTCGGTCCGGTTGCGGCCGTGACGCCCTTCGACAGCGAAGAGGAAGTCGTCGCCCGCGCCAATGCCACCGAATACGGCCTCGTCGCCTATGTCGTCACCGAAAACGGCGGTAGGCAATTGCGCATGGGCCGCGCGCTCGACTATGGCATGGTCGCCATCAACCGCGTCAAGATCACCGGCGCGCCGGTCCCCTTCGGCGGCGTCAAACAGTCCGGCATTGGCCGCGAGGGCTCGCGCCACGGGCTCGAAGCCTTTACCGACTTCAAATATCTCTGCCTCGACGTGGCGTAACGCCCCGTCAGGCTTTTGCTTTCAAGGAGTAAAAAATGCTCGACCAGTCCAACGAACTCGCCGCCTGGGATCGCGATCACTTCTTCCATCCCTCGACCCATATGGGAACGCACGCGCGTGGCGAGAGCCCGACGCGGGTGATCGCCGGTGGCGAAGGCGTCACCATCTGGGACAATAACGGTCGCAAGAGCATCGATGCCTTCGCCGGGCTCTACTGCGTCAATGTCGGCTATGGCCGCCAGAAGATAGCCGACGCCATCGCCGCGCAGGCCAAGAACCTCGCCTATTACCACGCCTATGTCGGGCACGGCACCGAGGCATCGATCACCCTTTCCAAGATGATCATCGACCGCGCGCCCGAGGGCATGTCGAGGGTCTATTTCGGCCTCTCCGGTTCCGATGCCAACGAAACCAACATTAAGCTGATCTGGTACTACAACAACGTGCTCGGCCGGCCGGAGAAGAAGAAGATCATCTCGCGCTGGCGCGGCTATCACGGCTCCGGCATCATGACCGGATCTCTGACCGGCCTCGACCTGTTCCACAACGCCTTCGACCTGCCGCGTGCGCCGGTCCTGCACACCGAGGCGCCCTACTACTTCCGCCGCGCCGACCGCTCGCTGAGCGAGGAGCAGTTTTCGCAACACTGTGCCGACAAGCTCGAGGAGATGATTCTCGCCGAAGGGCCGGAGACGGTCGCCGCGTTCATCGGTGAGCCGATCCTCGGCACCGGCGGCATCGTGCCGCCACCTGCCCTCTACTGGGAAAAGATCCAGGCGGTGCTGAAGAAGTACGACGTGCTGCTGGTTGCCGACGAGGTCGTCACCGGCTTCGGCCGGCTGGGCACCATGTTCGGCTCCGACCACTACGGCATCAAGCCCGACCTGATCACCATCGCCAAGGGCCTGACCTCGGCCTATGCGCCGCTGTCGGGCGTCATCGTCTCAGACAAGGTCTGGCAGGTGCTGGTGCAGGGTTCCGACAAGCTCGGCTCGCTCGGCCATGGCTGGACCTATTCGGCGCACCCGATCTGCGTGGCCGCCGGCGTCGCCAACCTGGAACTGATCGACGAGATGGACCTAGTGCGGAACGCCGGCCAGACCGGTGCCTATTTCCGCGCCGAGCTGACGAAAGCCGTCGGTGGTCACAAAAATGTCGGCGAGGTACGCGGCGACGGCATGCTGGCGGCAATCGAGTTCGTCGCCGACAAGAACGATCGCGTGTTCTTCGACGCCTCGCAAAAAATCGGGCCGCAGGTCGCAACCGCTCTTGCGGCAAGCGGCGTCATCGGCCGGGCCATGCCGCAGGGCGACATTCTCGGTTTCGCGCCGCCGCTCTGCCTGACGCGGGAAGAGGCCGATATCGTCGTGTCGAAGACGGCCGACGCGGTGAAGAGCGTGTTTGCAAACATCTGAAGAGCCGACATGAATGCCATGACCAAAACCCTCCCCGCCACCATGGCCGCCGTGCAGCTGATCGGGCACGGCGGGCCGGAAAAGCTCGTCTACCGCACCGATGTGAAAGTGCCCTCGCCCGCCCGGGGCGAAGTGCTGATCAAGGTCACCGCTTGCGGCATGAACAACACCGACGTCTGGGTGCGCCAGGGCGCCTACGGAACGGAGGAGGATGCCGCCGCTGTGTCGACCTGGCGTCGTCAGGGCAATACGCTGAGCTTCCCGCGCATCCAGGGCACCGACACGGTCGGCAACATCGTTGCCGTCGGCGACGGCGTTTCGCCAACCCGTATCGGCGAGCGAGTGATGGTCGACTTCTCGATCTACAACCGTGACGACGATTCACTCGCCGACATCGACTATATGGGCCACGGCCGCGACGGCGGCTATGCCGAATATCAGGCGGTGCCGGCAGAGAATGCCCATGTCGTCGATACCGATCTCAGCGATGTCGAGCTCGCCACTTTCTGCTGCGCCTACCTCACCGGCGAACAGATGCTGGAACGCGCAGCATTGAAGGCCGGTGAGCGCGTGCTGGTCACCGGCGCCTCGGGCGGCGTCGGCTCCGGCATCGTGCAGTTGGCGCGGGCACGCGGCGCCATTCCCTATGCGGTTGCCGGCAAGGGCAAGGAACAGGCCGTGCGTGACATCGGCGCCGAGGCGGTGATCACCCGTGGCGTGGCCGACCTGCCGGCAGCCGTGAACGAGGCGACCGGCGGGCGGCCAATCGATGTGGTCGCCGACCTGGTCGGCGGCGCCATCTTCAATGACCTCTTGCGCATCTTGAGGCCCGAAGGCCGCTACACCACGGCCGGCGCGATCGCCGGCCCGGTCGTCCAGCTCGACCTGCGCACCATGTACCTGAAACAGCTCCAACTGCATGGCTCGAGCCAGGGCACGCGGGCGGATTTCCGCCGCATAGTGCGCTACATCGAGGACAAGAAAATCCGGCCGCTGGTCGGCGGCGTCTACAAGCTGTCCGATTTCCATCGCGCCCAGGCGGATTTCATCGCCAAGGATTTCGTCGGCAAGCTGGTGGTCGTTCCGGATGCGGCCGCCAAAATAGCGCGTCGACCACAAACGCCTATGACAGGCTCGGGCCGTTCGTGGACGCGGTGAGGTCGAGCGCCACATCCAAGCAGCGTTTTCGTGATGGCTTTGTTTATCTGAATGAGCAAACCCATTCTGATTTGGCTGCACGCCGGCAACAAGGATTCCTGACCTCTCCTGCGGCGTTATAAGGTTTTCGCGATTTTCTTATAACCCCCGCTTGCGTCCCTTGAGGTCATGGCGCTATAAGAGAACCGCATTTTTCTTATAACCGGAGCCGCCCGACATGAAGACGGTCGACCTCGTTTACCGCACGATGTATGCGGAACTCGTCCAGCGATCCTTGGACGCAGCCTTCGAAACGGATTTCCCTACGACGGGCAATCTCGTCAAGGTGCCCGTCAAGGGCAAGGTATACTGGTATTTCGAGGAAACGCAGCCGACGAAGACGCGACGGTATGTCGGGCCTGACAGCGATCCCGAGATTGCAAAACGCGTCGAATCCTTCCGTCAGATCAAGGACGACCTCCGCGCCCGCAGGAAGCTGGTATCCACGCTCGTGCGCGAGGCAGGGCTGACAGAACCCGAAAGGTTCACCGGGGATGTCGTCGAGGCGCTGGGGAAGGCTGGCATCTTCCGCTTGCGCGGCGTCCTGGTCGGCACAGTCGCCTTTCAGTCCTACGCGGGCTATCTGGGCGTGAAGCTGCCCGGTGCAGCGTTGCAGACGGGCGATGCAGACTTCGCCCTATTCCATTCCGTGTCGGCCGCGGTCGAGGACAGCCTGCCGCCCATCCTCGAAATCTTGAGGGAGATCGACCCAACCTTCAGGGAAATCCCTTACAGATCAGATCCCGGACACGCGACGCAATTCGAGAACGCAGTCCGATACAAGGTCGAGTTCCTTACACCGAACACGGGCAGCGATGACTACGCCGATCATGCAACCTCGATGCCGTCTTTGGGCGGTGCATCCGCGCAGCCTCTTCGGTTTCTCGATTTCCTGATCCACGAACCAATCAGAACTGTGCTGCTGCATCGATCGGGAGTGCCTGTCGTGGTACCGTCGCCCGGACGATATGCGGTTCACAAGCTGATCGTTGCCTCGCGCCGACAGAACAACGCAAACGGCGTGGGCAAGCGGGAAAAGGATGTCCACCAGGCAGCACTTCTGGTCGAGGCACTGGAAGCTACCCGTCGCCAGGACGATCTCGCCATCGCGTTTTCGGAAGCGTGGGACGGGGGGAAACATTGGCGTGAAGCGATACAAAAAGGACTTGGCTTGATTCCCCAGAAACAGCGTGGCGACGTCGAGGCGACGATCGTCAACGCACTTTCAGGAATCGGCGAGGAACTGGAAGGATTCAGCGCCTCATCTGCGAAAACAAAGCACGGAGACTAAACGGCAGCAACGGGTGTGGAGGGTAACCTTCTGCCAGCCGTCGCCGAGGCGTTTTTGTTTTCAGGTTTCAAAATCGACTTTGCCTATTCAGCTCTGCGATCGGACCTGCTTGGCGGCAGCCTCGAGCGACCGTTCAAACGCGTCGATCACCTGGTCGACCTGCGGCTCGTTGATGATCAGCGGCGGGCAGAAGGCCAGCGCGTCGCCCATATTGCGCGAGATGACGCCGTTCTGCTGCATAAAACCGTTGACGAGCCCGCCCAGCGCGCCGGCCGTCTCCCACGGCGTCTTGTTTGCCTTGTCGCCGACCAGCTCGACCGCCGCGACCAGGCCGATGCCGCGCACCTCGCCGACAAGCGGGTGCGAAGCGAGCGTGCGCAGCCGCTTCTGCAAATGCGCGCCGACCGCACGCGCATTGCCGACAAGGTCGCGCTCCTCGATCAGCTTCAGGTTCTCGAGCGCGACCGCTGCCGCAACAGGATGGCCGCCGCCGGTGAAACCGTGGCCGAAGGTGCCGATACGGTTGCTCTCGTCGGCGATCGGCTCGAATACCTTGTCATTGATCAGCAGGGCTGAGATCGGCAGGTAGGACGAAGAGATCTGTTTCGACAACACCATGATGTCGGGCCTGATGCCGAAGGTCTGCGAGCCGAACATCTCACCTGTTCGGCCAAAGCCGCAGATCACCTCGTCGGCGATGAGCAGGATGTCGTATCTCGATAGCACCGCCTGTATCTTCTCCCAGTAGCCGGCCGGCGGAACGATGACGCCGCCGGCGCCCATGATCGGTTCGCCGAAAAAGGCGGCGATGGTTTCCGGTCCTTCGGCGAGGATCAGCTTTTCCAGCTCGTCGGCGAGCCGCGTCGAAAACAGCTCTTCGCTTTCACCCGGCAGCGCCTCGCGCCAATGGTGCGGCGTCGAGGTATGCAGCACATTGGCAATCGGCAGGTCAAAGGAAGTGTGGTTGTTGGGCAGTCCGGTCAGGCTTGCCGAGGCGATGGTGACGCCGTGATAGCCCTTCTTGCGGCTGATGATCTTCTTGCGCGCCGGCTGGCCGAGCGCATTCGACCGGTACCAGATCATCTTCATGGCCGAATCGTTGGCCTCGGAGCCGGAATTGGTGAAATACGCCTTGCTCATCGGCACCGGCGCCATCTGCACCAGCCTCTCGGCGAGATCGATCAGCGGCGAATGCGATTTGGAGCCGAAATCGTGATAGTAAGGCAGCTTCGACATTTGCCGTACTGCCGCATCGACCAGCCGCTTCTCCGAAAAACCGACCGCGACGCTCCAAAGCCCGGCCATCGCCTCGATATAACGGTTGCCGGCGAGGTCCTCGACATAGATGCCGTCGCCCTTCTCGATAATGAGCGGCCCCGATTCCTGATGCTTGCGCGCATTCGTATAGCCATGCATGTGAAAGCTTATGTCGCGGGCTTCGGGAGAATTCGGTCGTGCATCCATGACGGCTCCTGATGCTGCACGCGGAACAGTCCTGCCGCCGGTCCGGCTCGGCAGGTCCCCGTGCGTTATGCCGTTTGATGCATCTTTCTCGAACGGTATAGTGTCAAGCGCTTTCGGCAGGGCCAGCGGATGGATGGACGCATGCAGAACTTCGGCTTGACCTAACCGTGGACCATGTCGACTGCATTGTCGCCGGCGCCGGCGTTGTTGGCCTGGCGATCGCGCGAGAGATGGCGCAGCGCGGCATCGGTACGCTGGTCCTGGAAGCCGAGAGCGCTATCGGCACCGGGACAAGCTCGCGCAATTCCGAGGTCATCCATGCCGGCCTCCACTATCCGGTTGGATCGCTGAAGGCCCGGTTCTGCGTGGCCGGCCGGGAAAGACTCTATCGCTATTGCGAGGAGCGGGCGGTCCCACACGCGCGCTGCGGCAAGCTCATCGTTGCCACAAGTGCCGAACAGGAGCCGGTGCTCGCCTCAATCCGGGCCAATGCACGCGCTTGCGGGGCCGGCGACCTGGTGCCTTTGAGCGAAGCCGAGGCGCATGCGCTGGAGCCCAGCCTTAAGTGTACGGCGGCGTTGCTGTCGCCGGCCACCGGGATCATCGACAGCCATGCCCTGATGCTCGCCCTGTTGGGCGACGCCGAGGAGCACGGGGCGGCACTTAGTCTCAACACGCGCATCGCCTCCGGCCGCATCGAAGCAGGCCGCGTCGTGCTCGAGACGGTGGACGCTGCCGGCGGCGAGCGCTTCGAGATCGCCACTCCGCGTTTCGTCAATGCCGCCGGGCTTGGCGCCGCAGCACTTGCCGGTTCGCTTGAAGGGCTCAATCAGCAATTCGTGCCAAAGCTCCATTATGCCAAGGGCAATTATTTTTCGGTGGCCGGCCGGGCGCCGTTCTCGCGATTGATCTATCCGGTGCCCGAACCCGGCGGGCTCGGTGTTCATCTGACACTCGATCTCGACGGCGTCGCCCGCTTCGGGCCGGACGTCGAATGGACCGATCAACTCGACTATCGCGTCGACCCGGCTCGTGGCGAGCGCTTCTACAGCGAGATCCGCAAATACTGGCCGGACCTGGCCGATGGCAGCCTGCAACCCGCTTACAGCGGCATCCGGCCAAAACTGTCCGGTCCCGGTGAGGCCAATGCCGACTTCGTCGTCCAGGACGTGGCGGTGCACGGCGTGGATAGCCTGGTCAACCTGTTCGGCATCGAAAGCCCCGGCCTGACCTCCTGCCTGACGATTGCCGACCATGTCGCGCAGTGCCTCGCGCCGAAGTTGTAGCGTGCGGCGCCACGCGCCATGATCTGCACTGTATCAAGGCGCATTGCGTGAACTTTCAGACGCAAGTCGCCTATGAGGCACATCGCGCACTTGCAGCCCGCTCCGCGCTCTGATTCCCTGCATTCTGGGCTGTCCTGATTCGCACTGCCCGGTTCAGAGTTTTCGCAGTGCGCCCGGGACAAGCTTCCAGCGACCACTCGGCGTATCCAGGGAGAACGGCAATGAACACCGCGACGAGGCCGGTAATCTCGGAGATGAGGCCCAAGATCACCGTCGTCGGGGTCGGCGGCGGCGGCGGCAACGCCGTCAACAACATGATCGCCGAAGGCCTGCAGGGCGCGGAATTCATCGTCGCCAACACCGATGCCCAGGCCCTTGCCATGTCGAAGGCAACGAGGCTGATCCAGTTGGGCGCTCATATCACCGAAGGTCTCGGCGCCGGGTCCCTGCCCGAGGTCGGCCGTGCCGCGGCCGTGGAATCCATCGACGAGATCATGGATCACCTTGCTGGAACGCACATGTGCTTCGTGACCGCCGGCATGGGAGGCGGAACCGGCACCGGTGCCGCGCCTGTTATAGCGCAGGCAGCGCGGGCAGCTGGAATACTGACCGTTGCCGTCGTCACCAAGCCATTCGTCTTCGAAGGCAGGCGCCGCATGTACGCTGCCGATGAGGGCATCGAGCGCCTGCGCGAAAGCGCCGATACCGTCATCGTCATTCCCAACCAGAACCTGTTCAGGATCGCCGACGCCAGAACCACGTTCGCCGACGCCTTCGCCATGGCCGACCGGGTCCTCTATGCGGGTGTCGGCTGCATCACCGATCTGATCGTCAAGGAAGGCCTGATCAATCTCGACTTCGCCGATGTGAAGTCGGTGATGCGCGACATGGGCCGCGCCATGATGGGAACCGGCGAAGCCGCCGGAGAAGGCCGCGCCAAGAAGGCAGCGGAAGCGGCAATCGCCAACCCGCTGCTCGACGAAGCTTCGATGATGGGCGCCAAGGGCGTCCTTGTCTCGATATCGGGCGGCATGGACATGACGCTGTTCGAGGTCGACGAAGCCGCTACCCGCATCCGCGAGGAGGTCGACAACGATGCCGACATCATCGTCGGCGCCATCTTCGACAAGGCACTCGCCGGAAAATTCAGGGTGTCGGTCGTGGCGACCGGCTTGCGGCGTGGCTTGGAGATTCCACTGCTTGCCGAACCGGAAGTTCGCATGAACTGAACGCGTATCGCTGCAACTCGCTCAGCCGACTGCCAGCCTCGCGTCACCAGGGCCGCGCGCCGTCGATGACTTCCATGGCGCGTGCAGCAAAACGGCCGGCCAGCGGTGCCACATCCGCCGCATCGGCCGCAACCGCGCTGCCGGCCAGCACGCGGTCGGCGATGCCGACGAAGATCACGGCAAAGCGGAACATGGCAAACACCAGATGGAACCGCTGCAGCGGCGCCGTCGGCACGGCGTGGGCGAAGTAATGATCGAGGAATTCGCGCTGTGTCGGAATCCCGAGGGCTGCCTGATCAAGGCCGAGGATGCCGCCATATTCGTCCGATGAGGAATGCCAGGGCATCGAGCAGAAGCCGACATCGGCAAGCGGATGACCAAGCGTCGACAATTCCCAGTCGAGAATGCCGATCACCTCGGGCCGCTCGGGATGGAAGATGAGATTGCCGAGACGGAAATCGCCATGCGCGATCGAGACGCGGCCGTCATCTGGCGGAAGATGTCGCGGCAGCCATTCGGCGACGGCTTCGAGCGCGGCAATGCGCTCGCTCGGCGATTCCCGCAACTGTCTGGTCCAGCGCGCGATCTGTCGCTCAAAATAGTTCCCGGGACGGCCATAGTCGCCGAGCCCAACCTCTTCCGGCCGGACTGCGTGCAGCTTTGCCAGCGCCTCGGCCGTGCCGAAATAGATGCCGCGCCGCTCGTCCGGCGCCAGTCCCGGCAACGAGCCATCGTGGAACACCCGGCCGTCGAGCCGCTGCATCAGATAGAACGGCGTGCCGAGCGGCTCGTCGCCGTCGTGATAGAGCACCGGCCGCGGCACCGGCACCTTTGTCGACGCTAGCGCCTTGATCACCCGGTACTCGCGATCGACCGCATGAGCGCTGCGCAGGATCGGTCCCGGAGGTTTCTTGCGCAGAACCATGCGGCGGCCGCCATAGTCGACGAAATACGTCGGGTTGGATTGGCCGCCGACGATCCGCTCAAGCGACATTTGGCCATCGCCAAAATGCGCTCTCAGAAAATCCTCCAGGCGTACTGGATCGAAATCCATCCTCATTGCCAGCTCAGCGGTTCCCGCCGCGACCTGTTTCGTCTTGTCTGCCGGCTTCGACATGCCAGCGCCAGAAGCCCGCACCTTCCTCGTTGAGAAAGCGGTTGAGCACCATCTTGTGGACCTCGTCGGCGCCGTCGACCAGGCGAGCCTGGCGGGCGTAGCGGTAGATCCATTCGAGTACAGTGTCTTTCGAATAGCCGCGGGCGCCGTTGATCTGGATCGCCACGTCGGCGGCGTCGTGCAGCACGTTGGCGACCTGGATCTTGGCCATGGAGACCTCCTTGCGGGCAAAGCCGCCGCGATCGAGCTCCCAGGCCGCCTTCATCACCAGCAGCCGCCCGATCTCGATGCGCATGGCAAGGTCGCCGAGCATCAGCTGGATACTCTCACGGTCGGCCAAAAGCTGCCCGAAACCGCTACGCTCGGCGGCATAGGCGCGCGCGATCTCGATGCAGCGCTTGGCAAGCCCGAGCCAACGCATGCAATGGGTGAGCCGCGCCGGACCGAGCCGGACCTGGGTAACCCGGAGGCCGCTGCCTTCGCCGGCAAGCACGTCCTCGACCGGGACTTCCAGGCCGTCGAACTCCAGCTCGCAATGGCCGCCATGTTCTTCCGGTCCCATGATCTCGATGCGCCGCACGATCCGCCAGCCCGGCTGGTCCTTGTGGAACAGCAAGGCCGAAAGGCCGTGACGCGGATCGTCCGAAGTGCGCGCAATGAGAATGAAGTGGCTCGCCTCTTGCGCGCCGGTGATGAACCATTTGCGGCCTTTGACGACATATCTGTCGCCACGCCGTTCGGCTCTGGTCATGATCATCGACGGGTCGGAGCCGCCGCCCGGGTGCGGTTCCGTCATTGCAAAGGCCGAGCGCACCTTGCCCTCGACGATCGGTTTCAGCCATCTTTGCTTCTGCTCCGGCGTCCCCAGTCGCTCCAGCACCATCATGTTGCCGTCGTCGGGGGCCGCGGAATTGAACACGACCGGACCGAAGATCGAGCGGTTCATCTCTTCATAGCAGACGGCCATATCCACCTTGGAAAGGCCGGCCCCGCCGGTCTCGGGTTTCAGTTGCAGGCACCACAGGCCGGCTGCTTTCGCCTTGCCCCGCAGCGTTTCAAGCAGCGGCAGCGCAATATTGCCATGGCCGTCATAGCAAGCCTTGTCAGCCTCGAGCGGCAGGATTTCGCGCTCGACGAAATCGGCGATCCGGCTGCGGAAGGCCTCGGTTCGGACGGAAATGTCGAAATTCATGGCGCTCACAAGGATGAAACGAGATGCCGCCATCGGCTCCGATGGTCGCGGCCGGTAGTGTAACTGCCGTCGTTGAATGGGAGCAACAGCAGTTCGCCGGCCGTTCCTTGCGCACGTCAAAGCGCCGGTTCGATATGGATCGATGCCGGCGTGCTGCCGATGGCGGTCGAATTCCAGGATCAAAGAGTACTCAGGTTTCGTATGGCTAACGTCCGCGACAATGCTCAGATCAATTCGAGGACAGCGCAGCCATAGCCGTCCAGCGTCAACACTCCGGAGACAGGTCCTTCGCTATCGAGCAGGTTGCTGCCGAAGGGAACGCCGGTTACCGCAACGGGCGTGTCTTTGATGTTTTGCACGAACAGCAGCCGGCGTTCGTCATTCTCGCGCATCGTGACCTCGACGCCGTCCGGCAGATCCGGAACCAGAGGCTCCACATTCGCATCCACGAAAGTGCGCGTAGCGAGTTGAGCTGTCAGCTCCGGGGTTAGATAAGTGCCGACATAGAGCACACGGCCCTTGCCGACGGCGCGGGAGGTAATTGCGGGCGTTCCCGCCGCATAGCGGTTCGACCAAACCCCTACAATTTCGACTTCCGGTTCGACTGCGAGGTTCTCATAGAAATAACCGGCATCGAACTCGTGGTTTCCGACGGTGAAACGACGGATACGGCGGCTGGATTCGGCCGGTCTGTCGGGAGGAATGACGAGCCCGCCGGAGCGCGACATGGTATTGAACAGGCCATTGGCCCCGGGTGCCGCCAGCCGCCCGAAATCCTCGACGCGAACGCCGGTCAGCTTCGACAGCGACTGGCCCGGCGCTGTCTCGCGGATGACGTGGTTGTTTTCGTCGCGGGTTCCCGTGCGCGCGCCGATGATGACGGTACCGCCATTTTCGGCAAAGACTTGCAGCCGCTCGGTCCAGCTGTCCTTCCAGATCACCCAATGCGGCACGTAGAACACCTTGAGCTTCGACAGATCGTCTTCCGGGTGGATGAAGCCGCAGGCGATGCCGCGGTCATAGCAATACTGATGCAGCAAGGTTGCATCATCCTGCGGACTTGGCAGGCCGATGGGGAAGGTCTTGTGGGCTTCCTGATTGTCGAAGTCCGAGCCGGCGATGCCGACATCCATCCGCACATGGGTGCCTAGGATCTTGTCTTTAAGCGCCGTCATCTCGGTGGCGAACTGCCTGGCTTCGTCATAGCGGCGGCGAGCGACATCATCGTGATCGATGATGCCCATCCAGTATATCTCGGCGCCGAAATGTGCGGGACGCCAGCGGAAGAACATGATCCCATCGGCGCCACGCGCAACCGACGACATCGCCATGCGTCGCATTTCGCCCGGCTCCGGCGTCAGCGTGCAGAAGCCCGGCTGGGCGCCAAAACCCGACTGTTGTTCCGGCACTATGTAGTTGCCGGAAAATCCCCGGCAGATGTCGAGATGCAGCGCCTGGATCTTGGCGTGATTGCCGAGGCGAAAGAACTCGTCATAGAGGAACGGATAGATGTCGTAGCCGACGAAGTCGAGATCGGTGGAGAATTGGCCGCGAAAGTCGATGTCACGCAATCCGCCGAGATTGTGGAAGATGAACCAACTGGCATTCGCTTTTCTCAGGATCTCGACCTGGTCGTGCTGGAACCGTGCTGTCGAAAAGCCGAGAAAACGGTGGTAGTCCTGGAGGTGACCGGGACCGGGAAAGGACGGGGAAAAATCCAGCGGGAAGACAATTTCGCTGAAATCGCCGTAAGCCGTCGCCCAGAAATCGCCACCCCAGGCGAAGTTCAGCCTGTCTATCGTCTTGTAGGTTTCCTGGAGATAAGCCTGGAATTCCTTCAATGCCGACGGCGAATAGGATTCCGGCATGCTGGTGTTGAGTTCGTTGTCGGTCTGCCAGCCTATGACATTTGCATTGTCGCGGTAGTGGTCCGCCATCGCGTTGGTGATCTTGCGGCTATAGTCGCGAAACACCGGGCTGCTGGTGTCGGCATACTGGCGCGAGCCGTGGCCCATCGACCGGCCATTTCCATCAAGCCGCAGGATTTCCGGATGCTTTGCGGTCAGCCAGCGCGGCGGAGTGGCGGTCGGCGTGCACAAGATCGTGTTGACGCCGTGACGCGCCAGCCCCTCGATTGCCCGGTCGAACAGGCTGAAATCGAAGATGCCTTCACGCGGTTCGAAAATGTGCCAGGCGAATTCGCCGAGGCGGGCGACGTTGAAGCCGGCCTCGGCCATGCGCCTGGCGTCATTGTCCCAGTAACTCTCGTCCACATGCTCGGGGTAATGCGGCGCGCCGACCAGAAAGCGGTCGGTCTGGATCGTGCGCCAGACCGACAGGGCGCGGCCGTTTGAAGTCTTGTTCACGAAGGATACTCCTGCAGGTCAGTCGGTGATGGTGGATTTGCGGGCACTGATTGTCCGCTCATCGACAGAGGAAAAGAGATAGACGTCACGCGGCTCGACCTTGAAGCCGACGGTCGCATCGGCGGCGACGGCACTCGCATGGCCGATCTGGACGGTGACGTTGCCGCTGCCGCTTTCGGAACTGACGCATTGCAGCGGGCCGGCGTCGGCATAGAGGATGGTCTCGCGGCCGAGATGCTCGACCAGCCGTACCCGTCCTGCAAAACTCGCTGTCCCTTCCGCGGCCAAGCTGATGCTCTCCGGCCGAATCCCCATCGTCACCCTATCGCCGACCTGTACGGATGCCGCTTCCGTCAGTTCGACAGTCAAAGGAGAAAGACCGGCGGTCGACAGCGTGGCGGCGCCGCCGGAGACGGCGGCGACGGTCACTTCGAAAAAATTCATCCGGGGTGCGCCGAGGAAGCCCGCGACGAAAAGGTTGGCCGGATTGCGATAAAGTTCGAGCGGAGCGCCCACCTGCTCGACCGAGCCGCGATTGAGCACGACGATACGGCTCGCCATTGTCATCGCCTCGGTCTGGTCGTGCGTGACATAGACCATGGTGGCGCCGAGCCTGGCGTGCAGATCGGAAAGCTCGACGCGCATCTGCGTGCGCAGCGCTGCGTCAAGGTTGGATAGCGGTTCGTCGAACAGGAACACGTCGGGCGAGCGGGTTATGGCACGGCCGATCGCCACACGCTGACGCTGGCCGCCGGAAAGCTGTTTCGGCCGCTTGTCGAGCTGGTCGGTAATGCGAAGGATCTTGGCGGCTCGCAGCACGGCGGCATCGATCTCGGCCTTGGGGCGATGCGCCATGCGCAGGCCGAAACCCATGTTCTCGGCGACCGTCATATGCGGGTAAAGCGCATAGGACTGGAAGACCATGGCAATGCCGCGCTCACCCGGCTCGGTGGTGGTGACATCACGGCCGTTGATGAGAATTTCACCGGTCGAGACGGTTTCAAGCCCGGCGATGATCTTCAACAGCGTTGACTTGCCACAGCCGGACGGCCCGACGGTGACAATGAACTCGCCCTGTTCGACGCTGAGATCGATGCCGCGCAGCGCGTGGTAGCTGCCATAATTCTTTTGTATCTGCCGGAGTTCAAGACTGGTCATGGAGCCCTGCTTGCGAAATGAGTTTCGGATCGGGGCGACGCCTTGAAGCCATGGTCGCTCATCCCTTGACCGCTCCCATGGTGAGGCCGGTGATGAAGTGCTTCTGCATTAGGAAGAACATGGCAACCGGCGGCAAAGCCACAACGATGGTTCCGGCCGAGATCAAGTTCCAGGCCGAAACCCATTCGCCGCGCAGGTTGGCCAGGCCGGCGGTTACCGGTTTGACGGTATCGCTGATGGTGAGCACGACCGCCCAGAAATAATCGTTCCAGATGAAGGTGAAGAGCAGGATCGCCAGCGCCGCAAGAGCCGGCCGCACCAGCGGCACCACGACATGTACCAATGTCTGAAACGGTGTCGCGCCCTCGGCCCTGGCGGCCTGAAACAGTTCTCCCGGCAACGCGGCGATGAAGTTGCGCATGAACAGTGTCGCAAACCCGGTCTGGAAGGCGATGTGGAAGATGATCAGGGCGGCCATCGTGTCGTAGAGGTTGAGCCGCACCATGAGATCGCGCACCGGGATCATCATGATCTGGTGCGGCAGGAAGTTTCCGCCGACGAACAGGGCGAAGACGAGCATGTTGCCGCGAAAACGGTAACGGGCGAGCACGAACCCGGCGAGCGTGCTCAAGATGAGAACGCCGATCACCGAGGGGATGGTGATCGTCAGGCTGTTGAGGAAGTAGCGGGCCATCGGCGTCTGGGTGAAGACCGCCGTGTAGTTGTCGACCAGGCCGAATTGGGTCGGCCAGCCCCACAGATTGCCGCCCATGACATCCTGCGTAGAGCGGAACGAGGTAAGGATGATGGCAAAGAGCGGCGCCAGCCAGACAATCAGGATGCCGACCACCAGCACGACATAGAGGCCACGCTGCCAAATAGCAATCTCGGGAATCGGGCGGGGAAACATCAGCCGCCTCTTTCATCGGCGCGGATCATCCGCGTCAGGTACCAGGCGATGAAGACCGCCATGATCACGAACAGCACCGAGGCAATGGCCGCGCCATAGCCGAAGCGGTAGGAAAATATGGACTGCTCGAACATCTGATAGGCAAGCACCTCGGACGAACCGAAGGGGCCGCCGCTGGTCATCACCGAGACCATGTCGAAGGAACGCAGTGCGCCGACGACAGTGACGGCGATGGCGATAAAGGTGACCTGCGTCAGCTGCGGCAACACGATGTGGCGCAGCATGTTCCAGCCCCTGGCGCCGTCGACCCGCCCGGCGCCGATCAGGTCCTCGCTGAGATTGTTGAGGCCGGCGAGATAGAGCACCATGCAGAAGGCGATCTGCGGCCACAACGCTGCGATCACGACGGCGAAGGTGACGAAATTTTCATCCGACAGCACTGCCGGGGCGGTCGCGCCGAAGGTGCGGAATATCAGGGCGAGAAGTCCGAATTCCGGCGTATAGACCCAGGTGAAGACCACGCCGACGGCAACCGAAGCCAGCACCAGCGGAATGAAGAACAGCGATTTGAGCAGGCGCATGCCGCGGATTTTCTGGTTGACGAGCAGCGCGATGGCGAGGCCGAGCGGCGGCGCCAGCATGAACATCACCAACCAGATCAGATTGTTCTTCAGCGAAACATAGAACTGCGGGTCGGCGAACAGTTCGCGGTAGTTGCCGAGGCCGATCCAGACCATCGGGCTGAAGCCGTCCCATTCGTGCAGGCTGATCCATAGGCTCTCGACCGCAGATGCCAGAATGACGACGGAAAACAGCACAGCGGCGGGCAGAATCAGAAGTGTCGGTGTCAGCCACCAGCGATGGCGGCGCCAAAGCTTCGTCATTTTGGGAGACCTCATTCACGGAAAGCATCGGGGAGCAGAGCACGAACCCCGCTCCCCTCCGCTGGGAGGCGCTAGATCTTGAAGATCCGGCGACGGGTTCCCTCGAGACGCTGAAGAATGGCGTCCCGGCGCTCCGGCTTGGCCATGAATTCCTGGAAGCCGACCAGGCCGGCCTGGGCCATGTCGGGATCGGTATCGCGGTCGTAATATTGCGATGTGCCGGCCACCGTCTTCAGGCTTTCCACGGCTGCGTTGACCAGCGGATCCTTGCTGGCCGGAAGGTCGTTGCGCGGCGGAACGTTGCCGCCAGGTTCCAGATAAGGGCCGAAATTTTCCGGCTGGTAGAAGAAGGCGAGGAACTCGCGGGCACCCGCCTTGTTCTTGGCGTTGGCCGGGATGTGGACCGAATTGACCGAGAATTCTTCGTAGCGGTCGAGGGCGCCGTCAATCTTCGGGAAAGGAGCGAATGTCAGCTGCTCGAGATCCTGCTCAGGGAAAGTAGCCTTCACGAAGGCACCGAGGTTCATCATGCCGGCCTTCTTCTGGGCGAGGAAGGCGCCGGCCTCCTGCCAGCCGAACGACGTCTGATCCGGTGTGAAGAAACCCTGCTTGATCAGCTCTTCCCAGTGGTCGAAAACAGGCGTCAGCGCCGGGTCGGTGTAAGCCATCTTGCCGTTCATCAAGGCAAAGTGCTTGTCGAGACCGTTGATCCGCAGGTTCATCTGGTCGAACCATCCGGCCGCCGGCCAGAGTTCCTTGGTGCCGATGCTGACGGGAATAAGGCCGGCAGCCTTGGACTTCTGGCCGTAAGCCAGGAATTCGTCCCAGGTCGCCGGCACCGTCAGTCCGTGCTCGGCAAAGACGTCCTTGCGATAGAACATGCCCCACATCGTGCCGCCAGTCGGCAGGCCATACTGCTTGCCGTCGACAGTGACGGCACCGGTCATGGCACCCAGCACGTCCTTGTACTTTTCCTTCTCGAACAGATCCGAAATGTCGTCGAACAGGCCGCGGGTGACGAAGGCGCGCATGCGGTTTCCGGAGAACCAGAAGCAGACATCCGGCGCCCCGGCGACAAGGTAGTTGCGGATCGCGGTCTTGTGGGCCTCGTGATCCATATTGTTGATCACAACCTTGGTGCCGGACTGCTTCTCGAAGTCGGCCGCAATGCGCCGCAAGATCCGCAGGGCATCGGCATTGTTTTCGTCTGAAATGATGGTGACTTCGCTCGACTGGCTGAGTGCCGGCATCGGGAAGCCCGCGAGGGCTCCAGCGGAAATGCCCCCAGCTCCCTTCAGGAAATTGCGCCGCGTCGACGGCTTTTCAATCCACTTGAACGTCATTGTTACTCCTCCCGTGTTGTCAATTTCTCTACTGGCACACCGGCCGGCGCGGTTGTTCTTCTCACCGGCACCGCTCACCTCCCGGGCAAGGGAATATGCTTGCCCGCTCCTTCAGAGCGCGGTGATATTGCTAACCGGATTAATTTCGCTGACCCCCGGTTCGGGTGTTGAACAGTCGGGCAAACTTATGCATACGTTTTCTCGAGAGGCAATAATTAATTTACAAAATTAAGAAAGCGGATCCGTGAAGCTCAAGGGTGACCCGAGCACGACTCGGGCGATGAACCGCAGACTGATCCTCAATCTCTTGCGGCAGGAAGGAGCGCGCAGCCGGGCCGACATAGCGTCAGTTACCGGCCTTAGTCCGGCAGCGGTCACCTTCGTCGTGGCCGACCTCATCGAGGATGGCCTGCTGATCGAAGGCAAGACAGTCGTGGGCTCGGCTGGGCGCCGCCCTATCCCGGTGGATATCAACTATGCCAACGGCCTTGCCATAGGTTTCAAGCTGATGGTCGGATCGGTCGAATGCGTGGTCACCGATCTTGCGACCAATCCGCTGGGCTCTCTGCGCGTCAAGCTCTCGGACAGCGATCCCGACCATATCATAGCGACCTTGGCCAAGGCGGTGCCGGAGCTGATTTCGATTGTCGATCGGCCCGCTGCCAAGCTTGCCGGGATCGGCATTTCAATGCCTGGCGTCATAGACAACCAGAAGGCTGTGTGTATCCGCAGCAATCGCTACAACTGGGACAACGTTCCCCTTGGCCCGATGCTGGCCGAACTGGTAGACGTCCCCGTGTGGCTTGAGGACGACACCAATGCCTATGCCATTGCCCAGCAACTCTTCGGCCTCGGACGCCAGCACCGCAATATGGCCGTGCTGGCGATCGGCGTCGGAATCGGCTGCGCGCTCGTCTTCGATGGCAAACTCTATCGCGGCGCGAACGGTGCCGCCGGCAAGTTCGGCCACAGCTCTTATGAGGAGAACGGCCGCCTTTGCGAGTGCGGAAAACGCGGCTGCTTGATGGCCTATTACGCCGAGCCGGCGATCCTGCGCACCTGGCGCGAAGCCACCGGGCACAACGAAACGGATAGCAAAGTCAGCCTTATGGCAGCCTTGGCAGACCGCGAACCGCGAGCCGTCGCCATTCTCGAAGAAGCCGGACATGGCATCGGCCGGCATCTCGCCAATCTTGTCAACATCACCGACCCGGAGGTCATTGTCGTCGGCGGTGAAGCCGTGTCGTTTGGCGATGCGCTGTTTGGCCCAATGCGGCTGACGCTTGGGAAAAATACCTTTCGCGCGGCACCACCAATGCTGCTGGACTGGGAGGACAATTCCTGGGCAAGGGGAGCGGCTGCTCTCGTAACGCAGAAGCTCTTTGATTTCGAAACATCTGCCGGCAACGCCGCTCCGCTTTCAAAGCCGGCCCTATGGTCGGCATAGGTGAGTGAAACAGACAGCCCTGCGCCTCAGGCCGCCCGAACGCTGCGCGCTCCACGCGCCCAGGCCGGCAGCCAATCGCCATGCGCAACCAGCAAATCATCGACCAGCGACCATATCTGGTCGAGGTCGAGCTCGGCCGCCGTGTGCGGGTCCATCATCGCCGCGTGATAGATGTGCTCGCGGTTCTCGGTCATCAGCGCTTGGACCGTCAGCTCCTGGACGTTGAGATTGGTGCGGATCAGCGCGGTGAGCTGCACCGGCAGGTCGCCAATGAACGTGGGTTGAATGCCGGAGGCGTCGACGAGGCATGGCACCTCGGCCGCGCAATTATACGGCAATGTCGTGATGCAGCCATTGTTGCGGACGTTGCCGTAGATCACCGACGGCTCGCCGGTCCAGACCGAGTTCATGATCGAGGACGCATATTCCTTCGACTGCTCCACTTCGATCTTGTCAGCCGAGCGATAGGCTTCCGCTTGCCCCTTCCAGCGTTCGATCTGCTCGATGCAGCGCTTCGGGTATTCGTCGAGCGGGATACCGAATTTCTCGATCAGATCCTCGCGCCCGTCCTTGATGAAATAGGGCGTGTATTCCGCGAAATGTTCGGAGCTCTCGGTGACGAAGTAACCGAGGCGCTTCAGCATCTCGTAGCGCACCTTGTTCGGGCAGCGCGGATTCCATCCAGGCTTCGGCGCCCGCCCTTCGCTGTAGGCGCGCAGCAGATCCGGATAGAGATTGCGGTAGGAGCCGTCCGGCTGGCGATGCTCGAACTTCAGGTAGAAGGCCATGTGATTGATGCCGGCCGAGCGGTAGCGAATCTCCTCGCAGGGAATGTCGAGATCATGCGCCAGCTCCATTGCCGTGCCTTGCACCGAATGGCAGAGGCCGACCTGCTTGATGTCGGGGTATTTCTCCGCGATCGCCCAGGTGTTGATCGCCATCGGGTTGACATATTGCAGCATGATCGCCTGCGGGCAGACCGCGAGCATGTCCTCGCAGATCTTCCAGAGATGCGGCACGGTTCTCAACCCTCGCATGATACCGCCGACACCGAGCGTATCGGCGATGGTCTGGCGCAGCCCGTATTTCTTCGGAATTTCGAAATCGGTCACCGTGCAGGGCTCGTAGCCGCCGATCTGGAAGGCGACGACGACGAAATCGGCGCCCGCCAGCGCCTTGCGCTGGTCCGAATAGGTTTCGGCTTTGGCCTTTACGCCAAGCGTCGAGATCAGCTTGCCGACGACGATTGCGCTTTCCTCGAGCCGTTGCGGATTGATGTCCATCAGCGCGATCGTCGCGCCGGATAAAGCCGGACGCTGCAATATGTCGCCGACGATGTTCCTCATGAACACCGTCGAGCCAGCTCCGATGAAAGCGACCTTGGGATTTCTTGCCACAACAACCTCCGGCATAAGCAATTAGGCTACCTCGAAAGCGGCTTTGACCAGCCGTTCGGTGTAAGCGGTCTTGGGATGGGACAGGACTTCGTCGACCGGCCCCTCTTCGACGATCTTGCCGTGCTGCATGACGATGACGCGGTGGCACAGCGCCCGCACGACCTTGAGGTCGTGCGAGATGAAGATGTAGCTCAGGCCCCGTTCGCGCTGCAGCTTGCGCAGCAATTCGATGATCTGCGCCTGGACCGAGAGATCCAGCGCCGATGTTGGCTCGTCGAGTACGATGAATTCCGGTTCGAGCGCGACGGCGCGGGCAATCGCAATACGCTGGCGCTGGCCGCCGGAAAACTCGTGCGGGAAGCGCGAGAGGATATCGCCGGGCATGCCGGCGCTGATCAGCGCCTCGCGCACCCGCTCGATCCGATCGTTCCTGGTGGCGCCCATGCGGTTGACGACCAGCCCTTCCTCGATGATCTGGCCGATCGTCATGCGCGGGTTGAGCGACGAGAACGGATCCTGGAAGACGACCTGCATGCGCGACCGCAACGGCCGCATCTGCGCGCGCGAACAGCCATGGATCGGCTGGCCATCGAAATAGATCTCGCCGCTGTCCGTGGTGTTGAGCCTGAGCAACGCCTCGCCGAAGGTGGTCTTGCCCGATCCGGATTCGCCAACGAGACCCAGCGTCTCGTGCCGCCGAAGGGTCAGGCTGAGGCTGTCGACGGCGACGAGTTCGCGCAGGTCCGGCCTCATGAACGTGCCATGCCGCAGCATGAAGGAGACGCGCACATTCCTAGCTTCAAGAATAACGTCGGCGCCTTCCGGCAACGGATTTGCCTGGCCGCGCGGCTCGGAGGCAAGCAGGTGACAGGTGTAGGGATGCTGCGGATTGGCGAACAGCTTCTCCGTCACATTGTGCTCGCGCATCTCCCCATGCTGCATGACGTAGACATAGTCGGAGAACTGCCGCACCACGGTCAGGTCGTGCGTGATCAGGATCACCGCCATGCGCAGTTTCTTCTGCAGGTTTCGGATGAGATTGAGGATCTGCGCCTGAACCGTAACGTCGAGCGCCGTCGTCGGCTCATCGGCGATCAGCACATCGGGATCGTTGGCCAGCGCCATGGCGATCATTACACGCTGGCGCTGACCGCCGGAAAGCTGGTGCGGGTATTGTTTCAGCCGCGCTTGGGGTTCAGGGATTTGCACCTGCTGCAGCAGCTCGAGCGCCCTTGCTTCGGCCTGCCTGCGGCTCATCTTGCGATGCACCCGTATCGCCTCGACGATCTGGCTGCCGATCGTGTAGATCGGGTTGAGCGAACTCATCGGCTCCTGAAAGATCATCGAGATGCGGTCGCCGCGCAGTTTGCGCCGCGCACGCTCGGAAAATTTCAGGATGTTCGCCCCGTTGTATTCGACAGTCGATTTCGGCGACACGACTGCGCGCTTCGACAACAGTCCCATGACGGTGCGCGCCCTCACCGACTTGCCCGATCCCGACTCGCCGACAATGGCGATCGTCTCGCCGCGATAGAGCTGGAACGAGATGTCCTTGACGGCTACGATCATGCCGTGTTCGACCTTGAAATCGACGGCGATGTTGCGGGCATCAATGACCGGGTTTTCCGAACGGCCGTCATGGTCGAGCCGGACAGGCGGTGCGAAGGATTTGACGAGCGCGTGTTGCATCATGTCATGCTCAATAAGGATCGACCGCATCGCGCAGTCCATCCCCAAGCGCGTTGAACGCGAAGACGGTGACAAGCACGAAGCCGACCGGCGAAAGGATCCAGGGATAAGTGCCGATGACCGAATAGGTCGCGGTGTCTTGCAGCATCAGGCCCCAGGAGATCAGCGGCGGCTTCACCGCGAAGCCGAGAAAACCGAGGAAGGATTCGAGCAGGACCACGCTGGGGATTGCCAACGTGACCGCAACGATCACGTGGCTCATCACGTTCGGAAAAATGTGTTGCATGATGATGCGGCCATCTGTGGCGCCGACCGCCATCGCCGCACGAACGTAGTCGATCCGCGCCAGTGCCAGGGTCTTGCCGCGCACTTCGCGCGACATCTGCGCCCAGCCGAGTGCCGACATGACAACAATCACGAAGGCCAGGAAAACATTCGTCGGCGCCGTCACCGGAACCAGCGAGGTCAGCGCCAGATAAAGCGGCAATTGCGGAAACGCGAGCACCAGTTCGACGAAGCGCTGGACCCAGACGTCGAATGTGCCGCCGAAATAGCCCGACACCATGCCGACCGTCGTGCCGATCACGGTGACGATGAAGACCACGGTCAATGCGATCATCAACGAGATGCGCGAACCATAGATCGCACGAGCCAGCACATCGCGACCGAATTTGTCGGTGCCAAGGAAGTGCACCGGCTGGCCGTCGGTCGAGCCGAAGAAGTGCCGGTTCGCGGGAAGCAGGCCGAGCAGTTTGTACTCCGCTCCCTTGACGAAGAAGCCGAGCAGCCGCGGATGGTCGTAGTCCGGCCCGACGACGGGTTGGAAGGTGACCGGGTCGAGGTCTTCCGAATCCGCCAGGGCATAGACGCGTGGCTGGAAGACGAAGTTGCCGTCCTTGTCATGGAAGCTCATCATCTGCGGCGGGGCGAAGCCGACATCGGTCACCTTGGGATCCATCGGTGCGAAGAAGTCGGCAAACACCGCCAGCAGCACCAGAAACGCGACCAGGATGAGCCCGGCCATGCCGGTCCAGGACCGTTTCAGGCGGCGCCAGACGAGTGCGATGTAACTCTCATTGCCGCGCGGCTTGATCTTGGCCGGTTCCTCGGCAATTGGCGGCAGCGAGGGCTCGAAAGCAAGCATCTCAGGACCCTGCATATTGGCGCACGCGCGGATCGAGCATGACGAGCAGCATGTCGGCGATGATGTTGCCGACGATCAGCGTCGCCGACAGCACCATCATGAATGTCGCCGTGACATAGACGTCGCCCACCGCCATCGAGCCAACGATCGCCGGGCCGACGGTCGGCAGGGCAAAGATGATCGCGGTCTCGATCTCGCCGGTCAGCATATAGGGCAGCACCACGCCCTGATACATGACCAGCGGATGCAGCGCATTGGGCACCGCATGGCGCATCACGACCGCACCGCCGCTAAGGCCCTTGGCGCGAGCGGTTTCGACATATTGCGCATTCAGCGTGTCGAGCAGATTGCCGCGCATCACCCGCATGTTGTAGGCGAGCCCGCCGAAGGTGGCGATGGCGACAACCGGCCAGACATGCCGGACGAGATCGACGAACTTCGCCCAGGACCACGGCGCCCCGCCAAATTGCGGCGAGAAGAAGCTGCCGATCTCGGAGACGTTGAATTGGAAGACCAGCAAATAAACGATGATCAGCGCCATCAGGAAGCGCGGCACCGTCATGCCGAGGAAGGAAATCGCTGACAGCGTACTGTCGATCCAGCTGTACTGCCTGGTCGCCGCCCAGATGCCGAAGGTGATACCGAGGACCGATGCCAGCAGATGGCACACCAGCGCCAGGAGCAGCGTGCGCGGCAGGCGCTCGCCCACCACATCGGCCACCGGCTTATTGTAATAGAGGCTGTAGCCGAAATCGCCGCGGGTGATGATGCCGCCGATCCAGTTGAGATACTGGACGGGCAGCGGCTTATCGAGACCGTGTTCTATCCGATAGGCCTTGGCCTGCGCGTCGGCCTCGGCGAATGAGGCCCCGCCCTGATTGATCAACTGCGAGCGGATGTAGTCGGCATAGTCGCCCGGCGGCGCCTGGATGATGGCGAAGGTGACCAGGCTCAGAATGGCGAGGACCGGGATCGCCGACGCTATGCGCGTGAGCAGGAATCGCAACATCGGTCGGTCCGCTTCCTTGTCTAGCCGGTCGCTCTCTTTGAGCGTACGGAGGTTTGCTTTGTCCGGCCGCGCCAACTGGCGCGGCCGGAGGTCTCAGTCAGGGGAGGTAAACCTAGTTCATCGGGCCCTTGTCTCCGGGCTTGCCGGGAAGCTCTTCGGGGAACAGCTCGTATTTGGCCTGCTTGTCGGCAGCGACAAAGACCCGCTCGCGGACAATCGAATCCTCGGCCCAGTTGAACATGAAGATCGGCGTGCCCTGCGGGATGTTGGAGAAGCGTTTGTTGATGATCAGCGCGCCGGGATATTCCGTCAGGCCGACATTGTAGACGTGCTCGGTCGAGATCTTCTGGAACTCTCTCATCAGGCTGGCGCGCTCGTCATTGTCCGCGGACGAGACAAATTTGTTGACGATGTCGACGAGGTCCTTCTCGAAAGGCATCATATCGACCTCGCCGTTTTCCGGCGCACGATGGTCCCAACTGGTTCGTGGACCGACCGGGGCCAGTTGATCGGTATTCTGGACGACGGAAGTCAGCTCCTGATCGTTGCGCCGTACCAGCCAGTCGAAGCGGCCGGAGTATTGCGAGGCATCGCGCTGGGTGCCGTTGAGTCCGTTGAGCACGATCCGAAGCCCTAGCTTTTCCATCTGGGCGACTACACCTTCGGCAAGGCTCTTGTCGGTAGTGTAGTCGTTGTTGACGAGCATCACGATCTCGACATTCTTGCCGCCGGCGGTACCTGCAGGAAAATTGACGAAGCCGTCGCCGTCCGTGTCTTTCAGGCCTGCCTTGGCGAGTTCCGCCTTGGCGCCTTCGAGATCGAAGGGGTAGTAGACCGTCGACTTCCGGTCGTAGAAGCTCGTGCCCGAGGATAAGCCGCCCGGATAGATGGCAGTGAACGGACCCTTGACCAGCGAGTCGCCGAGCGCCTTGCGGTTCAGCGCCATGGTGACGCCCTTGCGGAAATCCTCGTTGCGGTTCAGCTCGCGTATCGCCTGTCCGCGCTCGTCGGGGTTGCCCCAGCCATTGGCTGAGAAATTCATGCGCAGATTATAGCCGATCAGCCGCGCGCCGAACGCAAGCCGTGCCGGTGCGTCCTTTTGCGCCGCGCGCTTCAGCGAGGCAACGAAGTTCTCCGGCTGCTCCAGATTGGAGAAGTCGCCGGCTCCCGCGACGGCCTGAACGTCGCGGTCGGCCCAGGTCGACAATTTGTAGTGCAGTTCATTGAGATACGGCAGTTGGTTGCCCTTCTCGTCGACCTTCCAATAGTACGGATTGCGACGCATGACGATGATGTCGTCGGGGCGGTATGCCACCGGCACCCAGGCACCCATCACCGGCATGTTCATATATTCCGGCGGGAACGCGTTCTTGAACTGCTCGTAGGTGTTCTTCGAATATTTCGGATGCTGCGGCTTGAGGATATGCGACGGGCCCGGACAGAAGGTGCCGTAAGCCATGGCGTAAAGGTATTGTTTCGGAAAGGCGTCCTTGAACGTCCACTCGACGGTGTAGTCGTCGATTTTCTTCAACGTCGTGCCGACGCCGAAGGTCTCCTGCGTCGCGCCGTTCAGCGGCGACACATTGGGGTCGATCACCTCGTCGTCCCAATAGAACATCACATCGTCGGCGTTGAATGGAACGCCGTCCGACCATTTCGCGCCCTCGACCAGACGCATCGTCAGCGTGTGGCCGTCCTTGGACCAGTCCCAACTCCTGGCGAGGTTCGGCAGCGGCTCCGTGTCCTTGGCCTCGACCTGGAAAAGCGGCGCGGTGCGCGTCAGGCATTCGGAAAGGCCGATGTCGATGCCGCCCCAGCCTTGCGTCTGGCCGGCGCCATAATTCCAGCCTTCCGGCCGGCCGCCGATGACATGGCGCATCGTATCGCCGTAAACGCCGATGCCATCCGGCATGTTGCCGGTCTTGAAGACCAGCGGCTCCTTAGGCAAACGGTCCTTGACCGGCGGCAGCTTGCCCGCCTTGACGTATTTCTCGGTGACCCAATCCGGTTCGTGATATTCCGGCAGTGCCTTGAATTCCAGGATGGAGTCGCGCGCGACGTATTTGATCTTTCCCTCGGCGGGGAATTGCGCGGGCACCGGCGGCACGGTCGGCTCGGATGCATACGCGTTCAGCGCCGAGGCCGAGACGCTAAGCGCCAGCCCGGCGAGAATGCCAATGTTTCGAAAATTCCTCATCGTCTCTCCTCCCTGTTTGTTCAGGAGCGCGTTGACGCCGCTCCATTTCTCCTCGAACGAATGTACAGACGGGTGCGGAAAATTCTCCCGAAAGCTCGCCGCGATCCACCCGGTGAAATTCACACGGCCTGCTTGAGAGCCGTTTTTTCCGCACGCAATTCCTCGATCGAACGGACGTCGCGCCTTGCCGCACCGGCCCATTCGCGGGTCTTGATCCTGGATTTCGAAAGCCGTTCCTTCGCGGCCGGCACCGCATCGGCATATTGCGGCAGCCAGCGAGCCTGGGCGACGACCATTTCGTCCACCATTTGCCAAACCTCTTCCGGCGTCGAAACCGCGCCGACCAGCGGGTCGTGCAGGACCGCGAGCTTCAGCAGGTCGATATCGCCGGAGATCGCCGCATGAACCGACATGCGCTGGACGTTGATGGAGGAAATGCAAGTGGCGGCGCAGGCCTCCGGCAGCGTGATGCCGGAGGCCATGTTGATACCGAAGCGGTCGACGAAGCCGGGCGACTCGACGATCGCGTCCTGCGGCAGGTTGGTGATGATGCCGTTGTTCTTGACGTTGAAATGGCCGCGATAAACGCGGTTCGTCTCCAGCGCCTCGAGAATGTGGCTGGCATGCTCGTTGGAGCGCTTGGCGGGGTCTATCGGCCTGGCGGCGGATTCCAGAAATTGCGGGAACTCCGTTTCGAACCAGTTGCGTGTTTCGGTCGAATAACGAAGGTAGCCGCCGGTCTCGCCGTGGATCCAGTCGGACATGTCGATCCAGCGGGTGATTTCGTCCGGCCGCTTGCGATACCAGGGCAGGTATTCGGAAAGATGGCCGTTGCTTTCGGTCGAATAGACGCCGAAGCGCTTCAGGACATCGATGCGCAGCTTTTCCTGCTGCGAATAGACCGGATGCGCCTCGAAGGCGGCAACCAGCTCGTCCTTACCGATCTTGCGGCCGTTGAGACGCAGGTCGATGAACCAGGTCTGGTGATTGATGCCGGAGCAGACGTAGTCGAGCTCGGTGCGCGACTTGGCGCCGAGCACTTCGGCGATCTGGTCGGCGCCATGCTGGACGCCGTGGCAGAGGCCGACGGTATCGACCCTGCCATATTCGATCGCCGCCCAGGTGTTCATAGCCATCGGATTGGCGTAGTTCAGGAATTTCGCCCCAGGCTCGGCGACTTCGAGGATATCCTTGCAGAAATCGAGGATTACCGGAATGTTGCGCTGGCCATAGAGGATGCCGCCGGCGCAGATCGTGTCGCCGACGCACTGGTCGATGCCATACTTCAAGGGAATGCGGATATCGTCCGCATAGGCTTCGAGACCGCCGACGCGAACGCAGCTGATAATGTAGCGGGCGCCCTCGAGGGCAGCACGGCGGTCTGTCGTTGCCGTAACCTTGGTCGGCAGCCTGTTGAATTCGACGACCCTGTCGAGGATCGACTTGATCATCTGGAGGTTGCGCTCGCTGAGATCGGTCAATGCGAATTCGACATCCCTGAATTCAGGAACGCACAAAATGTCGGTGAAGAGCTTCTTGGTGAACCCGACGCTTCCCGCACCGATGATAGCGATCTTGAAACTCATCAGCCTCACCTCGACCTGATCGAATGCTAGGGCAAAGGCGGAGAAAAGAGGCCTGGCCCGCCTGCCACGCTATGCAGGCTGGAATCCGGCACTTCCTCCCATCCGCTCTTTGACCGCGGTTTCTTTTGCTTTTCTCGAGGGATTATGCGCCTTATTCGGCACGCGACCAGAGAAGGATTATGCTTTTAGGGGTAATTTTGTGCTGCGGAACTTGATCGACATCGGGCCGGCGGGCAGGACGGTATCGCTGCCGCGCGGGCGCCAGCGCCTACACACCATGCCGACAAGCACCGGCTATGAAGTGCGCGAGAACGAGGTCTACGACTGGGATGGGCGCAAGCGCGGCCTGACGCCGTTTACCGTGCTCCAGCATACGATCAGCGGCACCGGCCGATTGCGCTACGAGAACCGGAACTACCGCCTGCAAAAGGGCGACACTTTGCTGGTTCTCGTGCCGCACAACCACCGTTACTGGCTGGCCAAGGGCGAACGCTGGGAGTTCTTCTGGATATCGATGAACGGCGAGGAGGCACTGCGCATCCACAAGTCGATCCTTGCCGCCGTCGGTCCGGTGCTGCGGCTGCAGCCCTCGACGATCGATCATCTGGCTGATTGCAGTGTGCGCCTGATCACGGGCGCGGTCTCGCCGGGAGCCGCCTCGGCCGTCGCCTATGAAGCAGCCATGGCGCTCTACGACGATGTCTTCGGCTCGCATGCCGTCACCGACGACAAGAGCGCCATGCAGCCGGTCATCGATCACATCAGGGCCAATCTCGACAGGCCGCTCCGCGTTGCCGATCTCGCTGAGATCAGCGGCCTGAGCCGCGCGCATTTCTCGCGCTGCTTCGCCGAGAGCGAGGGACTTCCGCCCGCCGAATTTGTGCTGCAGCAGCGACTGCAGCGCGCGGCGAAGTTGCTGACGAAGGCCGATTTCCTGCCGGTCAAGGAAGTCGCCATCATGTGCGGCTTTGAGGATGCCAATTACTTTTCGAAGGTCTTCCGCCGCCTCTACGGCATCAACCCGACGCAATTCCGCACCAACGGAATGTATGCCAGCCTGGGAACCGCCCGATAGATTGGCACCGCGCGTGGCGTCGGAAGCGGGAACGCTTTTGCTTCCCCTTGGTTTAGGACAAGAGAGCCTGCTCGCCGCTGCGGCAACCCGCTCTTGGCGGAGATCAGGTCACAGTTGTCAGGGGAGTGATCGATGAACAATCCCGATCCGAATAACCCGAATCCACTGCCGGACAATCCCAATCCGGAGCCGGCCCGGCCGCCTGCCCCGCCGGAGACTCCGCCGGGAGAACCTCCAGGCGTACCCCCGCCCTCGCCGGATCCAATTCCGACGCCGGACCAGGAGCCGATCGGAGTTCCTCCCGGCACGCCTTCCGAAATTCCTTCGGAACCGACCTTTCCCGGGCCGACCGCCTGAAGGGCGGTCGGGTGGAGGATGGCAAGGGTGATTTCGGCGAAGCGCTCGAAACGGGTCTTGCCATGGAACGTTTTGCGCTGGCGCTCATTCACCCTTCCATCATGGAAACCCGCGGCGGGCCCTGCAACCAACGGAGGTTAAAATGAAAGTTAGCAACTGCATGACAAAGGACGTCGAGATCGCCAGTCCGCAGCAAACCCTGCGCGATGCGGCAGAAATGATGGGTCGCCTCGACGCCGGCGCAATGCCGGTGGGCGAGAACGATCGGCTTGTCGGCATGGTAACCGATCGCGACATCGCAATCCGCGGCGTCGCCCAAGGCAAGACACCTGACGCCAAGGTACGGGAAGTGATGAGCACCGAGGTCAGGTATTGCTTCGAAGACGAAGACGCGGAGGATGTTCTGCGTAACATGGCTGACCTGAAAGTGCGCCGCTTGCCGGTGCTAAACCGCGACAAGCGCCTGGTCGGCATCGTTTCGCTGGGCGACCTCGCCACCAACAGCGAGACGGCGACAGCAGGTGAAGCGCTGAGCGGCATCTCGCAACCCGGCGGCGAGCATTCGCAAACGATACACTGACGGCGCACCACCGGCCGGCCTTTGCTACGACCGAACCGCCGGCTGGATAGACGCCGGCCTGCCGGCGAAACTGTTCAGAGCGAACTGGACTGCAAACCGACGAGGAGCAAGCCATGATTACGATGAAGGCCGTCCGTATCCACGATTTTGGTGGACCGGAGGTTCTTTCGCTGGACGCGGTTCCGTTGCCTCAGCCGCATGACGACGAGGTCACGCTCAAGGTCTACGCGGCAAGCGTCAATCCCGTCGACTACAAGGTTCGCGAGGGCTCTTCGGGCGCGGATCTGCCCGTCACGCTCGGCCGCGACGTATCCGGCGTGGTGGAACTGTGCGGCACGCGGGCCCATATGCTGAAGAAGGGCGATCCGCTATATGCCATGCTCGGCAACGACCGCGGCGGCAACGCCGAATATGTCGTCGTCAAGGCAACGGAGGCGGCGGCGAAGCCGCAACGCTTAAGCCACGCCGAAGCCGCCGCCGTGCCACTTGCGGGCCTTACCGCGTGGCAAGGCCTTTTCGATCACGGCGGCCTCAAATCCGGGCAGCGGGTCCTTATCCATGGCGGCGCCGGCGGCGTCGGTCATCTGGCGGTGCAGTTCGCAAAGGCCGCGGGCGCGTTTGTCGCGACGACCGTGTCCGCGCAGGATTTCGATTTCGTCCGCGCGCTTGGCGCCGACCAGGCGGTCGATTACAAGAACCAGCGCTTCGAGGAGCTTGTCGAGGACGTCGACCTCGTCTTCGACCTGGTAGCGGGTGAAACACAGGACCGCTCGTGGGACGTGCTCAAGCCCGGCGGGACGCTCGTCTCAACGCTTTCCGAGCCGTCGGCGGTGAAGGCCCGCCTGCATCGGGCTCGCGGCGTTTCCTATTTGACCAAGCCGAACGCGGCGCAGCTTGCCGAGATCAGCCGCCTCATCGACGCCGGGAAGGTCAGGCCATTCGTGCAGGCAATCTATCCTCTTGAGGAAGTCGCCAGGGCCGAGGAACAGCTCGAGAAGCAGCATACGCGCGGCAAGATTGTGCTTCAGGTAGCTGCCTGAGCACTCGCCGAACAACAGGCCGCAGGCCAGTTTGCGGAGTGCTCGGACACAGGCCGTTTTCTGCTGTCCAGAAGCCCGGCGGCCGAGAGTTTGACACAGGACGGCCCGCCGGGCCTGGCCGGCTTAGGCAGGTGCCGGCTGAAGCAGCATGCGCCGGGTTTGCCGGGATGCACAAATCAAACAAATCAAGGAGATGCAACGGATTGTGAGGCACGTCGCGACGACATCGTCGCACGGCCGCCGTCAGTTAACTGCGAAGCGAAGGACACAGCGTTTACCGACAGGCGGGCTAGGTTCCTACCGGCCGCAAGCCGCAAAAACCGCTTCAAACTGTCGGAAACCGGCGATAGGTTCGAACCATGTCTCAACCCGCCAATCCGATCTCCATTGCCCGTCGCGATCAGATGTTTCCAGTGCTGGCTGAGGCAGAACTGGACCGCATGGGCCGTTTCGGCGAAGCCGTGTCCTATGCTGCAGGCGAACAGATCGTCAAAGCCGGCGAGCTGGCGCCCGGTCTGATCGTGGTCCTGTCCGGCAAGGTGGATATCATCCAGGGCGGCAGCTTCGGCCGGCGCGAAACAATCGTCACGCACGGTGCAGGCAATTTCGTCGGCGAGTTGGCGCAGCTTTCAGCCCGACCCTCACTGGTGGATGTGGAGGCGGTCGAGCCGGTCGAGGCGCTCGTCATCCCCTCGCAAAGGCTGAGGGACCTGATGGTGCAGGAAGCAAACCTCGGCGAGCGCATCATGCGGGCGCTGATCCTGCGCCGTGTCGGCCTGCTCGAGAGCGGCACAGCCGGCCCGATCATTGTCGGACCGGTCGACAGCGGCGACGTTTTGAGGCTGCAAGGTTTTCTGGCTCGCAGCGGTCAGCCGCATCGCGTTCTCGATTCGGCTGCCGATCCCTGCGCCAGGACCCTGATCGAACGCTTCCATGTCGATATCCACCATTTGCCGATCGTGCTCTGTCCGAACGGCAAGCTGCTGCTCAATCCCGGAGAGAACGAGCTTGCCCGCTGCATCGGCCTGGTGAGGCCGATCGACGCCGGCAAGCTGTACGACGTGGCCATTGTCGGCGCCGGACCGGCCGGCCTCGCGGCGGCCGTCTACGCGGCTTCCGAAGGGTTGTCGACGATCGTGCTCGATTGCCGTGCCTTCGGCGGACAGGCGGGTGCCTCCTCGCGCATCGAGAACTACCTCGGTTTTCCGACCGGCATTTCGGGAATGGCGCTGATGGCGCGCGCTTACAACCAGGCGCAGAAATTCGGCGTCGAGATGGTGATACCGGACGAGGCGAAGCTGCTGGGCAGCGCAAGCGACACGTCCGGTGCCCACTACACGCTCGCCGTCGGCGGCGGGGAGACCGTGCGGGCACGGTCGGTGGTGATCGTCAGCGGAGCGCGCTATCGCCGCCTCGACATGGCAAACCTGGCGCAATTCGAGGGAACCTCCGTGCATTACTGGGCTTCGCCGATCGAAGCGCGGCTTTGCGCCGGGCAAGAGGTAGCCCTTGTCGGCGCCGGCAATTCGGCTGGTCAGGCTGCCGTCTACCTGGCGGCGCATGTGAAGAAGGTATGGCTGCTGGCGCGCGGCAGCAGCCTCGATGCGAGCATGTCGCGCTATCTGGTGGAGCGCGTCAGGGCACAGCCGAACATCGAAGTGCTGGCTGAGACGCAGATTGCGGCACTGGAAGGCGACGACGGCAATCTTGGCAAAGTGCGCTGGCGCAACCGCGACACCGAGACAGCACGTCCGATCCGCCACCTCTTCCTGTTCATCGGCGCCGATCCGAACACCGACTGGCTGGCGCAATGCGGCGTGGCGTTGGACGCGAAGGGCTTCGTTCGCACCGGGCCTGACATTGGCCAGGAACGTGGTGCACTGGAGACGAACCGCGGCGGGGTGTTCGCCATCGGCGACGTGCGCTCCGGCTCGATCAAGCGCGTCGCCGCTGCCGTCGGCGAAGGCGCCCAGGTGGTTGCAGCGCTGCATGCATATCTCGCGCGAAACGGCAGTCTCGCCGTGGCGCCACAACTGGTCAGGAGCGTATGATGGCAGACGAATGCAGGCACGCCGGGGACATTCGCGACGTGACACCGAGCGCGCTCGGCTGCGAGGAATGCCTGAAGAGCGGTTCGCAGTGGGTGCATCTGCGGCTCTGCCGCACATGCGGCCATGTCGGCTGCTGCGACGACTCGCCCAACCGTCATGCCACCAAGCATTTTCGGGCAACCGGCCATCCTGTCATCGAAGGCTACGATCCGCCGGAAGGTTGGGGATGGTGCTACATCGACGAAATCTTCCTCGACCTCGGCGACCGCACCACGCCGCAAAACGGTCCGATACCGCGCTTCATTTGAGCTTTTTGCGAGCGGGCCGCTACAGCAATTCCAGGAAAAGTGTGAACGGTTTTCATCCGGAATTGCGTCAAAACAAAAGATGGAGCTGTTCGGCGTTTCCGTGAAACGATGGACCGTTCTAGTCCAAGGCTGCTTCGGCTTGAGTGGGCGTATCGCGTCCCTCTGGTGGTGCCGATGAACGCTCGCGCATATGCCTGACGGTCTGGAGGACACGATCGGCAAGAGATGCAAGCGCACCCTGTGCCGTGCGCGTCCCGATGACGGATTCCAGCGTAACCGACTGCGTTGAGAATTTGTGTTTGAACGACTCTGCGCCACAGAGGAAATCGACCATGCTCAAGCCGTGATCGATCGACCACTGCACGTAATCCATCAACAGGATCACACCTGGCGACGCCCGGCCGAAATCCGGATCGAACGTCGTCACGAAGGCCATCATCATGTCGTGCTGGACGAAGTTGATCGACACCGCGACCATCACGCCATTGCATTCGAGGACGAAGATATGCAGCACGCCGGCGCGCGCCAACGCATCGACGAGCGCGGCGAGTACCGGCACGCCCTCTTCGAAGAGGTCTGATTCACGCATGCGCTCGGTCAGCCATTTCCGCTTCAAGGCCGCGAGGCGCTCCAGTACCGGTTGCAGCGGCTCGTCGGGCGCAAGCAGGCGAAATCTCACCTCTCCGGTTTCTTCCAGCGCCTTGATGCCGCGCCGATAGTTCTGGCGCGTCTTTTTCGACTGGTCCGCCAACCATGCCGCTCCGCTTTCCCATTGTCCGGCAACGCGATAGCTGACTTCCGTTCGGTGAAAGTGACGAAGCCTGATGCCGTCGGAAGCTCCCGGCGTGAAAATTTTGCGGGCCGCCGCATCCGGCGAGAGACGACTGATCAAGGCAAGATCGAAGCCACCTGCATCGCAGAGTTGGGTCCATAGCTCCTGCAGCGCCGATAACGAGCATTCCGGAGCGACGAGAATATCCCCATAGTCGGTATAGCTGCCGGCCGCCCATTCGAGAAACCGCAGCCCCCTGCGCCTGCCGATCGCCAGCGGAACGACAGCAACGAGTCTCTCGCCCTTCCAGACCAGGCCGATCCGCAACGCGCGCTGGTCACGGCGTTGTACGGTACTCCACCATGCCGAAATCCAGGCATGGCTTTGAAAGATCAGCCCGTCGGTACGATGCCAAAGCTCCATCCAAGCGGCTTCGATCGCAGCCAGGCGATCCGCCGAACGGACGATTTCCAGGCGCTCCGCGCCTAGGACGTCGATGGAAACAGCGGTGTTCATGAAGGAGAACTGTCCTGTGGCTGCGCGACCACATTGGGCCGTCTGTGAAACAGTCGCATGACATGCCTTGCCATCTTCTTGAGCGGCAGGATGTAGAGCCCAAAGAGCGACTGGTAATCGCGCACATCGCGATCGACCAGGCCAAATTTCAGGTCTTCATCCGGCTCCGGGACAAATTGCGTTCCGAACAGACGATCCCAGAACGAAAAAAGCAGGCCGAAATTCTTATCGTAGTGACGCGGGTCGATGCTGTGATGCACCTGGTGCCAGTGCGGACACAGGATGATGTTGTTCAACGGGCCGAACGATATCTTGAGATGCGTATGGCGAACAAAGTCCATCATCAGGATGTTGCGGATGACGTAGACGTTGATGCCGAAGATAGCGACCTCTACCGGATCGAGTGCGATCAGGCTCCAGACACCGAAGCAGATGCCCGGGATGACGCCATCCCACATACGGTTCATCAGATCGTCCAGCGGATGAACCCGGTCCTTGGTGATCCCCACCATCACTTCGGCCGAATGATGTACCTTGTGCAATTCCCACAGGAACGGGAAACGGTGCTGGGCGACGTGGTAGAGGTAGTATGAAATATCATAGGCGACCAGCATGGTTGCGGTGAAGATGACGATCGTCACCGGTCCCGCCGGGCCGCCGAGAAGCGGCGCGTGGATGTTAAGGAGCCAGCCAATTGCCTCACGTGTGCCATAGCCCACCGCGACGACGAAGGTGACGCCGGCAGGAATAAGCAGGAAAGGCATCATCGCCCGTTTCGTGATCCAGAACAGGGCGTCGGCTCGCGCCGACGGGTGCAGGATGACTTCCTGTGGGAAGGCGAAGTCGAAAAAGTCCCTGAGGGACTTATGTTCGGCAGTTCGCCAGTAGGCGATCACCGCGCTGCCCAGTGCGGTGAGGAGAAGCAGGCCGAGCGTGGTCAGATTGACGTTCGAAAGCTTTTCCACAATCGCTCTGGCAAATTCGGAAAACATTGATGCAGCGGCTCCTGGTCGTAAGTCGTAAGAAGGCGATCTGGCGAATAGCAAAGCACAAAATTCCCGCCAAACTCGCTACGCCGCCTGCAACCAGTGGCTGTTGCGGGCGCAGCGGGCAAAGCAGGCTGGATGGTGCGAGACTAGCAGATCAACGGTAACGAAACCGCTAAATGTCCAAACGTAATTAATGTCGAATACGGCTGGAACTCGCCCGGCAACTCTACGTTGGCACCGGTTTTTGCTGTTGCGGCGGGTGAATTGGGGCAAGATGGATATCGATCCCGGCTTCGCCCACTTCACCGTGCCAGGCGAGGCGTTCGGCTTGCTGCCTAGTGCCAAAACGCAGTGAAACCCAACCGCCTTGGCCCGGCATGTCACCGCCCGCGCCGATATCGAGCGCAGCATCAGGAAAGCGGATGGCCAACAGTACCTCGTCGCCGCGCAATACCGTGACCGTATCTTCGTGCCGGTCGGCATGGAGGCCGGCGGCCAGTTGGAAGACGATCTCGGACTGGCGCCTGCCGCCGAGCAGTTGGTCGGTGATGAGGATGCCATCGGCCTGGCGCGCCAAAGTGCGCTGATGCACGACGCCGAAGCGGCTTCTATAGCCGTCATGCCGGGCGCTCAGCCTCCAGTGCGGTCCCGGCTCGCTCTCCACCAGCGCTGCGACTGCCTTGTGCGACCAGTTGAAATTTCCAGCGATGGTGCTTTGGCTCTCGCCCTCGATGTTGAGCGTGTTGTGCGCCGGTGTGGAGCGGAACCAGTCGCGCCATGCGCCTCCCGAACCGTAGAGCCAGGTGCCGGGATCGACCAGCACCGGCTCATCGTCGATGCACAGGGTGAGCGACAGCGCGTCGGCATGGCCGTGCGCCGCTATCGAGAGATAGCCGAGCGGTCCATGGTCGAACGTCAGTTCGACATTGCGGCCATTCATTGCTCCGCGCCAGACGGAGAGCCCGCCTTGCGTGAATGTCTGCAAGCCATGCACCGCGGGCGCCGGGCCTGACGGCGCACCAAAGAAAAGCGAACGAAAATCGTCAGGCTCCGGCGCGTTGCCCGGCGTCCCCAGTAAGCCGTGGATGGCGGCCGCGACGGATCGGATATAGTTCGGCTCGTCGCCCAGCTTCAGCACATGGCCCTCATCGTCGTCGCCGAAGCGGGCGGCTTTCTGTGGCAGCCAGCCGACGAAATTGGCGAAGGCGCCCAGACGCGCTTCGACGGCCGAGGGAAACGGCGTTCCCGCCTGGCGTGCCGCGGCGGCGCACAGCAAGATGAGTTCGGCGCTGAAGGCTGCATAGGTCGGCGTTTGCTCGGCACCGGCGCCGTCGGCAAGAATCTGCTTGTGCGTCTCATTTAAGAGGGCGCTGCGGGCAATTTCGGATTCGGCCCCGAGCGCCAGGCAAACCAGATATTCGCCAGCCAACTCTGCGACGAGATGGTTGTTGGCGGAGGAATATCGCGACGGAAACCGCGGCAGCCAATAGGCGCTTGCCGCGAGTATCTCACCAGCTTTCCGCAGCGTCGCCGGGTCAAGCCGGTCACCGATAAGGTCCAGGGTGACGATCAGGCTGATGGCTCGCAGCGCTACTTCGATGCCGGAAGCCCAGCCAATGCCTCGGAACGGCGGATTGGCGGAATGCCAACTGCCGATTGCCGCCTCAATGGCACTCCGGGATCGATTGTCCTCGCTGAGGAGCAGGTGTGCAGCCAGTACTGGCAATTGCTGCAGCCGGTTGACCTCCCAGACATATTTTATATCGCCAAGGTCGCCGCCATCGCGAAAATCGATATCGAAAGTATGAGCCTCGGCGCCAGGCCAAAGCCTGCCGGTTACCGGATCAAGACGCCAAAGCTCAGCAGGAAACAAAAGATCGGGCTCACGCTTTGGCCATGTCCGCCCGAGTGCCGAAAACCGGCCATGAAGCATCTCTTGCGCGGCCGCCGCTATGGCCTGCCGTTGAGCGTCGGTCGCTGCCAGCGCAGCATGGCGAAATCCGGGCAGCACTGGGTGCAACTGCGGCGATGGATAGCGCTCCCACCCATCATCGCGGCGGCGCGACACGATCCTTCGACGTTGCTCGCCCAGCCGGTGCAACACCTCGGCCGGTCCCATGCTGCGCAATCGGTTGATGTACCAGCCGATTCTCATGCACGCCCCGTCAACGTTTCGGTCCTTGTATACCATGCCGTCGAAAAGCTGCGGGCCGGCAATCTTCTTTCCCGTTCGTTGCGGTTAATATCTCCCGCGAGCATGCGGAGGGAGCGATGCGAAAAGCGGTGTATGTTGTTGCCTGGGTGCTCGCCTTGCTTGTGGCGGCCGCGGCAGAGCCCATCCCTCTCAAGCGCGGCGTTGGCGTGCATCAGTGGCTCAACTGGTCGCCGGTGGAGAAAGACGGAACCTACGTTTGGCCGCCCTATCGCAGCGAAAAGGAGTGGCTTGCGGAAAGCAGGCCGCTCACCGACTGGCCGGCCGGGGAGGTGTTTGCCCACATCCGATCGATGGGCTTCGACTTCGTCCGGCTGAGCGTCGATCCCGGCCCGCTGCTTGCCAGCGGGGACGCCAAGCGGCAGCAGGCGCTGGACATACTTGCCGCCGCCGTTGAGCGGATCACGTCGACCGGCCTCAAGGTGGTTTTCGACCTGCATGGCGTCACTCAGGTTCCCGACTACAGCATGGAGATGATCTATGGCGGCGCCGACAGCGAGGGCGTTGCCCGCTATCGTCAAATGGTTGTGGCGGTCGCTGCCATGCTGGTCAAGATAGGCACCGACAAAGTCGCCCTCGAACCTTACAACGAGCCCGCATACTACCCTTGCGATGCGAGCGGCAGCGATCACTGGCAGCGGATCATGGCAGGGACCGTCCACGACATTCGAGCGGTCAGCAGCGAACTTACCATCGTTGCAACCGGCGCCTGCGGCGGCAGCATTGCCGGATTGGTTAACCTCAGCCCCGGCTTTGATGACCCAAACCTCTATTACAGCTTCCATATGTATGAGCCGCACAGCTTCACCCACCAGCGGCCCGATGACACGATCAGCTTTGCTTCGGGACTTCCCTGGCCGGCCGACAGTAGTAGTACACCCGAAGTGGTGACCGAAACCCTTAGAGCGCGGATGGAAGCTGCCGGCTTGAGCAGGGTCGAGCAGGTCATGAACATGGCCACCGCGCGCCAAGCAATCGCGAACTATTTCGAGCAGAACTGGGGCCAGAGCCAACTGGAGGCGAGCTTTCGCCAGGCTGTCGACTGGGCTGAAGGCCATGGCATTCCCAGCCGGCGGCTCTTCATGGGCGAATTCGGCGCTATCCTCATGTCCGCGGACGGCCGCATGGGCGCCTTTGAGGCCGACCGTTCGCGCTATCTCAAGGCAGTGCGCCGAGAGGCCGAACGCTTCGCGATCCCATGGTCTGTCTGGGAGTTCTCCAATCCTTATGGGATGAGCCTCATCCCGCCCGATGGTCCCCCGGTTCCCGACCCGGAGATGCTGCAGGCATTGGGCCTGCCATAGGTGCCGTCACTCGCCCTCACCAGCGAACAACCGGTGCAACCCCTGACCGCCAGGCTCGATCGAGGAACGGCCCGTGGCAGCTTTCTCCCGGTTGGGTTGTATTGGCACGAAGTGTTTAACACATTTGTTGTACTGAATTGAGGAATGTGCGCGCCTAGGGGGAACAATGTGTGGAATTGCCGGATGGATCGGTCGAAGGGCTAAAAATCCACAAGAGCGGGCCGCCAGAATGTCAAACGCATTGCGGCATCGCGGTCCCGATGCCGAAGGCGCCGAGATATTGGACCTGAACACCGGCGAGCAACAATTGGCATTGGTCCATCGCCGCCTGGCGATCATTGACTTGGCGCCTGAGTCAAATCAGCCGATGCAGATTGAGGACGGCCGTCTCAAAATAATTTTCAACGGAGAGATATATAACTACATCGAGTTGCGGCAGGAACTGATCGGCCTTGGCCATCATTTTCGAACGCGCTCCGATACCGAGGTGCTGCTCCGAGCCTACGATCAGTGGCACTTGTCCATGTTCGACCGGCTGAGCGGCATGTTCGCCTTTGCACTCTGGGATGCTCAGAGGCAGGAATTGATCCTCGGCCGGGATCCCTTCGGGGAAAAGCCGCTTTACCTCATGCAAAGCGAAAGCTTGCTGCTGTTTGCCTCGGAGATCAACGCATTGTTGTCGGCGCAGCAAGATGCGCAGCAACTCGATCTGGATGCGGTGGACGAGTATCTGAACTGGCGTTATGTGCCGGGACCACGCACGCTTTTTAAACAGATCCGCAAGCTCAATCCCGGAAGCTATGCTGTCTGGTCGCAAGGGGTGGTCAAGGAAACGCGCTACTATACGCCTCCGGATCAGGCGGCCCTGGCCGAGCGGATCGACGGAAAAACCGCCAAGAAGCGATTTCTGGAACTGCTCGACCATTCCGTCGAGATCAGGATGCGCAGCGATGCACCTTTTGGGGCCTTTCTCTCCGGAGGACTCGACTCCTCGGCTATCGTCGCCCTGATGGCCAGGCATAGCGCCACGCCCATTCGCACGTTTTCCGTCGGGTTCGACGACGCAGCCTATAGCGAACTTGCATTCGCCCGGCGCGTTGCCGATCATTTCAAGACCGATCATTGCGAACTTGTCATCCAGCCAGGCGATCTGATGGATCAGCTGCCCGCGATGGTTCGCCAACGCGGGGGACCTGTTTCGCAAAGCAGCGATATTCCAATTTACCTGATGTCGGAGCGCGCCGCCCAGGACGTCAAGATGGTGCTCACCGGAGAAGGAGCCGACGAGATTCTCGGCGGCTATCCCAAGCATCGCGCGGAATCACTGGCCGGGATCTACCAGTCGCTTGTTCCAGCCTCGCTGCACGATAACGTCCTTTCCCCTTTGGTACGCGCCATGCCGGGCGCGTCGGCCAAGGTCGATACGTTTGCCCGCACCGCGGGCGAAAGGGACTTTGCCGCCCGGATGGTCTCCTGGTTTGGAGCCGTTTCGGCGCAGCAGCGCGCCTGCCTGATCGGCGCGTCCGCAAATCGCCGTTATGAGCGCAACGACTTTCCGTTCTCGTCAAGCGCTGCGGCTTCCCATCTTCGCCGCGTGCTGTTTTTCGATCAGACATCGTGGCTGCCTGACAATCTCCTGGAACGAGGCGACCACATGATGATGGCCGGTTCAATCGAAGGAAGAATGCCGTTCCTCGATCGAGACCTGGTTTCATTCGTCAGCAAATTGCCCGATCGCTACAGGCTGGGTTGGTTGCACAGCAAGCAGATCCTGCGCGACAGCATGGCCAATATCCTCCCGGAGGAAATTCTCAGCCGCCGCAAGGTCGGGTTCAAGGTACCGGTCGCCGAATGGTTTCGCGGATCGATGAGGAACTACGTGCATGACCATCTTTGCTCGCCTCACTCCGTCATTCGCAGCTATCTGAGTCCGAAACAGCTAGATCAAATCGTCTCGGAACACACCACGCGTGCTGCAGACCACGAAAAGCTGATATGGGCGCTGTTGAATTTGGAGATATTCCACCGCGAATTCAGGCTCGACGCGCCGCCGCGATCGTCGGCCTCAGCGCTTGACCGGTTGACGGCTTGACACGGCCGACCGCCAGACATCGCAGATTGCGCCAACAAACGGGGCGAGCTCAAGCCGTTCCCGATGCACGGCCATGGCACCGGCACCAAGCTTTGCCCGCAGTGCCGGGTTCTCCACGAGGCGGCTCAGCGCCTCGGTCAACGCTGTAACATCGCCTGGCGGCACCAGCAGCCCGGATTGCCCGTCGGTGATTATGTCTTCGACGGCGCCAACCGGGGTCGCCACCACCGCCAAACCGGCTGCCATGCCTTCGATCACCGACATCGGCAGATTTTCGGCGAAGGATGGAAGAACCAGAATATCGGCCGAAGAAATCAGCGATGCGACATCGTCCGGTCCCACCCAACCCGGAAAGGCGATCCGGTCTGCAATCCGCAGCGCGGCTGACTTTGCCCGTGCCGCCTCGACTTCGCCATCGCCGGCAATCGTGGCGCGCCAATTCTTGACAGGGCTCATGCGGTGCAGTGCCTCGAGCAATTGCGGTACGCCCTTGCGGTCGCCGATGCGGCCCAGGAACAGGATATGCACATGGTCGCCGCCGCCGACATGCGCCAGCGACGGGACTTCGGTCGCATTGGGCACGATCACGATATTGCCGGCTGCGCCCGGCGCCCGGCTGGCGACGAAATCGCGCCAAAGTCTGCCCAAAACGATCACCCGATCGGCATGCTCGAACAGAGCTTTGATACGGCGGCTTATGAAACCGCGGTCGGCTTTCCAGAATGTCTGATACTGCGCCCCGTGCAAATGCAGGACATAGGGTATCGACAGCAGCCGTGCGCAGGCGGCGATCACCATCTTGCGGTAGGTGCTGCCGGAAACTGAGATGTTGATATGAATGACATCGGCGCGTCCAGCCAGACGCGCTTTAAGCATCCGTAAGCAAAAACCGAGCATATAGAAGATCGAAAGTCCGACATGCCCCGGGCCACGACTGGCAAGAAAGCGCACATCGATGTCGGTGATTTCTTGCCGTTCGAACTCCTGCTTGAGCGCCCCCATGATGCGGTCGATGCCGCCCTGCCCCGAAACGCCCGAGGGCGTCGCGACCAGGACATGTATTTTTCGATCGGATATGAGGCGCTGCAACATGATGGTACTCTAAATAACACAGACCGGGTAACTGCAAAGCAAACATTCCCGATAAGGTTTACGGCAAATCTTTTAGTTCAAACTGAATCTGTTCACCCTTCGGCATCATCGGGCTGGATTTTCCGCCAGTCGGCGGCTAGTCGAAGGTGAGTTTTCCAGGGACACGCCCTTGCTGCTTCGTTCCACGCTCATTTATGCTCCGGCGATCCTGCTGACGCGAATTTCGGCGCTGCTCCTGCTGGTCGTCGTGACGCGTTTGATCGACCAGACCGAGTATGGCCTGCTCACCCTGGTGGTGACCGTCGGGGAAATGACCGACATTGCCGTCACCAACTGGCTGCGCATCGCCTTGCTCAGGCTTGGCGGCAAGGGCGAAGTCAGCCGCGGCAGCCTGATGCTGGCCGGGCAGGTGTTGCTTGCCACCACGGCACTGGCGCTGGTCATATCGGTAGGCGCGTCGGCGGTGATCGTGCCTGAACGCTGGGTCGAGTTCGCGATCGCAGTCTGCGGCTATCTGGTCGCCGGGTCCATCAGCCGCTTCGCGTTGACGGTGCTGCAGATGCAGCAGCGCCATTCGGTCTATTCGATGCTAGAAGCCCTGCGTGCCCTGCTGCAACTCGCGTTACCGATCGGCGCTATCCTCGTCTTTCAGGATAGCTTTCTGACGGTGTCGCTCGGCTCGAGCCTCGGCGCCTTGATTGCCGGCATCGTGGCGGGCATCATGGCATCGCGACGGCTCGTTGCCGGTCCGCCGCGCTTCACCCACAGGGACTTCTTTGCGCTCGGTGTGCCGCTGATCATCATGGCGCTGGTAGGCTTCGGGCTCAACAGCGCGGAGCGTCTGTTCCTCAAGATCTATTACGATGCCAGCGCTGTGGCGATCTTCGCCGCAGCCTATGCGCTGGCCCGCCAGCCGATCGACATGGTCGCCAACGCCATCAACATGGGCGCCTTTCCCGAGGTGGTCAGCCGGTTCGACGAGGATGGGCCCGCGGCGTCGGGCCGGCTGCTGTCGCAACTGATGGCGCTGATGATGCGGCTTTGCCTGCCTATTGCAGCGATGCTGGTCGCGCTCAGCAGCGATATCACCGAGCTCATGCTGCCCTCGCAATATCACGGCCGCTTCGGCCTGCTGTTTCCGATCATTGCCTTCAGCGTGCTGTGCGCCAACCTCACCAGCTTCGTCTATGGCGTCGTAGTGCACGCGCACAAGCGGCCGTGGCTGCTGATCATCGCCAATCTCTTCGGCTCGGTGGCAACAATCGCATTGTCCCTGCTGTTGATCCCCCCGATGGCGGAGATCGGCGCCGCTTTGGCGCTGGCGGGCGGCTCGGTGGTGGGCTCCATAACCTGCATCATCATCAGCGAGCGGCTCACACCGGTGCCGGTGCCATGGCGCGACATCGGTGTCTCGGTGGTCATCTCGCTCAGCACGGGGGTGGCCGCCAAGCTTGCCAGCATGGTGCCCGGCGACGTGCCGGCAATCTTCTCGCTTGTCGCCGGCGGCACTGCCGGTGCTGCGGTTTTCTTCGGGCTGACCTCGTTGTTCCACCCTGTGGCAGCGACGCAATTCGTCGCCCAGCTGCGAGCGCGGCTACGGATCGCGTAAAGCGAAGTCCAGGGTCAACGCCTGTTTTGTGGGGGAACGCGAAACTATAAACCGGCGTTTCGGCGCCAGCGACGCTCCCAGAACTCTCGGCACAGCAGCCCTGCATAGGCAGTGTTGGTATCGTAGTAGCGGCGCCACAAGCGTCGCGGCTCCTGGACGACGCGGAACAGCCACTCCAGGCCGGCCGCTTGTATCAGCTTCGGCGCACGGGCAACCTTGCCCCCATAGACGTCGAAACTGCCGCCCACGCCCATCACGAAGCTTGAGGCGAGTTCATCGCGGTAGCGTTTGAGAAAGCGTTCCTTGCGCGGTGTCGGCATGGCCACCAGCAGGCAGTCGGCGCCCGAGGCGTTGATCGCCGCGACGATCCCGGCCTCGTCCTCCGGCTTGAAATAGCCGTTGCGCATTCCCGCTATGACGAGGCTCGGATGGTCCTTGGCAAGTCTCACTACAACCGCGTCGAGAACGTCCTGTTCGGCCCCCAGCAGATACGGCCTGAATCCACGCTTCGCGCAGAGGCTCAGCAGATTGATCATGATGTCGACGCCCGCCACCCGCTCGGGCAGCGCGACGCCGCACAGACGTGCACCCCAAAGCACGCCGATCCCGTCGACATTGACCACGTCCGCCCCAGCCACGTCCTCGCGCAGCTCGGCATTCTGGCGCATGGTCACCAGCTTGGCGACGTTCACGACCACATGATGCAGCGGCCGCCCCAGGGTCATCGCCTCGTCGGCGATGGCCAGTGTCTCGGCCATGGTCAGCGCATGGATCGGTGCGCCAAGGAACTCCCGGCGCCGTGATGCCAACAGGGAATGCTGCGCCCATGCCGGGGCGTGCGCGTTCATGCGGCCTGCTCCCTTGCAAGCGTCACTTGTGCGACCTCTGGTTTCTTGCCTTCGATGCGGGCGTCGGGCTTGCGTGCCTTGCGCCACGTCCACAGACCCCTCGTATCGACGAGCTTCTTGTCCTTGAGCGCTTCGGGGTCGACCAGATTGAACTGCCGATGGTCGACCAGGAGGACGACGATATCGGACTTGTCGATGGCCGAAAGTGCGTCGGTGAACACGATGCCCCTGCCCTCGAGCTCATGCGGCAGCGCATTTGTGTTGGGTTCAGCCGCAATGATCTTCACATTGGGGATATCGGACAGAAGTTTCACCACCTCGACGGCCGGGCTCTCGCGCAAATCGTCGATGTTGGCTTTGAAGCTGAGGCCAAGACAGGCGATCGTCTGTTTGCGGGAGGGGTCGAGCAAGGCCTCAATATCCCTGACCACCGACATGGGCCGTTCGGAATTGATCCGGCGTGCCGAAGCCATAAGCCGCGTGCTGTTGGGTGCGGCGTCGATGATAAAATATGGATCGACCGCAATGCAGTGACCGCCAACGCCCGGGCTCGGCTGGAGGATGTTCACGCGAGGGTGTCGATTGGCGAGATCGATCACTTCCCATACATTGAGCGACAGATCCTGACACACGGCGGCAAGCTCGTTGGCAAAGGCGATGTTGACGTCGCGGAACGCGTTCTCCGTCAGTTTCACCAGCTCAGCACTTTCGGCCGTTGTCATGAACAGGTCGCCGGTGACGAAGGTCGAATAGAGTGCCGCGGTCCGCTCCGACGATTTGCGGGACAATCCGCCGATCGAGCGATCGTTGTTGATCAGCTCGGTCAGCACCTTTCCCGGCAGCACACGCTCGGGCGAATAGGCGACCAGCACATCGGCGTCTTCGCCATGCTGGACAGGAAATTTGAGATCAGGCCGCAACTCGGCAAGCAGCCCGGTCATGATACGCGTGGTTCCAACCGGCGATGTCGATTCCAATACCACAAGGTCTCCCCGCTTCAGCACGGGGGCGATGCTTCGTGCCGCCGCGAGCACGTAGGTCACGTCCGGCTTATGATCGTGGGTCATCGGGGTCGGCACGGCGATGATATAGGCGTCCGCCGGCTGCGGCGTGCTGTAGGCCATGAGCTTGCCGTTCGCCACGACCTTCTGGATCAGACCGTCAAGGTCCGGCTCGACGATGTGGATTTCGCCGCGGTTGACCTTCTCGACCACCGCTCGGTTGACATCGACGCCAATGACGTTGAGCCCGCGGCTGGCGAAAATGGCGCAGGTCGGCAGGCCGATATAGCCCATGCCGATTACGGAAACGGTTTTGATTTCAGCCATGATGCAGCAGTTCCTCAACAATCCGGTTACTGGCCCGGCCATCGCCATATGGGTTGTGTCGTTCCGCCATGCCGCAATAGGCAGCCTGATCGTCGAGCAGGCGATTGGCGTTGAACAGGATTTTCTCGACGTCGGTGCCGACAAGACGGGCGGTGCCGGCCACGATCCCCTCGGGTCGCTCGGTATTTTCGCGCATTACCAGCACCGGCTTGCCGAGTGAAGGCGCTTCTTCCTGCACGCCACCGCTATCGGTAAGCACCAGATAGCTCTGCTTCTGCAGGTACAGGAACGGCAGATAGTCCTGCGGCTCGACCAGGTGGATGTTCGGCACGCCTTCCAGCTCTGCGTTGACCACTGAGCGCACATTGGGGTTTGGATGGACAGGGTAGACGATCTGCACATCTCCGCGCGCCGCCAATCCCTTCAATGCCGTACAGATGCGCTGGATGCCGCCGTCGAAATTCTCGCGGCGATGACCGGTGACGAGGATCATCTTCTTGGAAGGGTCGAGGAAAGGGAAGCGGGCAGCGAGCTTCGCGTTCATCAGCCTGTCAGCATCGATCGCGCTTGAAAAATGCAACAGCGTGTCGATCACCGTGTTGCCGGTCACGAAGATGGTGCTTTCGGCCTTTCCTTCGGCGATGAGATTGTCGCGCGCTTGAACGGTCGGCGCAAAATGCCAGGTAGCGATGTCGCCGGCAATCTTGCGGTTCAGTTCTTCAGGAAACGGCGAGTTGATGTTGTGGCTGCGCAATCCTGCTTCGACATGAGCGACGGGGACACGCTTGTAGAAGGCAGCCAGCGCCGCGGCCATTGCCGTGGTGGTGTCGCCCTGTACCATGACGATATCGGGCTGCGACTTTTCCAGCACCTCGGCCATGCCCAGGAGCACGCGCGAGGTCACGTCGAACAGCGACTGGCCGGGTTGCATGATGTTGAGATCGTGATGCACCGGCAGGCCGGTCAGCTCGACAACCTGGTCGACCATTTCACGATGCTGGGCGGTGATGCATATTTCGGTGATGAAGCCTGGATGAGCAAGGGCGGCACGCGCCACTGGAAAGCATTTGAGTGCCTCCGGCCTAGTGCCGAACACGATCAGCAGTTTCTGCCTGGATGGCAGTTTTGGACGTGAAAGGACGTTCATCGCTGATCCTGGTCGCCTGCAGCCTTCGGGACATGCCGACTATTGCCCGCAAGAGCCATAATAGCGCCGGAAAGCGCCTTCGTGATCTCAATTCTTAATATATGATTAACAACCAAGGCCGCGTTCTCCCGGTTTAACTCTTGTGAAAGGTTGGGCTGACAAGTAGTCTATGACAGTAGTCTTGAAAAAGAATATATTGGATTGACTAATATTTTAATCATCGGCCACGCCGACACATCCCGGCGCTGGGAAAATGAGCTTCTGGCGCGGTTGAGTGCAGCTGGACATGCGGTTTCGAGTTGCCGCGCGCCGACGCCTGAACCCAATGCGCGCACGATGGATAACGTGCTGGCGCTCGAGGGCCGGCGCTTCGGCCCCTCACTGGCAAGCCGTTCCCGGCCGTTGCCGTCCGGCGACACCGGCCCAGTCGATCTTATGGTCGATCTCACCGCTACCGCCGCACGACGGGGCACGCCTGTCCTGACGCTCGAATTTTGCGGCCAAAGCAGCTTTGCCGCGGGCATGACCGAGATGCTGGCGAGCGGGCGGCTGCCCGAACTCACCGCTCGGCTCGACGGCGTTGCCGTCGCCAGAGCGCGGCCGATGATCAGCGACCGGTTGTGGCTGTCTCGAACCAGCAACGACCTGCTCGCCGGCGCCATCTCCCTGATTGCCCAATGTGTCGCCCGCTTTTCCGCGGGCAAACTTGCGCCGATTGCCGAGAGCCCGGCGCCGCCCCTGCAGAAAGGCGGATTTATCGGGCACTATCTGCCCTTTTTCGGCAGGGGGTTGGTCGACCGCGCCGTGCAAAAACTGCGACGTGGTCGGCGCCCCTTCTATTGGCAGGTTGCTTATCGGCTGATCGACGGTCCAGGCGTCGCCGAAACCGGACAGCTGGATGGTAAGCCGTTCACTGTGCTTGCCGATGACGGGCAGCGCTTCTACGCCGATCCGTTCGTTCTCGAGCGCGACGGCCGTCATTTTCTGTTTGTCGAGGAGTTTCCCTACTCCACCGGCCGCGGGGTGATTTCTGTCGCTGAACTTGGCACCGACGGCACTTTCGGCGTGCCGAAAGTGGTGCTGGAGGAAGCGCATCACCTGTCATATCCGCAGGTGTTTGCTCACTCCGGCGAGATTTTCATGATCCCTGAAAGCGCTACGGCGCGAGAACTGGTGCTCTACCGTGCCGAGCAGTTTCCGGATCGCTGGGTACGCGATACGGTGCTGATGACGGACAGGGATTTCAACGACGCCACGCTGCTCGAATCCGACGGTCGCTTCTGGCTGTTGGGGACTGAGCGGTTCGGTCACGGCAGCGCGTCCGACACGATGGCCGTCTATTCCGCCCCGGCGCTGCGTGGGCCGTGGGCTGCGCACGCGCTCAATCCCGTCGCAGTCGACCACTCCGCCACTCGGCCGGGCGGCGCCTTTATCCGCCAGGGCGACGCTTTGCTGCTGCCGGTGCAAAACGGGTCTAGAGCCTATGGCGGCGGCCTGGGATTGATGCGGCTGGATCGGCTTGATGATTTCGACGTCCGTTTTGAACTGCCCCGCTCAATCGATCCCGGGCCGGCATGGGCTCGGTCCGGCATTCACACGCTCAATCGCGCGGGCGGTGTCGAGGTCGTGGACAGCGCCGGCTGACCGGATCCGAGGTCCGTGCTTAACGAGATCCAGCCGGGTTTGGGCTGGATGCAGCAGCCGAAGGCATGCTCTCGAGCGAGCCTCCATGGGGCTGCTTCCTGTAGGCAAGCAGCAACACCACGATGATCGTCATGTCCGGCGTTTTTGACGAAAGCGCGTTATTTGACAGCGCGGCAAGCAAGAACGTTATGGTGCCGATCCATGCCGGCAGCGGCGCCCCGCGCAGCAGCCGGAAGACGAACCAGAATATCAGCGCTGTAAACAGCAGGGCTATGGGCAGGCCGAAGAGCAAGATAATTACCACCGGCGCGCTTTCGATGTAGGGCAGATGCAGCTTCTGCCGGACGATCGCCAGCAGGTCGTCAACGTTCATGCCGAACAGGATGTCGTTCCAGCTGACCAGTCCGAACACCTGATAAATGGTCACCCGGGCCATGAAGTTTTCGTCGAAGATGGTGTTGCTGAACCGATTCAGCAGACCGCCCGCAAACAGTACCGCTACGAGCACCGCGCCACCCGTCACGGTGAACATCAGCACGACAAATTTGGCCTGCCGCTCATATTTGAGCGACAGGCCCGGCCAAGGCACGAACAGCAGCAGAATGAGGATTTCGCCGGTGGCGAGCATCAGCGCGGCGCGAGCGCCCGATGCAGCGCAACCGATGAACAACAGGAAGATCGCCATCACCCGCGCCCATATGCGCCAGTGCGTCAGCGGCACGAATCCGATGGTTGTGGCGCAGAGCGCGCCCAGTGCCAGCGGATGGGCCGACAGGCCAGTTGGCCTGAATTGCAGTTCGTTCAACCCATAGGGCAACAGCCGATGTTGAGTCACCGCCTCGATGGTGCCGATGACAGCGCTCAGGATCGCCATTCCAAGCACGACGTCCCCCAGCGCCCGCCGCACCTCTGCATTCAATGCCAGCATCAACAGGCCTGTGGCGCCGGCCACCAGATAGGTATCGATGATGAACCCGGAGGAGCCCGCACGGCCGGTAACGAACAGATAGGGCACCAGCGCGAACATCAGCACCGAATAGCGGATCAACGCCTTGAATATTCCAATTTCGTCGCCGTGCAGCAGAAACGGCCGGCTGAAAAGAACGATAGGAAGCAGCAGGATGATCGCATAGGTGCCGAAATGCAGCTTCTCGTAGAACGAGCCTCCCTGGGCCGTATAGTCGACGACCATGTTCATCACCTGCGGTGATACCGTAAAGCGAAGCAGGAGCGCGAACGCTGCGCATAGGAAAAACAGCAGCGACAGCGCGTTCTGACGGCGCGCTCGGCTGGACGATAATCGTTCCGAAGCGGCAGCGGGATAGCTCATGGCCCATCCAAATGGCGATATTCGAACGGCATTCTGGGCAACGAAATCCCTTCAACGTCCGCCGGACGGACAGCGTGAGCGGTAAAATGGGCCAACTTGGAAAATAAGATGTTAACGATGTTTCTGTAGAGCAGGCCAAGCGTAATGATTTAACAAGGGTTGTCACCATGTCTGCCGGTTCCGGCACACCCCCCATCTCCGCGACGGCTTCCAATAACAGTGCATTCGAGCGTATCGCCAATGCACGGCGCAGGGCATTGCTGCAACAGCATGGCCCAGTCGCGGCGCTAAGCTCCGCGCCGGTGACGCCGCAACCTCCAGAGCCTGTCGCAACGGTGACCCTGGACAAGATCGGCGATTTCCTCGAGCTCGATTTTCGACGCCTGTTCGTCTGGCTGCGGGCCGGCCTCGCCCTGGCCTTCATGCTGGCGGTAATCGGCGGCATTGTCGGCGGCGCCTATGCATTGCTGAGCAAGCAGCGTTACACCGTCACGACCGAGGTCCTCATCAACCCATCCAATTTGCAGGTTGTGGAAAACGACCTCTACTCGCAACCGGGCCAGATCGATAGCCAACTGCTCAGCACGCGCAGCAAGCAGCGCATCCTGACCTCGGGCAACGTGCTTTCCCGTGTGGTGGACGAACTGAATCTGACTCACGATCCGGAGTTTTTCGATCCGGACCGGAGCACATCCTCGTCCGGCGCTGTGGCGAAGCCCGACCCGAGGCTCATCGCCTTGAAGAACCTGGCGGACCGGGTAGACGCCATCGCGGATCCGACCTCGTTTGTCACAACCCTCTCGGTATCTGCGGAAACCACCGCCAAGGCGATCCTGATCTCGCAGGCCATAGTCAAAAACTTCCAGGAAGAACTGGCTAAGGCGGAAGCTGCCGGCGCCAGCCGTGCCGCGGCTGCCCTTGACAGCCGGCTTGGCCAACTCAAGAGCGACGTGCAGGCAGCCGAAGAGAAGGTCGAGAGCTACAGGCGCAGCCACAACCTGTCGTCCAGCAATGGCCAGCTCGTCAGTTCGCAGACGCTGACGCAGCTCAATGGCGAAATCGTCGATGCGCAATCGCGTGTCATCGCCGCGCAGGCAAGCTACGACGCCCTGGTTGCCTCCGGTATCAACGGGGCCAATCCCGACCCCACGGTTTCGGAAGCGCTCGCGGCGCTGCGCGACAGGTCAAACAGCCTGCGGCAGCAGATCGATTCACAGTCGATGACCTTCGGTCCGCGCCACCCGACGATTGTCAGGCTCAGGACGGAACTCGAGACCGTCAACTCGCAACTCCGGGCCGAGTTCTCCCGCACCATCGGCACGGCAAAGGCCAGCCTGGACAAGGCCGGGGCCTCGTTGGCTTCTCTCAACGCCAGGATGAACGATCTGAAGAGCAATGTATTCACCGACAGCGAATCCGAAGTCGCCCTGCGTGAACTTGAACGCGATGCCGCCTCGAAGAGAGCGGTCTATGAGAGCTTCCTGTCACGTGCGCGCCAAATCAGCGAGCGCGAGCAGATCGACACCACAAACGTACAGGTGATTTCGACCGCGGTGCCCCCGCCAGCGCGCTCATGGCCCCCGCGCACTGCCCTGGTGGCAGGCGCAGGAGCGTTCGCAGGCTTTGCCCTGGGCATGCTGCTGGCCATCGGCATGGGCATCATCCGCGACATGCGCCGGCCGCCGAACCGATCAGGCCTTGCCGCCAGCCGAGCCTGAAGCAAGGCATGGTGAAGCGCATCGTTTTCCACATCGCCAGCCTGAGGGGCGGCGGCGCCGAACGTGTTTTCGTCCTGATGGCAAATGAACTGGCGTCGCGTGGCCACGAGGTCATGCTTTTTACCTGGAACGCGGAAGGCCCTAACGCCGCGCTGCGTTCAGCTGCCGTGCATCTGGTCGACTTCGGCCTTCTCTTGCGCGGCGAGGGTTACGCCAAGTCGGCGACGCTGAAAGGCATCGTGCGAAGCGCAAATTTGTTCCGCCGCCTTGATCCTGATGCGGTCTATAGCGCCCCGGAATTCGCCAATCTGGTGATGGCGCTGTCACTCATGTTGGCCAGAAGCCGGGCAAAATTCTTTCCAAGCTTCCATGCCGCCGCCTCGCTGCCTGCCAGCGGCCTCGGCGCGAGGCTGGCGATCTGGCTTTCCGCGCTGGTTGCAGCGCGCGCAACCAAAGCCATCGCCGTTTCAGCGGGTGTCGGCCGTGACATCATCGCCCGCGGCTTCCCCGAATCCAAGGTCGTCGTCATCAATAACCCGCTGCCGCCGGCTGAAGCACCGCCGGGGACTTCCTATGCCTGGCAGGCAGCGTTGGCGGCGATGGGCGATGCGCCGGTCATTGCCACCGCCGGGCGCCTGGTGCCGGTCAAGGACCACCGGACTTTGCTGCGGGCCTTCGCTGCCCTGCGCGCCGGCCGCCCCGCCCGGCTTGTTATCTTCGGCGAAGGTCCGCTGGCTGCCGAATTGCACGCCTATGCCGAAGAGACAGGCATAGGCGGGGACGTGCTCTTTGCCGGCTATGTCAACGATCCCGCGGCTTGCTATGCCGCGGCCGATCTGTTCGTTCTGTCATCGACCAGCGAAGGCTTTGGCAACGTCTTGGTCGAGGCCATGGCCGCCGGTGTCCCCGTAATCTCCACCGATGCTCCGCATGGCCCGCGCGAAATACTCGCTGACGGCCGTTTCGGCACCTTGGTGCCGGTCGGTGACGCCGCGGCCCTGGCGAAGGCGATGGCCGAGATGCTGGACCACCCCACCCCTGCTGCCGTGCTGAAAAACAGGGCGGCGGATTTCACAGTCGACAAGATTGGCGATCAATACGAAGCGTTGCTCTAGTCGTTACGCACTGCCAGCAGATCGCGGTTGGATGCGGTCGACGTGGTCGGGCTTTGATTGCGATAATCTCTTCACGGGCTGGGGCGCAACGAATTTATCGTGAGGCATTCCCTCGTTCCTTGAGTTGTTGGGCGAGGAAATCCTTGACCGAATCGAGAACCGCATCCCGTTCATGAGATACGCCTGGCAGCAAATCGAAGCGCACGCGCGCCCCCGCCTCCTCGAACGATCGACACAATGCCATGAGGCGTTCCGGCCGTGTTCGCCCCGCATCGTTGGCGCCCGGCATCCAATGGGTGCTGCCTTGGACATGAGTGATCTCCCAAGTCTCCAGGTCAGCGTCGCCGACGATCATCTGGAAAGGCACTTTTGCCAGCGCTGCGGCATCGAAGGTGATGCCGAACTTCTCCGGCAGATCGCGAATGCCCACCCACCAGTCACGCGTCGGATCGAGCAAGGTCACCGAGCCTGGCGCGCCGATTGAGGCCGCCCAGAGCCTGTCGGGATGCAGGATAGCAAAACGATGCGTGAAATGCCCGCCGCCGGAAAATCCGAACATGGCAAAGCGGCTCCAATCCTGACTGTATTTGGCGCTGACCTCCTCAACCATGGCGAGCAGCACCTGATCGTAGCGTATGTTGCCCTCGAGCAAATATTTGTATCCGCTGCGGGCATCATCCCCGAGAACGCCGATTGGAAACAGCGGACACAAAACGGCGCAGCCGTTCCAGCGTCCGAACTCGGAAAATGCATCGCGGAATCCAAGAAAAGAGGTGCGGCCGGTGCCATGGACAGCGACCATCAGATCGACTTTGGCCCCTTCCCCAACCGCGGGAGGCACATACAGGCAATAGTGAAAGCGCGGGTCTGATTTGGAAGCAAAGATGGCGGTCGCGCCAAGGTCATAGGTAGCGCGACCGCGATCCGCGACAGGCCCCTTGGCAACGCTTGTCAAATCGATAACTCCTTAATAGGCCCGGCATTCCGGCAACAATATACCGGTCGGCCGACCTCGTGAACTGGAGGCGCCTCCAGGCAGCCGCGAGGAGGACCTCGTCGTGCATCGGAAGCAGGGCGCCGGCGGGGCGATCAGGGGCAAAAAGAATGCCTCCGCCAACGCCTCGGGAAGCCGCCATTAACTTTTCGTTAACCATGCCGGGCTAGCCTTAACCAATCAGTAAGGACTCGCCTCTGTGACCTGCGTCTCTCCCATCCAAAACAAGTCCATACGCTTTCGAGCGCGCTCGTTTGTAGCCTTCACCCTCACCCCTGAGGCCCCGCTAGGGGAATGGCTGCAAAGCCTCGATCACTGGACCGAAAACTCTCCCGGCTTCTTTGCCGGCCGCCCGGTCGTGCTCGATCTGAATATACTCAAGCCCGAGGTGGGCGAGATGCGGGATCTGGTCTTACAACTCGCGGAGCGCGGGATTCGCATCTACGCGATCGAGGCCGATGGCAATGTAGCTCTCGATGCCGATCTGCCGCCGCTCCTCGTTGGCGCCAAGGAGGCCACCGCCGACGCGCTTTACGTGCAGCCGCACCCGAAGGCCGCAGCTGAGGCCAAGACGGAAGAGCCGCAGGCGCCGAACTCATTGATGATCAAGGCACCGATCCGCTCCGGCCAGTCGATCTTTCATCCCGATGGCGATGTGGTCATTGTCGGCTCCGTCAGTTCCGGTTCCGAGATCATCGCCGGAGGATCGATCCACGTCTACGGCACGCTGCGTGGACGTGCGTTCGCCGGCGCCACGGGAAATTCCGCGGCTCGCATCTTTTGCCGGAAAAACGAAGCCGAACTTCTGGCGGTGGACGGCTGGTACCGCACTGCCGAGGAGATGGACGCCTCCTCGCGAGGAAGGCCGGTACAGGCCTTTCTCGAGGACGGCGCACTTTGCGTCGCACCGCTCAACTAACAACATTGGAGGCACAAATATGGGCAAGGTAGTGGTTGTCACATCCGGCAAAGGGGGTGTCGGCAAGACGACCTCGACGGCCGCTCTCGGCGCCGCGGTCGCGAAAACCGGCAAGCGGGTGGCTCTCGTCGATTTCGACGTCGGCCTGCGCAACCTCGATCTGATCATGGGTGCCGAGCGGCGCGTTGTTTTCGATATCGTCAACGTCATTCAGGGAACCGCCAAGCTTTCGCAGGCGCTGATCCGTGACAAGCGACTCGAAACGCTGTTCCTGCTGCCGGCCTCGCAAACGCGCGACAAGGATGCTCTCACCGAGGAAGGCGTCGCCGATGTCATCGACAAGCTGCGATCGGTTTTCGACTACGTCTTCTGCGACAGCCCAGCCGGCATAGAGCGGGGCGCGCAACTTGCCATGCGCTTTGCCGACGAGGCGGTAATCGTCACCAACCCGGAAGTGAGCTCGGTCCGCGATTCCGATCGCATCATCGGCCTGCTCGACTCCAGAACGATGAAAGCCGAGCAAGGTGAATCGATTGTCAAACACGTCCTCGTCACGCGCTACGATGCTGCGCGCGCTGCCCGCGGCGAGATGCTGAGCATCGATGACGTGCTCGAGATCCTGTCGACGCCCTTGCTGGGAATAATTCCCGAGAGCCAGGACGTGCTGCGCGCATCCAATGTGGGCGCGCCGGTTACGCTCAGCGAAAACACCAACCCCGCCGCACGCGCCTATATCGACGCGGCAAGAAGACTCGAGGGCGAGGACCTGCCGGTCATTCTGCCTTTCGAGCGGAGGGGCCTCCTCGACCGGCTGTTGGGAAGGAGGGCAGCATGAACCTGCTCGATATCTTCAAGCGCCGCGGCAGCGCGCCGGTGGCGCGCGAACGCTTGCAACTGCTGTTGGCTTACGAGCGTCGAAGCCGCAACCAGCCCGATCTCGTCTCGGTGTTGCGCGAGGAGATCATGGCGGTGATCGCCCGGCATGTTCAGGTCGACCAGGATTTCCTGCAGGTGAGCATGGATCACGGCGAAACGACGTCGAGATTGGAGATCGACATCCAGATCCCCAACAAGGTCGCAATGCCCATGGCCGCGGCGTTCTAACGGAATCCTCCGGCCAGGGCTTGCGTCGGCTGCTGCCGAGGTTGCGGCGCCGTGGTTGGCGTGTTTGACCCGGTCGCCACCGGCAAGTTCTCGCAATTCGAGGACAATAACCACTCCCTCACCAAAACCCCGCGGCCGTTTCCAGCCGCGGGGGCCTTGGGAGGGCCTTTCGAAACCGTGGTCAGATGTTGGCGAGCAATTCGTTGACGCGGCTTTCCATGTCGGCAAGGGCGGTGTCGACGTCCTTCTGGCCACTGATTGCTGCACTCATCTCTTCGCCGATAATGTCCTGGATCGCAAACTGACGCTGTACGGCGGACGGCAGCGGCTTGCCGAGATCAGCGACCGCAGAGATCGTGTTGCGATGCGGCAGGGCCTTGAACGCGTCCGAGGTGATGACGGCCTTATAGGCCGGCAGGTGACCGGTGCGTGACCATTCGAAGTCGTTGTCGGCGAAGAACTTCAGGAATTTACCGATGGCCGCGATCTGTTCAGGCGTGCGGTCTTTCTGCGAAACGGCCCAGGTGTGGCCGTCGGCATATTGCGCGTGGGCGCCGCCAAACAGCTGCGGATACGGATAGACCGCATAGCCGCCCTTGTTGAGCGCCGTACCCTTGGTCTCGGACTGGGCGTTGTAATCGCCGACCACCCAGGTGCCGTTAAGGTGGACGCCACCCTCGCCGGCAAGGAAGGCGTTGATCGAGCCGCCATAATCGAGATCCTTGGTGGTGTAGCCCTTCTCGAAGATCGCCTTGTACATCTCGACGACCTTCTTGGCTTCCGGCGTATTCAACTTCACATGCTTCGGATCGGCGAAGAAATCGGAATCCTGCTGGAAAAGATAGGTGTAGAGGTTGCGTGTGTAGAGTGCAGTCTCATTGGTCAGGTTCTGGACGAAATAAGGCTTGCCCGTCTTCTGCTTGAACTGTTCGGCCTGGGCGAGCAGTTCCTCGGGCGACTTTGGAAAAATCGGCGTGCCGTCGGCATTGACCAGGCCGGCTTGTTTGAAAAGATCCATGTTGACGTGATAGAGCATCGTCCAGCTGTCGATCGGCAGGCCATAGACCTTGCCGTCTTTGGTGGCGCCATTGCGTGCCGCGTCGGTGAAGGCGTCGGGTGTCACGCCGACCGACTTCAAGAGATCGTCGAGCGGCATCAACAGGCCCTTCGACTGATAATCCGACAGTACGGATTCATGGATCGTGACGATGTCCGGAGCGTCGCCTGAAGCGAACTGCGCGGTCAGCTGATCATAGCCGGGCCATTCCACGGTGGTGACGTTGACATGGACATCGGGATTGTCGGCGTTGAACTTGTTGATTAGCGAGGTGATGATGCCGCATTCGCCAACGGCCTTGGTGGCATCGGTGTTGGTGCCGAAATCGGCATCGCAGGCGCCGAAAAAGCGCTGCACGCTCAGCTCCGTGGCCGCGAAGCTTGGACTTGCGAGCATCATTGCGCCCGCAGAGACTGCTGCAAACAGTATTTTCTTCAGTTTCATATCAGTTCCTCCTACTGAGTTTCCGCCGCTCCACCCTGGATTGGCTTTCGTGCTTCAATCGCTGCGCATTCCCCCGGCCGTCAGGCAATCTTCGTTATCTCACCGCAGCGCCGGAGACCGCCGTGACGATGTATTTCTGGAAGAACAGGTAGACGATCAGGATCGGTGCACCGGCGAACACCGCCTGCGCCATCAGGAAGCCGATGCCTTCGGACTGGGCGAAGTTGGTCTGGGTCGAGGCCATGCCGACCGTCAGCGTGAACATGTCCTTCTTCGTCGCCGAAATCAGCGGCCAGAAGTAGTCGTTCCAGGCGCCGAGAAAGGTGAAGATGCCGAGCGTCGCCTGCGCAGGCAGCGTGAGCGGCAGAAGCACCTTCCAGAAAATTCTGAGCCGGCTGGCGTTATCGAGCATGGCGGCTTCGTCCAGCTCCTTCGGGATGGCCTTGAAATACTGGGTCATCAGGAAGACACCGAACGGAGCCGAAAGGCCCGGCAGAATGAGCCCTTGATAGGTGTTGTGGAACTTCAGCATGCTGAAGATCTGGTGACGGGCGACAAGCACGGCCTGTTCCGGGACCGCCAGACCGAACAGCACGATCACGAACAGCACGTCTCGGCCGGGGAAATTCAGCCGTGCAAAACCGTAGCCGGCGAGCGACGACAGGATCAACGTGCCGAGCGTCAATCCGCCCGAGACGATGATGCTGTTGCGCACCCAGATGAACACGGACGAGGTGCCGACGGTGTTGATGTAGTTCTTCAGCGTATAGGGCGCGTGAAACACCGAATTCGGATCGGCCATCAGCTCCGTATTGTCCTTGAGTGACAGGCCGATGACCCACAGAACCGGCGCGATCATGACGATCGAAAGCAGGATGACCAGGGCCAATAACAAATGGTCGCCAAATGCCCGGCCCTTGATGGAAGCTGCTGTGGCGCTCATGCCTGGTCTCCGCTGCTGCGTGTCACCAGGTACTGGGCCATGGCCGCGACCAGGATGAGGATGAACAGGATTTCCGATGCAGCGGCGCCCAGGCCGAGATCCCAGCGACGGAATGCGGTATCGTAGATGTAGAGCACGATCGGCTTGGTCAGGTTGTTCGGACCGCCGCGCGTCATCAGCCAGGCCTGGCCGAACAGCTGGAATTGCAGCACGATCTGGATGATGATCACCAGGATGAAGGTCCGCTTGATCGACGGCAGCGTGATCGAGCGTAGCGTCTGCCAGCGATTGGCATTGTCCAGCGCTGCCGCCTCGTAAATATCCTGTGGAATCTGCTGGAGCGCCGAGAGAAAGAGCATCATCGGCAGGCCGATACACCACCAGATGGTGGCAATGGCGATGCCGACCATCGCCAGGCTGGGATCGGAAATGAAGGCCGGAGCCGTTGCGCCGAACCATCCGTAGATCGTCGACAACAGGCCGACATTCGGAATGAAGACGATGCGCCAGATCAGCGTGACGATGGTGACCGATAGCACCGACGAGGAAAAGAACAGCGTCCGCAAAACCGCGGCAGTGCGCGTGCGGCGGTTGAGGCAAAGCGCCAGGAAAAGGCCGATCAGCGCCAGCGTCGGCACCGTCAGAAGCACGAAATAGAAGGTGTTCCAGATCGATTGCAGGAAGACCTTGTCGTGATACAGCCTGGCGTAATTGCCGAGACCGACAAAATTTCCGGACGAAAACGTGTCGGCCTTGTGGAAACTCAGCCACATCCCCCAGAGCAGCGGGAAGAGCAGCAGCGTGGTGAAGAAGAACAAGAATGGCGCAACGAAAATGACGTTTCGCCATTGCGGCGCATAGATGTCGGCGGTAGGGGCTCTGACGCCGACAGCAAGCGTCGCGGTCGGGGACATCGCCAGCCGGTCAGCCATCTCAGGCCTCCCTCGCATGCCAGGCGCGGCCGGTCTCGTTGAACAGATGCGATTTCTGGCCATCAAAGGCGAGCCCGATTCTGTCGCCGACGGCGACGCGGCTGTTGCCGGCATCCGAGCCGACGATCTGCTGGCCATCGCCCAGCCGCGCGTAGATCAGGGTGCGTTCGCCGAGGCGCTCGAGCACATCGACCACGCCGCCGGAATTGCCCTGTCCGGCGGCAACGATGCGCACGTCTTCAGAACGGATGCCGAAAGTGTACTTGCCATCGGTCAGTTGGCTGGAGGCGATCTCGGTCTGCACCGAGACGCCGTCCGCAAACCTGGCCGTGGCGTTCTCGCCGGATCTGTCAAGCGTCGCATCGACGAAGTTCATCGCTGGCGCGCCGACGAAACCCGCGACGAATTTGGTCGCCGGGCGCTCGTAGATCTCCATCGGGGTACCGATCTGGTCGATCTTGCGATTGTTCATGACGACGATGCGGTCGGCCAGCGTCATTGCCTCGACCTGGTCATGGGTGACGAAGATCATCGTCGATTGCAGCCGCTGGTGAAGCTGGGCAAGCTCGATGCGGGTGCGGGTGCGCAACGCGGCATCGAGATTGGAAAGCGGCTCGTCGAACAGAAAGGCCTTCGGCTCCTTGACGATCGCACGGCCGATGGCGACGCGCTGGCGCTGACCGCCGGAGAGCTGGCCCGGCTTGCGATCGAGCAGATGCGGCATTTCGAGGATGCGAGCGGCTTCGTTGATACGCGCCTCAATGACCTTGCCTGGTACGCCGATATTCGCAAGGCCGAAGGCCATGTTGTCGCGCACCGTCATATGCGGATAAAGCGCATAGGACTGGAACACCATCGCAATGCCGCGCTTGCCCGGCGGCAGATGATCGATGCGCTCGTTGTTGATGGCAATCTCGCCGCTATCGACAGCTTCAAGACCGGCGATCATCCGAAGAAGCGTCGATTTTCCGCAGCCGGACGGCCCCAGGAACACGATGAATTCGCGTGCCCTTATGGAGAGCGACAGATGATCCAGCACCGTCATGGCACCGAACTGCTTGCTCACGTTCCTGATCTCGATATCGGCCGTCACGTCGACGCTCCTCCTCAGCGTTTGCGCTTTCTCGATGATCCGCCTGAACTCAGAGCCTCAGGCGTATGACCTGGTAGGAATAGGCGGGCAGTGACAGGCTCAGCTTGCCGCCGGCGAGCGAGGCGCCCTCACCCTTCCTGGGGCCGACATTGCCAGGGTTTTCGGCCGAATTGACGGCTTTCAGATCGGCGTGTGCCATCACCTGGTGATCGACGATCTCCGCCGCGCCGAAGCCGGTGAGGTCGACCACTGTTTCGATTGCCTCGCTCGAATGGCGGTTGACGGCGAAGAAGGTGACGTGGCCGGTTTGCCTGTCGTGCACGCCGGCAACATCGACATAGGCGACGTCGCCCGCAACGCTGGATTTGTAGGTCGGGCTTTCCACCTTGAGATCCAGCGCATTGCCGCGACCATAGTTAGAAGCAAACAGATAGGGATAAAAAATCGTCTGCCGCCATGCCGGGCCATTCGGAACGGTCATGATCGGCGCGATGACATTGACCAGTTGTGCCAGGCAGGCGATCTTGACGACATCGGAACGGCGGATGAAGGTGTTGAGGATCAGGCCGACCTGCAGCACATCCTCGAAATTATAGATGTCTTCGAGCAACGGCGGGGCGAACGGCCAGCCGTTGCTGCCGCCGAGTATCTTCCTGTCCTGCTCCTTGGAATGGTACCAGACGTTCCATTCGTCGAACGAGATGTAGACCTGCTTGTTGGAGCGCTTCTTGGCCTTGATATACTCGATGACGCCGGCGACCGAGACAATGTAGTCGTCGAGCTTTTCGCTCATGGCGAGATAGTTCGGAGCGTCGTTGGCTTCGTTGTCGAAATACATGTGCAGCGAGATGTAGTCGACCTCGTTGTAGGTATGGTCGAGAACCGTCGCTTCCCATTCAGGGTAGGTCGGCATCTTGGCATTCGAAGAGCCGCAGACCACCAGCTCGAGTGACTTGGAGAAGGCGCGCATGGCCTTGGCCGTCTCATGCGCCAGCCGGCCATACTCGTCCGCGGTCTTGTGGCCGATCTGCCAGGGGCCATCCATTTCATTGCCGAGGCACCAGAGCTTGACGTCGAAGGGCTCCTTGCGGCCGTTGGCGATGCGCCTGTCGCTCCATTTGCTGCCGCCGGGATGGTTGGCGTACTCCAGCAGATTGCGGGCTTCGTCGAGGCCGCGCGAGCCGAGATTGACGGCAAGCATCATCTCGGTGTTGGCGGAGGTGCACCAATCGGCAAATTCATGCAGGCCGACCTCGTTGCTTTCCGATGTGTGCCAGGCGAGGTCGAGGCGCACTGGGCGCTGTTCCTTGGGGCCAATGCCGTCTTCCCAATTGTAGGCCGAGACGAAATTGCCGCCGGGATAGCGGACGATCGGAACATTGAGTTCCCTGACGAGATCGATGACGTCCTGACGCATGCCGTTGGCATCCGCTGTCGGATGGCCGGGCTCATAGATGCCGGTGTAAACTGCCCGCCCCAGATGCTCGATGAAGGATCCGTAGAGCCTCGGATCGATTTCCGAGACGACATAATGCGGATGAGCCGTAACGGCTGCCTTCATGCATTCCTCCCATCGATATCACAAACGATGATTTAAATCATCTTGCCCGATATCAAAGAGGAATTGGCAGCCCTTCGTCAAGCCAAAATACCCAAATGTAGGACAATTAGACGAACGCTTTGGCACAGCAGAAAGCCAGATAGTTGAAATTGCTGCGTTATCCTCAGAACCCGGTTTCATGATATCAACCAGTTTTGATCCTGAGCAGGATGTCCTGATCGTAATTTCCAAAGCCCTTGCCGAAAATATTGATCCCGCCAGGGCGCTTGGCGTCGTCCTTGACGCCGATACGGACGCGGATTGAATGATGGCTCTTCAGATCGAGTGCGGCGAGGCCGGTTTCGGAAATCCTGAGGCCGTCGACATAGGTGCCGTCATTGGCAATTCGCCAGTTCTTCAGCTTACCGTATTGCGAGCCCTTGAGCTTCCACCAGGAGGGCGTGAAGACGCCGCGCTTGTCGCCGAAATCCCCCGGCGACGTCCAGGTGCCGACATCGACGCCATTGATCGTCAGCGTGATGTCCGAGGGCCAATCGGCGCTGGTGCCCGGCACTTCCGAAGACAGTTCTATCGCCACTTCGAGTCCGGTGATCTCGGCATTGGCGAGCTTGGCATTGTTGGGGAACTGGTATTCGACAAAACCGCGCGTGAACCATAGCAGACCGGCTTTCATGCGGTCCGGATCAAGGAAAGTGTTCGGCACATCGAGCAAGCCGATGATGCCGTCCGGCGAACAAAGGCCGCAGGGCGCGGTAACCTCAAAGCCGGTATAAAGCCCGATCGGCATCGACACTTCGATCGCGTCGTTCTTGACCGCACGATATTCGCTCTTGAACACGACGAGCACTTCTTCGGCCGTCGGATAACAGATTTTCTGACTGCCTTTCTTCGCTTTCAGGTTCTCGGTGCGGATCAGCCCCGCATCCTCCAGCACCTGGATGTTGGTCGAGACGGTCGACTGCGGAAGCGACAGCACGGCGGCGATTTCGTTGACATTCATCGGCCCCTTCTCATGCAGCAGTTTCAGCATCGAGATCCGCGCCGAGGAGGCAAGCCCCTTGAGCACGGCAATGCCTTCCTCAGGTTCAATCACCAGAAAATTGCGACTCATGAAATTGCCCGGCCCATGTAAAATCTATATCCGAAATTACCCTGTATATCGGGATATCTGATTTAATCAATGTGCAGGCGGAACGCCGGGCAATTTGTTGAATCCGGCAGGGCGAGGGTCGCGCGGTGGCCCTGCACAGAATTTGTGCAGGAGCCATATGCAGAGTGGACACCTGAACGCCGATCGCCCAATCTAGTCCGGAGCCGAGCCCGGTGATGGCGGCTTGCACATAGAGTGGTTGGACGGGTCGTGACCAAAGGGTGGAAATTATACGATCAGCGACTGGCCTGGGTCCTCGTCGCGCCTGTGCTTTTACTGCCTACCCTGCTTCTGCTGCTGCCGATCGCGATGATGACGGTCTACACGTTTTTCACCTTCGTCACCGCGGGGGTGGAATCGGCGGTGCTGACCTTCGACAACTGGAAGGAATTCCTCACCGACAGCTACTATCACGGTTTTCTTTGGAAGACCGTTCGCGTCGGCGCCATCACCGCTGTGATCTGCGCGATCCTTGGCTATTTCCCCGCCTATTTCATCTGGGCCACGACCTTCAGGCACAAATGGCTGCTGTTGCTGCTGCTCATCGTGCCGTTCTGGATCAGCTTCACCATCCGGACATTCTCGTGGATCCATATTCTCGGCGAACAGGGGCTGATCAACGTCGTGCTCATCAGGCTGGGGGTTATCAACGAGCCGTTGCCGATGCTCTACACCGAGGGCGCCGTCATCATGGGGCTGCTGCATTTTCTGCTGCCCTATATGATCCTGAACGTCTATGTCAGCCTGGAAAGCATCGACCGCACGCTGATCGCCGCCGCCCGCTCGATGGGCTGTACCAGCGCGCAGGCGTTTCGCGAAGTGACCCTGCCGCTATCGATGCCGGGGCTGGGCGCCGGGCTGCTGCTCTGCTTCGTGCTGGCGGCCGGCTCCTATGTGACGCCGCAGCTGCTCGGCGGCAGCCGCGATGCGCTGTTCGGCAACTTGATCTACGACACCATCATGGGGCAGCTCAATTGGCCGATGGGCGCCACGCTTTCCATCGTCCTGTTCGTCCTGCTCGGCGCGGCCGCGGCCGCCTACAGCCGCTATATGGGCCTATCGCAGATCATGAAGGGCCTCAGTGCATGAGAGCGGATCATCCCAATCGCGAAGGCAGATGGGCGTGGCGGCTGACCGGCGCGATCACGGTGTGCGTCTACATCTTCATGTTTGCGCCGATCCTCGCCACGGTCGTGCTTTCCTTCAACGCCTCGATGTTCGGCGGCTTTCCCCTCACCGGCTTCAGCCTGCGATGGTACGAAAAGCTGCTCACCAACGAGCCGGTTCTCGACGCCTTCCGGACATCGATGTGGATTGCCCTGGTGACGGCAACGGTGACGACGCTGCTCGGCATCATGGCGGCATTGGCGCTGGTGCGCTTCGAGTTCCGTGGCAAGCAGGCGATCAACACGCTTGTCATTCTTCCCGCGCTGGTCCCCGAAACGATACTCGGCGTCGGCCTGCTGGTCATGATCAAAGCCGTCGACCAGCCGCGCAGCATGACGCTGCTGGTGCTCGGCCACATTCTGCTCACGCTCCCCTACGTGGTGCTGATCGTCCAGGCGCGCATGGTCGGCATAAAACGTTCCTATGAGGAGGCGGCGCTTTCGCTCGGGGCGCCGCGTGTGTCGACATTCCGCGAAATCACGCTGCCGCTGCTCATTCCCGCAGTGCTTGCCAGTGTTCTGCTCGCTTTCACCATTTCGTTCGACAACACCTCGGCCAGCCTGTTCTGGCGGCCGGCGGGCGTCGAGACCATGCCGACGCAAATCCTTTCGATGCTGAAGATCTCGATCAGCCCCGAGGTGAACGCGCTCGGAACCGTCATGATCCTTTTGACGGTCGGCATTCCCTTGGCTGGCGGGCTCGTCCTGCAAAGCCTCACCTGGTTCAAGGCAGGCAAGTGAAGATGAAAATGGGAGAATGGAAATGAAACTGACAACCACCAAACGACTGGAACGGCTCAACGAACGCTATGCCAATGGCGACATCAGCCGCCGATCGTTCCTGACGCTGACGGCCGCCGCTGCCGCCGCCACCGGGCTTTCCATGCCCTGGATGGGACGGGCGCTCGCCGCGGTTTCGGAAGTGCGCTTCGACGGATGGGGCGGCGTGGTGCAGGAGGCGATCGATAAGTACGCGTTCCAGCCTTACACCGCCAAGTCCAAGGTCAAGGTCGTCCAGGGCACCTTTGGCGACGAGAACGAGATCATCACCAAGATCAAGACGTCGAAACCAGGCGACTTCCAGATCGTCCATTCTTCCGGCGTCAACTACTATATCAAATACGTCAATGGCGGTTTCAATTCCGAGATCAACGAGGCGAACATTCCGAACATGGCGAATGTGCTGACCGCCATGATCGAGCCGTTCCGTAAGATCACGCCGAAGCTGTCGGCGGTGCCATATGATTACGGCACCACCGGCATCGCCTACAACAACAAGGTCATCTCGCCGGAAGAAGCCAAGGAAAAGGGCGCCAACCTGCTTACCGACACGAAATATGCCGGCAAGATCGGCGGCTACGCCGATATGACGACGCGCGTCTGGTATGCGGCACTGCAGATGAAACAGGACCCCAACAACATCCAGGACATGGATGCGGTCTGGGCCAAGGTTCGCGAGACCCGCGACCTGGCCAAGAAGTTCTGGAGTTCCGGCGCGGAACTCATGGACCTCCTGTCGCGAAACGAGATCGTCGTCACTGACGCCTGGTCAGGACGTGTCGCCGCCCTGCAGCAGCAGGGCCAGCCGATCGGCTATCTCGACCCTGCCGGCTCATACGCATGGATGGAGGACATGCTGGTGCTCAAGGGATCGCCGATGGCCGAATGCGAGGAGCTGATCAATTTCATGCTGGATCCGGCCACGTCGATCGCCGTCGCCGAGGGCCAGAACTATCCGCCATCGCTTGACCCGACCAAGGTGAAGCTGACCGACAAGATCGCGGCGCTTCCGGCCTTCGACCCGACTGGATCGATGAAATCGCTGACCTTCGCCGATCCGCTCTACTGGGCGAAGAACGAAGACGCCTGGACCAAGCAATGGGACAGGGTGTCGAAAGGTGCATGACGACAACAGCCACGACCAGCAGCCCCGGCCGGCTTCGGCCGGGGCTGATGGCGACCCGCTCGCCCAGAGCGAGCGGCAGCCGATAGGAAAGCCTGCGGTCGAGTTTCGCGACATCGATATTTTCTACGGCAAGTTCGCCGCTGTGCGCGATTTTTCACTGGCGATCCGCAAGGGTAGTTTCGTCACCTTGCTGGGGCCGTCCGGGTGCGGCAAGACGACGATCCTGCGCTCGATCGCGGGCCTGGTCGACATCTCCGGTGGCCAGATCTCGATCGGCGGAAAGCGGGTCGACGACATCCCGATCTACAAGCGCAACATTGGTCTGGTGTTCCAGAACTACGCGCTCTTTCCGCACAAGAACGTCTTCGACAACGTCGCATTCGGCCTGAAATACCGAAACGTGCCGAAACCGGAAATCGTGCGCCGGGTCAAGAAGGCGCTGGATATGGTGCGGCTGCCCGGCAGTGAGACAAAGCTGCCGTCGCAGCTCTCGGGCGGCCAGCAGCAACGCATCGCACTGGCCCGCGCCATCGTCTTCGAGCCGGAAGTGCTGCTGCTGGATGAGCCCTTGTCGGCGCTCGACGCCAATATGCGCGAGGACATGCGCGTCGAGATCAAGAAAATCCAGAGGGAGACGGGCATCACCGCTATCTTCGTGACGCACGACCAGGAAGAAGCCTTGTCGATGTCCGACCACATCGTCGTGATGAACGCCGGCCTGATCGAGCAGATCGGCTCTCCCGCGCAGGTCTATGACCAGCCGGCCACCGCATTCGTCGCCAATTTCCTTGGCAAGGCCAACATGCTGCCCGGCAGCGTGACAGTGATGGACGGCAAGATGGCGACGATCGCGCTGGCCAGCGGCCATGTCGTAAAGGCGGCCGCGCCGAAGGCGCTCGCGACCGGCAGCGCGGTCACCGTCGTCGTTCGCCCGCAGAAGCTTACCGTCGGTACCGCCGGTGCTGCCAACAGGCTGGCGGGACGGATCGTCTCGACCTCCTATCTCGGCGGCAATGCGGTCTACGAGATCGACATCGGCGCCGGCACGCTGGTGCGCGCCAACACGTTGATCGACGGCCAGCCGCTGCGTGAAGGCGAAGCGGTCGATGTCTGCTTCGACCCGCTGGGCTGCGTGCTTCTCGACGCGCAAGGCTTACGCATCGCCTAGCGAGGCGGAACTGAGCCGTTCAGTCTTTCGCGTCACCCTTTGGCCCGAGAAACCGCGCATAGACCTCACCGACAATACCGCGCCGGAAAACCAGCACGCAGACCATGAAGGTCAGGCCGGTGGCGATGGTCACCGGAAAGTTCGAGGTGGCGAGCGTGTTTTCCAGGCCGACGACCAGACTGGCGCCGATGATCGGCCCGGCCATGGTGCCGATGCCGCCGAGGAGCGTCATCAGGATCACCTCGCCCGACATCTGCCAGGTGACGTCGGTGAGCGTGGCAAACTGAAAAACGATCGCCTTGAGCGCGCCGGCCAGCCCGGCCAATGTTGCCGACATGACGAAAGCCGCCAGCTTGTAGTTGGCGACGGAATAGCCGAGCGAAATGGCCCGGCTCTCGTTGATGAGGCCGACCAGCAATTGGCCGAGGAATGCCTGAACGGGTATTCCGAAGATCATCGCAACATAGCGTCGGATCGTGCGGCGTCCAGATCGGCCTCTATTCTCGCCGAAGCGACGATTGCGGCTGAACGGTCCTGATCCGATATCGTTGAACGAGAATTCCCCTAGTCAACCGTCGGCGGGATGATGGCACGCGACCAGGCGGCCCTCGCCAATGCTTTGGAGAAGCGGACGGTCGCTGCGGCAGATCGGGGTGGCAGCTGGGCAACGGGTGTGGAACCGGCACCCCGAGGGTGGGTTCATCGGGCTGGGCAGATCACCCTTGAGCACCAGCCGGCCGCGCCGCGCCCGGTCGATGCTGGGTATCGGCACGGCGGAACGCAGCGCCGCGGTGTAATGGTGTCTGGGCGCCGCAAAGACCTCGTCGGTCGGCCCGCTCTCCACGATCGACCCCAGATACATCACCGCCACACGGCTCGAGATTTGACGCACCACGGAAAGATCGTGGGCGATGAACACATAGGTCAAGTTGAACTCCTCGCGCAGGTCGGCGAGCAGATTGACGATCTGCGCCTGGATCGACACGTCGAGCGCCGAGACCGGCTCGTCGGCCACGATCAGCCGTGGCCGCAGCGCCAGCGCGCGGGCGATGCCGATACGCTGGCGCTGGCCGCCGGAGAATTCGTGCGGGTAGCGCGATGCGTGCTGGGGCGACAAGTCGACCCGGCGCAGGAGCTCGGCCACGCGGTCCGCCATTTCCGATGCCGAGAGGCGTTCATGGATGCGGAACGGATCGGCCAGCAGATCGCCGACCCGCCGGCGCGGATTGAGCGAAGCGCTGGGATCCTGAAAGACCATCTGCATCTGCCGCCGCAACGGCCGAAGCTGGCGCTGGGAGGCGTCGCTGATGTCGCGGCCCTCGAATTCCAGCGACCCCGAGCTGATTTCGGTCAGACGCACCAGACACCGGCCAAGCGTGGATTTGCCGCAACCGGACTCGCCGACGATGCCGAGGGTCTCCCCGGGCCAGATGTCGAGCGACACCGTATCAACCGCATGCACGGTCCGGCGCTGCGCCGGGAAGATCGAGCGGCCGACGCTATAGCGCTTCGACAGGTCGCCGGCACGAAGCAGCGGACGTTCGCGTGGCCTGGCATTCATCGTTGCATCTCGACCACGCGGCCAGGCCTCTGGGCAGCGAATTGTCTGCGCGTAGGCTCCGGCAACAGGCACGCGGCGCGATGGCTCTCGCCTTGCATGATCGGCAGTTGAACCAGACAGGCGTCGTGGCGAAAGGCGCAGCGGGGGCTGAAGGCGCAGCCTTTCGGCAGGTTGGAGAGCGATGGCGGAATTCCCGGAATGGCAGCGAGCCGGACTGGACGTGGTCCCTCCATCGGCGGGATCGAGCCGAACAAGCCCCATGTGTAGGGATGCAGCGGCGCCCGGAACACGCTGCTCTTGCCGCCCTCCTCGACAAAGCGTCCGCCATACATCACCAGTACCCGGTCCGCGACTTCGGCGACGACGCCAAGATCGTGCGTGACCAGGATCACAGCGGAACCGAACTGGTCGCGCAATCGTCCGATCAGTTCGAGGATCTGCGCCTGCACGGTAACATCGAGGGCTGTAGTCGGTTCATCCGCGACGAGCAGCGCCGGGTTGCACGAGAGCGCCATGGCAATCACCGCGCGCTGGCGCATACCGCCGGAAAGCTGGTGCGGGTAGCTGTCGATGACCCGATCCGGATTTGCGATGCCGACCGCATCCAGCAATTGCACGGCCCTCGCCCGTACCGCTTTCGCCGACACTTTTTCATGCGCGCGGACCTGCTCGCCGATCTGGTTGCCGATCGTATGCACCGGGGTGAGCGCAGACATCGGATCCTGGAAGATCATCGCGATCTGGCGGCCGCGAATGGCATCGAGCGCACGCCGCTTGAGCCCGATCAGCTCCTGTCCCATGAAACGGATGGAACCGGAGACGATAGCGTTGGGGCTGTCGATCAACCCCATAATGGCGAGCAAGGTCTGGCTTTTGCCCGAACCGGATTCGCCGACCACACCGACGATCTCGCGCTGCTCGACGGAGAACGAAACCCCTCCCACCGCGCGCACCAGGCCCTCGTCGCTGCGGAAGGAGACGGTGAGGTCCTTGACCACCAGAAGAGGAGCATCAGCCGACATCGCGAGCCCTCGGGTCGATGAAGACGAAGACCACGTCGACGACGAAGTTTGCCATCACCACGAAGAAGGCGGCGTAGATCACCGTGGCAAGGATCATCGGCAGATCGAGCGTCTGCAGCGCCTCGTAGGTCAGTTTTCCGACGCCCTGCAGTCCGAAGACCACTTCGGTCAGCAGCGCGCCGCCACCGACCAGGGCACCGAAGTCGAGGCCGAACATGGTAACAAATGCGACCAGCGAGGTCCTGAGGCCATGATGCAGCACCACCCGCCGCTCGCCGATCCCCTTGGCTCGGGCGGTGCGGATGAAATCCTCCTGCATCATCTCGATCAGGCTGGCCCGCAGCACCCGGCCGTAGAGGCCGACATAAAGGGTTGCCAGCGTGAACCACGGAATGACGAGCGCCTTGAACCAGCCCCAGGGATTCTCGGTCAGGGGGATGTAGCCGAGCGGAGGAACCCAGGAAAACAGCCAGTTGTCGTGCCAGCGGCTTTGCGTCAGCAGGTTGGCGACCTCGCCCAGCCAGAAGACCGGGATCGACACGCCTACCAGGCTCAGGATCATCAGCGCGCGATCAATGAATGTACCGCGCGTTGCGCCTGCGATCACACCGACGATCAATCCGCCGAGCACCCACAGCACTGCCGCGCCGCCGACCAGCGACAGCGTCACGGGAATGGCGCTTATTACGGTCGGAATGACGCGCTGCCCGCGATTGACGAAGGAGGTGAGATCGCGGCTGACGAAAAGCCGGTTCATCATCAGCCCATATTGCACCGGCATGGCCGGTCGAGACCGAAATCGTGGCGCACCTGGATCAGCGTCTCTTGCGAAGCATTGCGGCCGGCAATGCGCGCCGATGGATCAGCGCCAGGCGTCGCAAAGAAGATCAGGAAAGCGACGACGCTGATACCGAACATAACCAGCACCATCTGGCCAAGCCGGAAGCTGAGCGCGGCAACCACTAGACGCCCCTCGGCGAGGATTTCGGATCGAGCGCGTCGCGCACGCCGTCGCCCAGAATGTTTAGGGCCAGCACCGTGATCACAATGGCTAGCCCCGGCGCCAGTGCCACGACCGGCCGCGAATAGAGCAGGCCCTGGCCGTCCTGGATGATCGTGCCCCAGCTGGCATCCGGCGGCTGCACGCCGATCGACAGGAACGACAGCGAGGATTCCGTCATCATGTTGAGCGCCAGGATCAACGGCACGAAAACGATGATGCGGGTCACCACATTGGGCATGATGTCGCGCAAAAGGATGCGCCAGGGCGATGCGCCAAGGCCGATCGCAGCGGTGACGAATTCGGCATGCATTAAGGTCAGGACATGGCCGCGGATCGGCCGCGCCACATAGGGCACATAGACGATGCCGATGATGAAGACCGGTAGCCACAGGCTGCCGGAGCGGATTTCGAACGGACCGACCTGGATACTCTGCGCAATCAGCACGATCGACAACGAAATCGCCAACAGGAAAATCGGAAAAGCCCAGAGCACGTCGAGAATGCGCGACAGGCCGATGTCGACGATGCCGCCGAAGAAGCCGGAAACGACCCCCAGGAATGTCGCGAGGACAAGGCACAGCACGGCTGCAGCACCCGAGATCAACAGCGAATCCCGTCCGCCGTAAAGCAGCCGCGCCGCGACGTCACGGCCCTGGTTGTCGGCACCGAGCATATAGGGGCCGATGCGCCAGGTCGGCCCGACCGGCGTCATGCCGAGGCCAAGGCCTTCGGTGGAGGGCTGCAGCACCGGCTGGGTCACCCCATCGACGACGATCTCGCCATTGAGATTGGTCACAAATGGATCGGTGCCGGAGACGTATCGCGCATAAAGCGGCGCCGCGAGCGAGGCGATCACGATGACGACGAGCACGGCGAAGGCAGATATTGCCGAACGATCGCCTTTCAGCTTGCGCCAAGCGGTGCGCCACGGGCCATCGGTGGCCCGGCGAACCGGGATGGCAGGCTGGTCCGCAATGACATTGACCATGAACAGGGTTGCCTGGGAAAATCGCGGCCTGGAAGATGCGCTGATCCGCCGGAAAAGGAAATGCGACGGAGAGCCAGCGGCACTCCGTCGCATTGGCTCCGGTCGGCTATTCCACCCAGGACTGGCTGACAATCCAGTAGAATTGCGGGCTGAAGGTGAAGTTCTTCAGCCTGGAAGAGATCACATCGACGCGCTTTGGCGTGAACAGGACAGCGACCGGAGCCTTGTCCGTCACAGCCTTGTCGATGGCGGTCCAGAGTGTCGCGCCCTTGGCCGGATCGGCGATGGTGGCTGCCTCTGCCTCGTCCATCGATGCGTCGATCGACTTGTCGCAGAACCCCGAAATATTGACCGAGGCGTCGGAGCCCGGCGTAAACGAGGCACAGCTGAACAAGACCTGCAGGAAATTCGATGGCGCCGGGTAATCCTGGAACCATTGCGAGATCGAAATCTGCACCTTGTTATTGGTGTTCTGGATGTAGGTGAACTGTATGTTCTGCGAGATCGGCTTGACCGACGTCTTGTAGCCAAGCTGGTTGAGCACATCCTGCAGGTAGACGCCGATCGCCTTGGAGACCGTGGTGTCCTCGGTGATGATCGTCACCTCCTGACCTGCGGTTCCCGATTCCGCGACCAATTGCTTGGCCTTGTCCATATCCGGCGCCGACCACTTCTCACCTGGATTGGCGGTGAACGGGCAATAGGCTGCGAATGACGGGAAGCCCGGCGGCAGGATCTGACAGGCCGGCTGCGCCAGATTGCTGCCGCCGAACAGCTTGACGATCGCGGCGCGGTCGATCGCGAAGTTCACGGCTTGGCGAACGCGGATGTCGTTGAACGGCGCCAGATTGGTGTTCATCGGCGCATACCACATTGCCGTCAGCGGGTGAACCGTGACCTGCGCGGCATATTTGGTGCCGAGTTCGGCGAGACGGTCGGACGGCGGTGGGTCGAACATCCAGTCCGCCTGCCCGTTCTCGACAGCGGTCACCGCCGCCTCGTCGGTTAGGCCGAATTCGTAGTCGATCTCGTCCGGATATCCAGCCGGCTGCGCTTCCTTGCTCCATTCCTTGAAATGAGGGTTGCGCACAATCTTCATCAGCTTGTTGGGGTCGTAGCTGGCGATCATGTACGGTCCGGTACCCGGGATCGGATGGGTGCCGGCGTCCTTCAGCGGCGCGCTCGCCGGCAGGATCGACGCGTGTGGAACGGCCAGCTTCTGCAGGAACTCGGCATCCGGCTGGACCAGGTTGAAGGTAATGCTTCCGGCCGCATCGTCGACCGACAGGCCACCTTCGAGGGTGCATGCAGCGGGGGCCTTCAAGCACGCATCCGCGCCGACGATGCCTTTGTAGAAGGTCCCGGCCGTCGGCCCGCTGATCTTGAAGATGCGTTGGAACGAAGCCACCACGTCCTTCGTGGTGACATCCGAGCCATCCGCGAATTTGATGCCCTTGCGCAGCTTGAAGACGTAGGTCTTGCCGCCGTTCTCGACCTGCGGGAGGCTTTCCGCCAGGTCCGCGACGACTTCGAAGCCGGTCTTGTCCCCGGCCTTCTTGTAGGTCACCAGGCCATCGTAGAGGACATAATTGATCTGGAAATACTGCAGCGTGTAGTTGATGTGCGGATCGGCGGTGCCTGCCGCGGCATTGGCCAGCAGTCGGAGTGTGCCGCCTGGCTTGCCCTCGGTGGCCAAGGCACTGCTTGCCGGCGACATCATGGTCACGCCGAGCAGAGCCAGGCAGGGTATCAACGCTGCAAATGCTTTTTGGGGTCGCATATTTGTTCCCTCATGGAGGCGTGTCGGCTTTTGCCGCGCTGAACCCGGTCGATCGACCATTGCGCGGCTGAAACAGTCTGGGTTTGCGAACGGTGTCCGCTACTTGGCCCAATCGCAAAAGATTACGGCGAGCGAAGCCGGACGGGATAGCTATTAAGATAGATAGGGTCGGACAGGCTTATCCGCGCCTATTTGTTGAGCAGCCGGCCGACATGGCTATTTGACAAGCAATCATCAGCGGGTAAGCTTGCCCGATGCAAAGCCTTCCAGGCGATCTAGAGAGCCGGTTCCAAACCGGAATGAGCATCGACGCTGCCATGGCGGTGGCAACGGAGGTGCTGGAGCCCATCGGTTTCACCGCATTCATCTACGACTATACGCCCGTGCCGGTCAGTCACAAGGGCGAGCTTATCACGCCCTCGTTGATGGCTCTGCGCAACGTGCCGCGCGACATGCAGGATCTCTGGTGCAAGGGCGGATATTATCAGCTTGACCCGGTGCAGGAGGCCGCGCTCACCGTATCGAGACCGTTTCTCTGGTCGCACAGCGGCGTTCAGAGCACCGTCATGCAGCGCGTGCTCCAGTCCAAGCACGATCCTGTGGTCAGCTATTTGCTTGACACCAGGATGACCTGCGGCGTCACCGTACCCATTCGCCTTGCCGGCGGCGATCTCGCCACCTTCACCGCGATCCGTGCCGATCCGGAGGCCGGGTTCGAGCTCGAAGCCAGACCCTTGATCGCCGAGATCGGAGATCTGGGTCATCTGCTGCATGACTCCGCCTACGCCGGTTTCGACGCCGGAATCCGCACCTGCCAACATGTCCATCTGACGTCGCGCGAACGTCAGTGCCTGCGCCTGGCCGCTGCCGGACTGACGGCCAAGCAGGTCGCGCGTGAGATTGGCCGCGCGGTGCCTACCGCAACGCTGCACCTCAACGCGGCGACGCGAAAGCTTGGCGCGCGCAACCGCTTCCATGCCATCGCGCTCGCCGCCCATTACCGGCTGCTCGAACCGGAGCATTGAGGCTCGCGACCTGCGGGGGATCGGCCTTGCCTCGGGCAAACCCATAACCGGCGAACCTATAAAAAGTGCTAGCTGTAAATGCGCTGGGCCGCTTAGTACCGTCGGCCGCAAACAAGGCTTGGGAGGGGTGCACCAAAGTGGCTCCTGCCGCGCCATGATGCGGAGCTTGGACTGTGACGGCACATGCGATCACCGAAGGATTTAGCGACTACAAGGGCTATCGCACCTGGTACCGTGTGACCGGGGACCTCGGGTCGGGCAAGCTGCCCCTGGTCGTCGCTCATGGTGGACCGGGCTGCACCCACGACTATGTGGACTCATTCAAGGAGCTTGCCGGAACCGGGCGAGCCGTCATCCACTACGATCAGATCGGCAACGGCAAATCGACCCATCTGCCGGACAAGGGCGGCGACTTCTGGACCGTCGATTTCTTCCTGGGCGAACTCGATGCGTTGCTCGCCCATCTCAGCATTGCCGGCCATTATGCCCTGCTCGGCCAGTCCTGGGGCGGCATACTCTCGGCCGAGCACGCCGTGCGCCGCCCTGAGGGGCTCAAGGCATTGATCCTGGCCAATTCGCTGGCCTCGATGGCGCTGTGGGTGGAAGGAGCCCGGCAATTGCGCACCGAGTTGCCAGCCGATGTGCAAAGTGCGCTCGACCGGCACGAAGCGGCGGGAACCACCGATCACCCCGAATATGTTGCGGCGACGAAGGCTTTCTACGACCGTCATGTCTGTCGCGTCGTTCCGATGCCGCCAGAGGTCGCCCGGACATTTGCGGCAATCGAGGAAGATCCGACCGTCTATCACACCATGAACGGTCCCAATGAGTTCCACGTCATCGGCACGATGCGGAATTGGACCATCGTCGACCGCCTGCATCGGATCGAGGCGCCGACCCTGGTTTTCCGCGGCTTCTACGACGAAGCGACCGAGGCCTGCGTCCAGCCCTTTCTGGATCTTATCCCGTACGTTGAAGGCCTGGTCTTCCCGAATTCCAGCCACATGCCGCATGTGGAGGAAAAGTACGACTGCCTCAGCGCCGTCGGGCGCTTCCTGGCCAAATACGATTGACGTTCCAGCGCCAGGTCTTCTGTTCCAACGGATCGTCGACACGACGCAGTCGTCGTGAGGCAGGTTCAGAAAACCTCGAACCGTCCCATTTCTCTGCCGACGCACATTGCTATGCCTCGGTGATGGCGACGCCACGCTATGTGGATGTCCCGCAAAGGCCTGCAGGGTCGTCCGATGAGGCCAAATCACGGGCAGAATGCCAGATCACGGACAGCATAAAGGAGCCCATTCGAGCGCCTTTTCCATTGCCCGCGGAGGCAGGGGCCTAACGTTGCGGCGCAGATTGGCATGTCGCCGGCATGGCCGCAATCAGCCTGCCCTCCCCTGAACTGGCATCCCGTCGCTGAAAAACCTGACGGATACGGAGGACCAAGTTGCCGGTGGGTACGGAAAGTATCGGACCCAAAGTTTCGCCAAGCAGTTGCAACCGAATTCATTAGCCGGCGTTAAAGTGCGGGTGATCTAGCGGGGCATGGGGAGGCTTTCATGCAGACGTATCTCGTCGAGCGTATGGACGGCGACGATGTTATCTCGGTGCGCGTTGTCAACGCGCCGAGTCCGTTCAGAGCCGCAGCTATGATGACGGGCGGGCGTATTACCTTCCGAACGTGGGAAAAGGATTGGATCCGCGTGACCGACGAAAATCGGGGACAGATCTATGCCTATTGTTTCGTCCCCGGCAGCTATTCCGACACCGAAGCATCGCCGGTGTCGTCCGGAAGAACCACCGAATAGGCAATATGCCTGAATAGCGGCAATTCCATCTTCGACCCCACCTTGGTCTTCGAGCCCGCCTTGGCATGTGTCCGTGTCATGCGCACCACAACAGCCAGCGAGCCCGGCATGATTGGCTCGGCCGGCGGCTTGCGAAACAGGCGAAGTGACTAACCAAGCGCCCTTGAGGGAAGATCAGGGCATCATCAGAATGATCGATGAAAAGATTGGGGCGGGGGGCGATAAGTGACCCTAATCTTAGCGTAGGCAACTCATGTCTTCGGCATATTTGGGATCAGAAGTCGCGGATCAGGATCTAGCGGTGGATTGTCAGACAACGACCTCCGATAATTGGTCCAGTGTCCCACAATACGCACTGGATCAGGGTGGTCCCGTACTGCGCCCATTTCAAAGATTGGGCGTCGATTTTACCAACATTGCGGCCTTCGATCACCTGAGAAATGTCGTCCGCCAGTACCCCGACAAGCTTGCAATCAGCGACGGCGCCAATCGTCTGACCTATTCCCAGCTCCTCCGGTCAGTCGAGACGCTGTCCCACCAGATCGCGGCGACCGTCCCAGACGGACAGGCGATAGGGATTCTTCAGGCCAACTCGGCCTGGTATCCCATTGCCATGCTGGCAAGCATGACGGCTGGGCGGCCTTCGGTGCCACTCAACGCGCGAGATCCTAGCTCGCGTATCCTTGAAATCGTGGCCGGGGCGCGGCTCTCAGCTGTCCTGGGCGAGGGCAATGTCCGACCCGATGGATTGCCCCACCTGGTCAGTTGGATCGATGTGTCGACCAGTGCGGCCTCGCAGGCTGGGCAAGTGCCTCGTTCTTATTCCGTCTCGGTCGATGCGCCCGCCATCGTGCTTTATACGTCAGGGAGTACGGGCCGGCCCAAAGGCATCGTTAACAGCCAGCGCAGCTTGCTGTGCCGGGTCCAGCAATATGTCGATGCGTGCCACATCAACTCGGATGATGTTTTCCTGCCATTGACCGGACCCGCCACAATCGCCGGGTGCCGGGAGATTCTTGCTGCTCTTCTCACCGGCGCCACCTTGCATCTGGTCGAAGTCGAAGCGGTCGGCCTGCGCGCCGTTCAACGCCTGGTGCGATCCGAAGACGTGACAATCACCTATCTGGTGCCGGCACTGCTTCGCGCGCTTATGGCAGACGGACCTGCAGAAGCGTTCCATTCACTCAGAGTCGCCCGGATCGGTGGCGAGAAGGTGCCCTGGACCGACATCGCCCTGCTGCGCAAGGCCGTCTCCGATACGTGCCTTATCCAGATCGGTTACTCGTCAACCGAGACCACCGGCTCGCAATGGTTCCTGCCGCGAGACTGGCCAGAGCATGGAGATTCGGTTCCAGTTGGCTGGCTGCTGCCTGGAATCACCTTCGCAATTGTCGACGAAGCGGGCCGCCGCGTTCAACCGGGCCGCAGCGGAGAGCTTCTGATCAGGAGCCCGTATGTCTTGCTTGGCCATTGGGAGGACGGGGCGGTTGTGCCGGCAACATCAGACCCGCACGATCCAGGCCTTCGGATTTTCGCGACAGGTGACCTCGTTCGACTTGATGATCAAGGCCTACTGCACATCGTCGGTCGCAAGGGGCGCCAGGTAAAAATCAACGGTCGACGCGTCGAGCCAGCCGAACTCGAACGGGTGCTGCGTTGTGCACCCTCTGTCGCGGATGCCGTGGCAATCGTGACGGCCGCGAATGAGCTTGTCGCCTTTGCTGTTCCTCGGCGCTCGGCCGAAGCGACCTTTTCGGACGAGCTTCGCCAGCTTGTCAGGACCAATCTGCCGCCGCCGCTGCGTCCCTTGCGGTTGCACACGATCGCCGAGATTCCGCGTCTGCCGAGCGGCAAAGTCGACATCACGACACTTGCAGAGATGGATCTTTCAGCCAGAGAGACAGCGGCGACCGCGCGTCCGCTCGAGCCGCGAGGCAAGCTGACCGCGCAGCAGGTTGTCCAGCGGGCATGGACCAGCATTCTCAATACGCGCGTGGCGGCAGGACGCTGGGATGACGCCGGAGGAGATTCGCTGAAGCTGCTGCACTGCGTCATGGAAATCGAAAGCGCCATCGGGCAGGAACTCGGCCTTGAGGCCTTCACCGTCGGGATGAGCCTGGAGCAAATGGTCAAGGCGGTCGTGTCCGCCCAGGCAGGCGATCAAAGCGCGCGCGCCCAGAAGCACGACCCTCCCATTCTTTTTCTGTTCCCGGGGTCCGTCGGCTATGGCCCGAGCCTTGCAGCCTTTGCAGCAGCGATGGGCAAGGTGACCCGCGTTGCCCCGATCAGGTATCCGGCCCTGGCTATGATACTGCGCGGACAAGACAGCCTCGCCGATATGGCCGACGCCGCCGTCGACCAGATCCGCCGCGCCCAACCCTCGGGCCATGTACGACTTCTCGGCCATTCGCTCGGCGGCGCTGTTGCCTTCGAAGTTGCGGCGCGGCTGCTGGCAGCGGGGCGAACCGTAAAGTTCCTCGGCATCCTCGACACCAGCCTCGTCGGGGAGCGAAGCGCCCGCTGGGAGACGTTTACGCGCACATTCAATCGAATCCGAACCAACCGCGTGTCCGCTTACCGGATGGCATGCCGCGCCCTCGCGAAAGTCGCCGTGGCAATGAAGCGCGAGGCACAACTGGTCCAGTTTCTCGACCGCTTCGCTCAAGGACAGTTCAACGCGACGAGCTTTAGAACCAAACTGGAACTGCAAGAGGTTTTGCGCGCGCAAGCCTTCTTCCAGTGGGTGGCCGAGCCAAAGCCGGCTCTGCCGATCACAGGCACCCTGTTCCGCTGTGCTCGACCCGGAATGCCTCTGGCAATCGGCTGGGATAGCGTCTTCGCCCATCTGGACGTGATTCCGATCGTCGGCAGCCACATCGATCTGGTTGTAGAGCCTCACCTTACCACCAATCGTCCCCTTATCGAGAAAGCGGTGGCGAAAACCTATTCGCCAATCGAGTCTCGCAAACTGGAGTACAAGCCATCGACCTGATCTCAACATTCGGCAAAGACGCCCTGGTGCTCGACGCTGGCGCGGAAGTCGATCGCATCGTCCAGATCTTGCGCCAGCAGGTCTTCGGCACGCTGCGACGTCGAGGGGTGGTTGTCGGCCTCTCAGGCGGCATTGACAGCTCCGTCGTTGCGGCGTTGTGTGTTCGCGCCTTTGGGAAAGGCAAGGTCCTCGGGATATTCATGCCGGAGCGCCATTCCTCCGGCGACTCACTGAGGCTCGGCCGCATTGTCGCCGCACACCTTGGTATCGAAACGATCCTGGAGGATATAACGCCGGCCCTGGAAGCGGTCGGCGCCTATAGACGGCAGACCGAAGCAATCCAGACCGTCGTTCCCGAATATGGGGACAGCTGGAAATGCAAGCTGGTGCTCGCCTCGGTTCTCGAGAGCAACGGTCTCAACATCACGCGCCTCACGGTTCAGGACCCCGAGGGCAGGACCGACACGGTGCGCCTGCCGTCGGCAGCCTATCTGCAGATCGTCGCTGCAACCAACTACAAGCAGCGCCTGCGCAAGATGACCGAATACTACCATGCCGACCGCCTCAACTACGCGGTAGCGGGCACGCCGAACCGCCTGGAGTACGACCAGGGCTTCTTCGTCAAGCAGGGCGACGGAATTGCCGACCTGATGCCAATCGTCCACCTCTACAAGACCCAGGTCTACCAGTTGGCCGAATATCTTGGGGTGGAGGAAGAGGTCCGGCGCAGACCGCCCACCACAGACACCTTCTCGATGGCGCAGAGTCAGGAGGAGTTCTACTTCGCGCTTCCTTATTATCTGATGGATCTGTGCCTCTACGGCTTGAACCATGGGATCGCCGACGAAGACGTCGCCGAGGCAACCGGCCTCACCGTGATGCAGGTCCAGAAGGTTTTCAAGGATATCGACAGCAAGCGGCGCGCCGCACGTTATCTTCACGCGCGGCCGTTGGTGTCCTCTTCAATGGGCGAGGGCTAGGCGATGTGCGGCATCGCCGGAATTGTGTCGCTGAGCGCCGCAGCGGCGCCCCCTTCCCGCGATGCGCTGATACGCATGGCGGGGGCGCTGGCGCATCGCGGCCCGGACGAACGCGGCCTTTACCGGGACAGACGTGCAGGATTGGCGCATGCCCGCCTGTCCGTCATCGATCTCGCAAGCGGCCAGCAGCCACTCGCCGGCGCGGGCGACACAATGTGGATCGTCTTCAACGGCGAAATCTTCAATTACGTCGAGCTGCGACAAGACCTGGTCGCGCTCGGTTATCGCTTTCGCACACGCAGCGACACCGAGGTCATCGTCCATGCCTATCATGCCTGGGGCGAGGCCGCCTTCGAGCGAATGAATGGGCAGTGGGCAGTCGCCATCTGGGACTCCGTGGCAGGTCGTCTCGTCTTGTCGCGGGATCGGTTCGGCATCTGCCCGCTGCACTTTTGCGAGCATGGCGGACGGCTTTACTTCGCCAGCGAGGTGAAGGCCATTTTCGCGGCCGATGCGGATATACCCCGCGCCTTCGATCCAGCCGGCATCGATCAGACTTTCACACTCTGGACTGTCGCGCCGCCACAAGGCGTGTTTGGAGGAGTAAGCGAACTCACGCCGGGGCATGTCCGCATTTATGACAGCGGCGTCGTCCGGGAGCGGGCTTTTTGGAAGCCTGACTATCCAGAGGTTGACGGACCCGGCGATGATGAATTCACCGGCTCGCTTGATGACGCGGTGGAGGAAGTGCGCAGCGCCCTGGAAGCCGCGACGGCGCTCAGGATAGTACGCGCCGACGTGCCGGTCGGCTGCTATTTGTCCGGCGGGCTCGACAGCTCGCTGGTCGCCACGCTGGGGAGACGCTTCGCGGGCGAGCGCTTCCAGACTTTCTCGCTGCGTTTTGCCGACGCCGAGTATGATGAGACGCATTTCCAGCGCCTGGTTGCCGGCGTGGCCGGCAGTGACCATCATGAGGTGGTTGTTTCGCGCAGCGATATCGCTGGCATCTTCCCTGAGGTGATCTACCACACCGAGCGGCCAATCCTCAGGACCGCGCCGGCGCCGCTGTTCCTGCTCTCGAGACTGGTGCGCCAGCACGGCATCAAGGTCGTGCTGACCGGCGAAGGGGCCGACGAAATGTTCGCCGGCTACGATTTGTTCCGCGAGGGCAAGGTCCGCCGCTTCTGGGGACGCCAGCCCGCCTCGACGCGACGCTCGCGGCTGCTGGAGCGCCTCTATCCCTATCTCAGCCGCTCGCCGGTGCAGCAGCAGGCGATGGCACGCCAGTTCTTCGGGCGCGACATCCACGCCTGTGACGCGCCTGGTTTTGCGCATGGCACGCGCTGGCGTACCACAAGCGCCATCAAGCGGCTGTTTTCGGCAGACATGCGCGCCCAAACGGAGCGCCGCAACGCCGTGTCCGAGCTGCTTGCCCGCCTGCCGCCGGAGTTTTCGCGATGGGGCTCTCTTGCGCAGGACCAGTATATAGAGATTCAGACGCTGATGTCGGGATACCTGCTTTCCTCACAAGGGGACAGAATGCTGATGGCTCATTCCGTCGAGGGGCGCTTCCCGTTCCTCGATCATGAACTCGTGAGACTCGCGAATTCGCTTCCTGCCGCCTACAAGCTGCGCGTGCTCGATGAAAAGCATGTGCTGAAGCGCGTAGCGCAACCGATCGTGCCGTCGGAAATCGTCACCCGCAAGAAGCAGCCTTACCGGGCCCCCAACGCGCTCTGCTTTGTCGCAGATGGCGCTCCGGCCTACATTCGCGAAGCACTTTCGGAGGCGGCGCTGCGCGAAGCGAACGTCTTCGATCCCAAGTCGGTTACCCGGCTCCTGAACAAGTGCCAGGCCAGCGCCGGCGACGGCGACCTGTCCAACTCCGACAATATGGCGCTTGTCGGGGTGCTGTCGACGCAGCTTCTTCATCGGCAATTTATCGCGAGCCTTCCAAGTGGGGCTCGCACGCTCAAGCTCAGCATCGATATCGACCGCGAACACCGCGAAGAGGTGCTCGCATGATGCATGGCGCCGTACCGCTCCTGCATGACTATCTCACCCACTCTGCCAGCCGGCTCGGCGAGAAGGTGGCCCTGGTGTGCGGCAATCAACGTGTCACTTATGGCGATCTCGATATGCGTTCGAACGCCATAGCGCACCATTTGACCGATGCCGGAATTGCGCGTGGCGATCGCGTGGTGGTCTTCGCCGACAACACTGTCGAGGCCGTCATTGCGTTCTGGGCGGTGCTCAAGGCCAACGCCGTGGTGTGCATCGTCAATCCGCTCACCAAAAGCGACAAGCTTGATTATCTGCTCAACGATTGCCGCCCGACGGCACTGATCACCGACAAACACCTGCACTCGATTTTCAGGGAGCCGGCGCGGAATTGCCCATCGTTGCGCCGCATGATCGTCTCCGGGCCGATCGAACACAGCGACCTGCAAGAATTGCCGCATGCTGTGCGCTGGGACGCCGCGGTCGCGGCAGCCCGCAGCACGCCGCCCTCGCGCCGCTGCATCGACATCGATCTCGCTGCGATCATTTATACATCCGGCTCGACGGGCGAGCCCAAGGGGGTGATGCTGACGCATCGAAACATGATCGCCGCGTGCGCCTCGATTTCCTCATACCTGGCGCTTGCCGAAGACGAGGTGATCCTCAATGTCCTGCCGCTCGCCTTCGACTACGGTCTTTACCAGATGATCATGGCATTCGGCGCGGGCGCCCGGCTGGTGCTTGAGCGCTCGTTCGCCTTCCCGGCGCAGATCCTTGGGCTGATCAAGCAAGAAAGGGTGACGGGTTTTCCCGGCGTACCGACCATCTTCGCCGCACTCGGGGAGCTCAGGTCTCTCAGGGATCAGGATTTTTCGAGTATTCGCTACGTCACGAACACTGCGGCCGCCCTGCCGCTCAAGCACATTCTCCTGCTGCAGGAGCTGTTTTCTGGCGCCCGCATCTATTCGATGTACGGCCTTACCGAATGCAAGCGCTGCACCTACCTGCCGCCGGAGGATCTGGAGCGAAAGCCGTCGAGCGTCGGGATCGCCATCCCCAATACGGAAATGTGGATTGTCGACGAGCATGACAGGCGGGTCGGCCCCGGCATCGTTGGTCAGCTCGTCATCCGCGGAGCGACGGTGATGAAGGGCTATTGGGGCAAGCCGGAGGCGACAGCCAGGAAGCTCAAGCCTGGCCCGCTGCCGGGTGAGCAGGTCCTATACACCGGCGACTACTGCCGGATGGACGCCGAGGGCTATCTCTACTTCGTCGGTCGCGGCGACGAGATCATAAAATCGCGCGGAGAGAAGATAGCGCCGAAGGAGGTGGAAAACGTGTTGATGAACATTGCGGGCGTACGGGAAGCCGCGGTCATCGGCGTTCCGGACGAGCTGCTCGGGCAAGCAGTGAAGGCATTTGTCGTGATGGAGCAGGGAAGCATGATCGGTGAAAAGCAGTTGCAGAAAGAGTGCCAGAGACGGCTGGAAAACTTCATGGTTCCGAAGTCCATCGTCATCGTACCCAGTCTGCCGATGACCGACACGGGTAAGCTCAAAAAAACGGCCCTGTCATGAGTCGGTACCAGGGCGAAGTTGATCAGCATTCATCTTTTGTACCGGAGGCGAAATCAATGTTATCTACCAAGGATAGAACCGATACCTGCAGCGAACAAATTCGCGCTTTCCTGGCTTCGAATTTCTATATAGCCGATCCCGAGAGCCTGGAGAGCGACACCTCGCTACTCGACCAGGGCATCGTGGACTCGACGGGTGTGCTCGAGGTTATCGGCTTCATCGAGGAGACCTTCGGCATCACGGTCGAAGACAGCGAGCTGCTGCCGGAGAATCTCGATTCCATCGAGGGAATTGCGCAATACGTCATGCGCAAGAGAAACTGACGCAAGAGAAACTGATCGCCGAAATCTCGCGCAACTCTGTTTCAACTTCCCGGCCGTTTCTAGCCGCGACAGCGCGTCTACCTGCCGCGGCTGCGATGCTTACGCCTGCGCCCTCGTATGTCCCACAACCACCCTGCCCTCACCGGCCTGGTTGGTGACTGCCCGGATACTCGAATAGGCCTTGGAACGCTCGAGCAAACTCATGACCTGCCGGTCCTGGCCAAGCCCCACCTCGAAAAGCAGGATGCCTCCGCGCCGCAAATAGCGCGGCGCCTCCTTGAGCACCCGCATGTGGATGCTCAGGCCGTAGGGGCCGGCTGCGAATGCTTCACGCGGCTCGAGCTCGACCAGATGCGAACGGTCGCCCTCGAGCCGTTTTTCCGAAATGTAGGGCGGGTTGCAAACGATCACGTCGATCGTGCCATCGAGCTCCAAGCCTGAGAAGGCGCTGAACAAGTCGCCCTGAAGCACCGTTACCCGGTCCTCGATTTCAAGATGGGTGACGTTGCGGCGCGCGACCTCCACGCATCCGTCGGTAAGATCGCTTGCCCACACGCGCGCGGTGGGAGCGTGGTGCGCGATGGCGCACGCCAGATTGCCCGCCCCACAGCACATGTCGACAACGCGAGGCACCGGCAGGTTCAGTTGGCTCAGGACATCGAGAGCGGCCTTGCCGAGCAGTTCCGTTTCCGGCCGAGGAACAAGCGCACCGGGCGAGACCAGCAACTGCAATCCCATGAAGGTGCTGCGCCCCCTGCCGTAGGCATCGGCAACGTTGATCTCTTCGCTCACGACACTCGCCTCCCGATTTAGCCGGCGTTGGTGGCCGACAATTGCGTACCGATGAAGTGTATCTCAAAACCGTTTAACTCTCGATCGACAAAATCAAAACCGATCCCTCCCCAGACGCTTTGAAGCCTTGATGCTACAAAGATGACCATAAGCTTCTGCGCCGTGTCATGATTAGGAATATCTCCTTACTCGACCCGGTTATCCCCAGCCTGGCGAGCCAGTTGCCGAATTCTCAGCCTGGCGTCACGATTTTGCTACATTTTAATCAAAGAAGGCACGTATGTAAGCAATTCGTAATGTTCAGCAGCGGGGCGGGGCTGCTGCTTCCCGGAAGGTTAAAGTTTGTCCCTCATCGAAAGAATCGACGAGATTGCGCGGCAATTTCGCGTCAACGAGCGCACATCATGAAGTCGACCAAAGGGCGCTCGCTCGATCTCCGCTCCGCAATGTTCGGCTGTGTGCACGGCCTCGTCGGCGTAGGCATTTTCTCGGCATTGATAAATATCCTCGCCTTGACCGGCTCCGTCTACATGCTCCAGGTCTATGACCGCGTGCTGCCTTCGCAGAGCGTGCCGACTCTTGTCGGATTTACAGTCGGGATGCTGGGACTTTACGCGGCCTATGGGCTCCTCGATTTCGTGAGGCTTCGCCTGTTGGTCCGCATCGGCAGCCGCCTGCATAGAAATCTGCAGCAAAAAGCGTTCGCAGCCTCGCTTTCCCTGCCCCTCGTCGCCGGGCCGGATGCGAACCGGGTACACCCGCTTCGTGATCTGGACCAGCTACGTGGCTTTCTTTCCGGGCTCGGGCCGACAGTCTTATTCGACGCTCCCTGGATACCATTTTATATGGTGGTCATCTATCTGCTGCATCCCGCGCTTGGCGTGCTGGCAACGCTCGGCGCATGTGCCGTTGTGTTTTTGACGGTGGTTGCCGAGATCATCGGCCGCAAACCTGCGGCTCGTGCATCTGAGACACTCGTAGCGCAGCGGCTTCTGGCCGACTCCGGCCGCCGCAACGCAGAGGTTGTTCAGGCGATGGGCCTTTCCGCCCCGCTTAGCCGGCGCTGGAACGAGGTCAGTCATCTTTATCTGAAGAACCAGGAACGGCTCTCCGACGTCGTCGGCGCAGCAAGCTCACTGTCGAAGACGCTCCGAATGGCCCTGCAATCATGTGTGCTAGGGCTTGGTGCCTACCTTGTGATCGGCGGCGAGGCCTCGCCTGGCGTGATCATTGCATCGTCCATATTGCTGGGCCGCTCGCTGGCGCCGGTCGATGTGGCGATCGCAAACTGGAGAGGGTTTCTGGCAACCCGCAAAAGCTATACCGAGCTGTCGGCAGCCCTGGATGCTTTTGATAGCCAGCAAGAGCCAATGGAACTGCCCGGCCCGAAGGCTGAGCTTGCGGTCGAGGAATTGACCGTCGCGCCACCAAGCCTGCAGAAGCCCACCATCTTCAATGTAAGCTTCCGCTTGGCGAGAGGCGCAGGGTTGGCGGTCGTCGGCCCGAGCGGCTCCGGCAAGACCACGCTCGTGCGCGCTTTGGTCGGGGCATGGAAGCCGCTTCGTGGCACGGTAAGATTGGACGGCGCCTCGCTCGATCAGTGGAATTCAGAACTGCTCGGCATTCATATTGGCTACCTTCCGCAGGACGTTGAGCTGTTCGACGGGACGATCGCCGACAACATTTCGAGGTTCGGCGGCAAGCGCGACGCAAAAGGCGTGCTGGCAGCTGCCAAGGCTGCGGGCGTGGACAAGATGATCATGCGTCTTCCGCAGGGTTTTCAAACACGCATCGGAGAAGGCGGCGCGGCCCTTTCGGCTGGGCAGAGGCAGCTCGTCGGGCTTGCCAGGGCACTTTACGGCGATCCATTCCTCGTCGTTCTTGACGAACCAAATTCCAATCTGGATGCAGACGGTGATGCTGCTTTGGCCGGCGCAATCCTGGCAGTGCGTCAGCGCGGCGGTATCGTGATCGTCGTTGCGCATCGCCCCTCCGCTCTCGTCAACATCGATCAGGTACTCGTCCTGTCGAACGGGATGCTCCATTCGTTCGGCTCGCGCGAAGACGTTCTGGCAAATGTGATCCGGCCCTTCCCGCGCCCGGACAAGCCAAACATTGTCGTTCCGCTGCAGCACGGTGCAAGCGGGCATGCGTGAGGTATTGCTTAGTGTCTAACGTGACCATGTCGTCATATGCTGCGGTTGGCGGCGAAGGCCAGCCGACCGGGGAGAAGCCGGAGCCGGATGGGATTCGAGCCAATCTACCCTGGGGTACTCTGGTCCGGAGCCTAGCAGCACATTGTCGTTCCGCCGCACAAAGGTGCAGCCGGGCATATGCGAGGTATCGCTCTGCTGTTGCCGTGTCGTCATACGTCGCAGCCGGTGGCGAAAGCCGTTCGTTGGAGACGAAGCCAGAGCCGGATGGCATCCGGGCCAATCTGCTCTTGGGCCTGGCAACCAGCTTGCTGTTGATCTTTGGCGGAGGGCTCTGGTTGGGATTGACCAAGATTGCCGGCGCGGTGATTGCGCCCGCAACCGTGGTGGTCGAAAGTAACATTAAAAAAGTCCAGCATCAAACCGGCGGCACCATCGGCGGAATCTTCGCGCAGGACGGCGATCATGTGAAGGCCGGCGATGTGTTGGTCAGGCTGGACAACACATTGACCCGAGCAAACCTGCAGATAATCACCGAGGACCTCAATCGCGCCACCATTCGTCTGGCCCGACTGGAGGCCGAGCGCCAGGGTCTGCCGGAAATGCAGATCCCGCCCGACCTTCGCGCTCAAATGGGCGACCCGCAAGTGGTGGCACTTGTCAGTGGCGAGCGTGCCTTGTTTGAAAGCCGTGCTGCGGCGCTGGCTGGCCAGAAGGCACAATTACAAAGCCGCGCGAAGCAGCTGGAACGTCAGATCGATGGCCTCAAATCGCAGCAGTCTGCAACGGACGAGTCTCTGGATCTGCTGACCAAGAACCTTGCCGATGTCGCATCTCTCTACGCAAAGAAGTTGGTGTCCAAGGAGAGGTTGAGCAATGTCAGCCTGGACAAGACCCGGGCTCGCGGCGAATCGGGGCGCCTTGTCGCAGCGATAGCAGAGGTACAAGCTCACATCAGTGAAACGGACCTGCAGGTGCTTCAGCTCGACGAACAAATGCGGAGCGACGTGACCAACGAACTTCGCGAAACGGAAGCCAAGCAGACCGAACTCAGTGAGCGCAAGGTGGTGGCCGAAGACGAACTCAGCAGGACAGACATTCGTGCCCCGCAATCGGGCACAGTACAAGAATCCTCGGTCCATACCGTAGGAGGCGTGATTGGCGCAGGAGAGGTGCTCATGATGATTGTGCCCGATTCCGACAACCTTGTCGTCGACGCTTCCATTCCTCCGTCGCGTATCGATGAGATTCATCCCGGACAGCAGGTGTCGATCCGCTTTCCAGCGTTCGACGCCGGCACCACACCTGCTTGCGAAGGCTCGGTCAAGCGCGTCTCAGCGGATCTGATCAAGGATCAGCAACGCCAGCTTTCCTTTTTTTCGGCGCGCATCGACGTCGAGAATGAAGCGACGTGCCTGACAGGAGAGAAAATACTCAAACCGGGCATGCCCGCCGAAGTCCACATAAGAACCGACGAGCGCAGTGTCTGGTCCTACTTGATGAAGCCCCTTACCGACCAGTTTTCCAGGGCCTTCAGGCAGTAAAGCGGTTGCGAAACGCGGCCCGATCTATCGGGTCGCCGCATTTTCGAGAGCGCTGCTGAATCTGACCTCGATCGTGTCTCCCGGCATGACCTCGGTGTCTTCTTGGGCAAGCTGTTTTCGCCATTCTTCGCCGACCTTGCGAATGATCGTGACCTCGGCCTGGACCTTCTCGCCGGCAACCGGCAACGGCAGTGCGGCAGCTCCCGTGGGCTGCAACTTTTGGCTGGCGGCGCGAAGCCTTGCGCTGACGTCGGCAAGGCGCACGTTGGTATCCTTCAACTCGATCAGCAGACCCATCCTTCTTTGGTTGTCATTGCGTTCGTGCTGTCTGGCAAAATCGTCCTGCTGACGTCGTGCTCTCATAAGCTCAACCGACGTTTCGAGTGCCCGGCTGGAAGAGAGAACCAAAGCGCGCCGGACGTCGGCGAGCCGGTTGTTGGTGAGATTTCCGGACTCAAACGCTTTCCTTACGCGCGCCAGATCGTCTTCGTCCGCCTTCACCCCATCCGCTTCGGCCTGCTCGCGTTTGAGCAAGGTCTCGGTTTGTGCGGCGGCATCCTTGCCGCTTTTATCCAGAAAGCCCTGCTCTTGCTGGAAGTTGTCCAACGAGAGCTTCAGCCCTTCCGCTTCAGCCTGCGCGATCGCCGACGCAAAACTTGCCGGCAAGGGAGATCCTTGTGGTGGCTGCATGTCGAAAGTCGGTTTGTCCTGAAGTTCGGCGCGGATGCGGGCGCTATGAAAATAATCTCTGGTATATTCCCCCCAAAGCGACTCGTAATCGCGCCGCAGATCCACCGGATCTGGGCCAACCTGGTTTGCCCGGGACCGCAAAAGGCTGAAACCGCCTGACACGGCAATCGCCTGCCGCACGGTCATCAGCGGGCGGTAGGCCTGCTGTCCGGGAGTGAGCACGTCGCCGGTCACATAGATCGGCCTGTACTCCGCAACCACGGCGGTCACGTCTGTCGGCTTGATGACGATCATTTGCTCCCGCCCATCAGGCAGACGCTGGTGGAATATCTTGGTCGGCAAGATCGTCTGCATGCGCGTTTGCAGTTCAGCCGGAGTTAAGCCGCCCACCGAAACCATACCGACTTCGGGAAGCGCGATCGTGCCGTCCATCTGGACCACCGCACGTTGCGTTCGCTCCGGGATGGAGGCAATTCCAATCTCGACGGTGTCGCCGGCAGAAAGTCGATAGGCGACCCGCGGTTCGGCTGCAGCAGCCGTATCCATGGCAGCCAGCATGCCGAGCACGACAATAAGGATTCGATCAGCGAGGACCATGGGCGACAATCTCCTTCTGGCTCGAATCCGGCGATACCGCGGCCGCAATCAACAGCGGAGCCAATCCTCCCGGGCGAAAGCTCATGTCATGTAACCCATTTCGTGTCGCACCCGGCCTTCGCTGAGGCGCCCTTGCCACCATCCGATGGTCCGCTCCAAGCCTTCGCGCAGGCTGGTCTGGGCACGCCATCCAGTCTTGCTTTCGAGGAGCGAAGAATCGGCCAGCAAGGCACGCACCTCGGAATTCTGCGGCCGCAGGCGGCGCTCGTCCCGGTGGATTGGTTTCTTGCAGCCACTCAACTCGATCACCAGATCCAATATGTCCGAGATCGTCACAGCGCGCTGGCTTCCGGCATTGTAGGCATGGCCAAATTCGAGCTCGGCGGAACCTGCGGTCAAAAACGCCGCCGCGGTGTCTTCCACGAAAGTAAGATCGCGGATCGGGCTTGTGTCTCCCACCATGATCGCCGGGCATTTTTTGTCGAGAGCCTGGCGTATAATGGTCGGTACGATGGCCCGCTCACTCTGGCGCGGGCCGTACGTATTGAAGGGCCGCATGATGACCACGGGGATGTCGAACGATCTGGCGTAGGACTCCGCCATCATGTCCGCGCCGATCTTGGATGCCGAATATGGTGACTGTCCCTGCAACGGGTGGGATTCGCTGATAGGCATTGTCAGCGCGGTGCCGTAGACCTCGCTTGTCGAAGTGTGCACTACACGCTCCGTCTCCCATTGGCGCGCCGCTTCGAGAACGTTGACCGTGCCCAGGATGTTGGTCTCCACATAGGACTGGGCAGCGGCATACGAATACGGGATAGCTATCAGTGCGGCGAGATGAAACACGACCGCCTGGCCACGCACGATCCGGTTAAGGAACGCGCTGTCGCGAACATCGCCGCGGACGAGATTCAACTGGCGTCGTATGGTGTCGGGCAAATCGTCCAGCCAGCCGTGGCTGTCGAAGGAATTGTAGAGTGCCAGCGCGGTGACGTCGGCGCCGCTGCGGACGAGTGCTTCGGTGAGATGAGAACCGATGAACCCGTCGGCACCCGTAACCAGAACTTTCCTGCCCTTGTATGCCATGACCCAAGCGTTCCCCCTATGACGTGAGGCACTGACGTTGCAAATCCACGAGAGCGCGGATGTCCCACCTGCTCTCAAGGTCCAATCGGCGGCGGCGAAACCACGCCAAGCACCGCCAGCAAGCCGCGCACCATCCACACAACATCGGAGCCGATCGTGCGCTGCGGATAATAGGAAAGGTCGAGCCTGGCTTTGGCAGGAAACAGAACCTGGCGATAGAACAGTAGCGGGTCCACCGATCGCGGATAGAAACGGGCTTCATGCCGGAAGAGAACCTGGGCTGGACCCAGCAAGCCTGGCTTGTATTGTAAAACGTCTTCGAAGCCCCCGCGAAAACAATCGGCGAAGGCAAGGCTCTCCGGGCGTGGCCCGATGATTGCCATCTCGCCTCTGAAGACGTTCCAAAGCTGTGGCAGTTCGTCGAACTTGGTGACGGCGAGGAACCGTCCTATCGGCGTCATGCGGCTGTCATCGGCCATGGTCAGAGCCAAGCCACCGGGGTCGCATTGCACGCTGAACTTGCGGAACTTGTACATGCGGAATGGGCGAGCACCGGCCCCGACGCGGGTCTGTGTGAAGAAGATGGGCCGACCGCCTTCCAGCAGCAGCGCCACGGCAATCAGCAGCATCAGCGGGGCGAAGACGATCGCCGCGGCTGCCGCAATGACGAGATCGATTGCTCGTCTCGCAGACCCATGGGCGGCGCTCGAGACGTTAGACCGGTGAATGGCTAGGTCCAGGGCATTCATGCGGCTGTTCCTGTCTGAGCGCAATTATTGACCGCCGCGGCAAGAGCGACGACTACCGATTCGACCAATGGCGCGGTGATCTGCGGATGCAGCGGTACAGTCAGTTCGCGCTGCGCGAAATCTTCAGTGCGCGGTAAGTGAGTACCGGGAATGAGCTCACGATAGAGCGTCATCTGGTGCACCGGCGGGTAGTGGATAGTGGTTTGTATCCCTTGCCCGCGCAGTGCGTCGATGACGTCTTGCCTGTCGGCGTAACGTGGCAAAAGGATAGGCATGATGTGGTAGGCCGACGTCCGCGGCTCGTGGAACGGGATGGTCACGGCCGGGCAATGCTTCGCTATGAGACGGCGATACAGCATGACCAGGATACGCCTGATCTCATTCCACTCCTGCAGATTTTGCAGCTGGACCAGTCCGATCGCAGCCCGCAATTCATCCATGCGATAGTTGAATCCGAGCATGGTGACATCATACTGAGGGGTGCGGCTGTTCAGCCTTTGACGCGTCCCGGTGGTCATCCCATGTCCACGCGCCTGGCGGATTGTCTCGAGCAGACCGGCATCCCTGGCGATCACAGCCCCGCCTTCCGCCGTGGTCATGTTCTTGTTGCCGTAGAAGCTGAAGGCGGCTGCGGCACCAAATGTCCCCACCTCCTTCAAGCCCGGCGCATGCGCCGCGTCCTCGACGATGTGCAGCCCCCGGGCACGGGCGAGCCTCTGCCATTGTTCCCGATCGGCGAGGTAGCCGGCGAAATGAACGAGAATGATTGCCTTGGTGCGGGCCGTGCATTTCGCTTCGGCTTCCACGATCGACATCAGCGGCACGTCGGCTGACTCGATGTCGACGAAAACCGGCGTCGCACCGACATAGAGGACCGCATTTGCGGTCGCCACGAACGTCAAGGATGGCACCAGCACCTCGTCGCCCGGTCCGATGCCAAGTGCGTGCAAAATGAGATGAAGCGCTGCGGTGCAAGAACTGACCGCGACGCAATCCTCCGCATCATGAACGTCGGCAAAAGCTTGTTCGAAGGCTCGTACCTGCTCCCCCATGGTCAGCCAGCCGCTGTCGATGACCTTGGTCAAAGCAGTCTTCTCCGGCACACCCAAGATCGGGGCACTGACCAAGAGCATCACAACCTCCTAGACTGATAACTGTGGGAACCGGGCTCGTGACTTCATCATGCAGCCGTCGCAGTGACCTCGATCGAGGCCGACTGGTCTTCCCAGGAAATGGTCTGTGCGTTCTGAAAATCGTCGACGCGCCCGATATCGAGCCAGAGACCCTCATGTTTGTACACGTGCACGGTTGTGCCGTTCTGCATCATCTGCAGCATCAGGTCGTCGAACCCAAAGGGTATGCCGGATGGGATAAACTGCAGAACATCCGGGTTCATGCAGTAAATTCCCATGCTGACCAGATGCGAAAGCGTCGGCTTCTCGCGAAAGACCTGCACGGTATTGTCGACTTCGTCGATGACGCCGAAATCCATCTTGATCAGGCGACAGGCTGTTGCGATCGTCACTGGATCGGTGTGCTTACGGTGCGCTGCTACAAATCGACTGAGGCTTAGATCCGTGAGGACATCGCCATTGAGAACGATGAATGGCTCCGTCAGTTCATCCCTGATCAAAGACAGTGGCCCGATGGTGCCAAGCGGCTCCATCTCCTGCGTATATCGAATTTTCAGGTTCCACTGCGAGCCATCTCCACACACGGTGCGGATCAAGTGGCCGAGATACCCGGTTGTAATATAAACTTCCTGAATGCCGTTGCGTCGCAACCATTTCAGAAGCATCTCGAGAACCGGCCGTGCGCCGATCGGCATGAGCGGCTTCGGCAAGACCGAAGTGAAGGGGCGGAGGCGTGTTCCCATTCCTCCACATTGAATAACCGCTTTCATCCTGGTCCTCCCTTGTTCATTCGGCCTGAACGCTATCGTCACGGGCCGGCTATCCTGCCCTGGTCAGCACCCGGGAAACGCGTTCTTGTCCCCTCAGAAGAACCGGTGAGATTTCCCGTAGAAGACCGGTGAGATTTCTCCACTGTCCCCTGATCCGGACATTGCATCTGGATGGTATGTGGCCGTCAGGGTGGATGTCGTCGTGCATTCGAATGGTAACAATTCAGCCGTTTTGCTGTTCTATATCTTTAGACCTATAGCACTGCTGAACGGCCGGCCGGTCTGTCAGCTGTCCAAAAGGTCAGAACGTATGTTCGACGACGTTCGGCGGGTTTCGCTCACAAGGGGCAAAAAAAGAGGAGCGTTTCCCGTCATTTAAGATTATATTAGAAATCTGGCGTTTGCGGTGTTGGGGGTGCCGCAGCGTCGGCTGGATGAATCGACGAGTGGATGGCCACGACTTTCAGGCCATTACCGTTCAATCCATTCAGATAGGCGTTGGGGTAGTTCAATGTATCGAATCGTCATCGCCGACGATCACGGCTTGTATCGTCGCGGCTTGCGATTGGCACTGACCGCAGGCATTCCAGGTGTGGAGATCTTTGAAGCGTCCTGTTTCGACGCGGTGCTCAGTTTGCTGGCAGAGCAGTCGTTCGTGGATCTTGCGATCCTGGATCTGAATATGCCGGGCCTGTTCAATCAAGAAGTGCTCGGCGGGATCCTGTCTGCCTATCCGGACACGCGATTTGCGATCGTTTCCGGAAACGATTCACGCTCGGAAATACTCACGGCTCTGTCGATCGGACTTCACGGCTACATCGTAAAATCGCAGACGGACGAAGAGGTTGTTTTGGCCGTCAATGAAATCCTCTCCGGCCGCATCTATGTTCCTGCACTTCTGTCACGCCCGGGAGCGACGCAAACAACCCACGCGCATACCCATTCCGACGACAAAGGCCCACAGAGGCGTACCGCTGGCGTCAACCTTGGCAGGCTGACTTCGAGGCAAAAGGAAGTCCTCAAGCTGATGGCGGAAGGCTATTCAAACAAGGAAATTGCGCGCGATCTGGAAATCGCAGAGGCGACCACGAAAATCCACGCTGCTGCGGTTCTGCGTGAATTGGGGGTACGCAATCGGACCGAGGCTGCCGTTATGCTGAAGACTTGGCTTTCGAGACATGCCAGCTAGAGCGCCGCGCGTCCTTTTGGACGTGCAAACGGCGTCCCAAGACTCCTCATGCATTTTACTGCATATCCCAAAGCCGCGGCGCAGCTTTGGGCCGACGACATTCTTGGAAGGAACCCTGCGCATCTCAAAGGCCGCTCAGCGCGACCCGCCTTTAGATCTGCTTTCCGATTGGAGCACTGCACTAAAATCCGATTTCCTTGCGTGACAGCCGCAGCGAATACCGCAACCCTTGGTCCGATATTTCCAGCCTGGGAGAGTGACCGACAAGCGGCGCTCCATCCACTCCGATTATCATGGAACCGAAGCCATGACGGACTACGCTTGAGGTCCTACGCCGCCCCGATTCCACCCACTCGAACACGATATCACTGCCTGTTTCTTCAGGTGCGAACGTCCAGCTTACGTCGATCCGGCCTTTTGGATCGGCAAGCGCTCCGTATTTCATGGAATTGGTGGCAAGCTCGTGAACGATCATTGCAAAACTCTCGGCGGCGCCTCCCGACATCGCCACGGAAGGACCGCTGACCGATATCGCACGTGTTCCAATATATGGGTGCAATTCTTGCGCAACGAGATCGTTTATCGCCCCCGATACGCTGCCGTTGCGTGAAAGAAGCAGATGGGTTGCCTCTAGCGCGCGTATCCGGTCGATCAGCATTTCCTTGTATTTGGCGACGTTGTTTCCGGGAACATCGACCATTTTCACGAGCGCCGTGATCACCGCGAAAACGTTGCCGAATCTGTGACGCTGTTCGAGCATGATGCGCTCCCGCTTCTTTGCCGCGGCGCGCAGCAGCGTGGTTTGTCGTCTCTCGCTCAGGTCGGCAGCCACTCCAAGCCGCTGTCCACCATCATCATGTCTTTCCTCCCTTCCGCGCAGCGCAACCCAGCGGATATGTCCGTCCGGTCGGCGGACGCGTATCTCAACATCGTAATTCGTGACCGAGGGTGCGGCCTTTCTCGATGCCGCCAGCTTTGGCCAGTCCGCCGGATGAACGACAGCTGACAGCTCCTCCAAACTGCGGCTATTGGCCTGGGCCAGGCCGAGAATGTCCCAGAACGTGTCCGAGCCCGTGACTATCCCGTCTTTAAGGTCTATGCGCCACGTGGCCAAGCGTCCAGCAGACAGAGCGAGGTCCAGCCATTCCTTCTGGGCCCGAAGCGCTTCGTGAACAGCGCGTCGTTCCGAAATATCGTCGACCACCACGAAGATGCTCTCCGAGAGGCCACCCTCGGGCACGGACGAAGAAAGCGTTAGCCTGGCCCAGAATGCCGTACCGTCCTTTCGTGACAGACGCACCTCCGAAACGAACGAAGAAATGTCATTGCCCAGCCTCGCCAGCAATTGCGCCAAGGTATCCCGGTCGTTCGGATGGGCGAGCGTATCGAGCTGCAATTGGGCAAGCTCCTCCTCCTTGTACCCGGTCATCTCACAAAGGCGTCTGTTGGACTGCAGCAACTCACCTTTCTTGTTGGTGTTCGCGAATCCCATGGCAGCACGTTCGAAGGCCCAACGATAGCGGCTTTCGGTCGCCTCGACGGCAGCGAGCCGGGCCTCCGCGACTTCCAGCAACTCACGCAAGTCCTGCCGCAGACGATGGAAGGTCATGGCAATCACGCCACCCGAAACCAGAAGCAGGATTGCGCGTGCCCAATCTCCACTTGAAATCTGATCGTGTCCTCGTGCCCACAGCCCGACAGCCACCATCAGAATGGTCGCAGCGAGCGCCGGTACGCGGTCTTCGAGATAGGCGATAATAATAATAGCCGGAATAAATTCCAGAAAACTGGCGCCTTGCCCAATATAGGCTGACGATTTTATTTCAAATATCAGTGTGGCAGCTAACACCGACGCAGAGGCAATATGAGTTAGCAATCTGCCCGACGGGTTCGAATTCGACCTGCGCGACTGCGAGCTCATGGACACAGACTACAACCTTCTGACTAGCCCGTCGAGACTAGAGCAAAAAACGTACAGCTTAGTACCACTGCCGGATTGCCATACCGCTATCATAGCGCGCATTTTATCGGACGCAGCGGGGCCTAAGAGCTGCCTTAGAACTGTCGGATCATATTAAGTTTTCAAGGTGGTGATGAACGTATTATCCGTCAGCGCATAGAAGACTAGAATCCAGCTACACATAGAAGACTACATGAATCCCGAATACTTATTTCGGGCGTGTGAAACTTTGGGTTAGGGGTAGAAAATGAATCTGATCGATAGACAGGTCGATGCTTCTTCGAGCAATCGGTACATTGTTACGAGGACCAAGTATGATTTTGAAGCGCGGAATACGCGGCCCTCTTCTGGTCACCTTCCCGATCGCGCATCGGATCCATTGGACGCAAGGTTCGGCGAACCAAAAGGCCGCAGTCTGGAATCCATAACCGGCGTGCTTGATCGCATTGGCTGTGGCTATCTCGTGCTGAATCGCGAAAGAAAAGTAGTCGAGTGGAACGCAGCCGCCCAAACCACGCTTGAGCGCCAGGGCGAAGCGGCCGACACGGCGAGCGGACTTACGGCCGCCCTAAGGCGGCTGATCGCGAATGTTCCGGGCCAATTCCTGCCGGGCTCGTTGTCTTGGGTGGTGATCCGCAGCAGGGGCGACCGACCGGTGATACTGAACGAGAACGGCGTTATCGCTCCCGACGGAACGAGCATTGTGGCGCTGCTGGATCGCGACAACAGGTCGGGGCCAAATCCTCGGACGCTGCAAAGAATGTTTGGCTTGACGAGCGCAGAAACGCACCTCGCCTTGCGCTTGGCCCAGGGCGACGCACCTTTGGAGATCGCTCGCAGCTGGCGACTGAGCCGCACCACGATCCGTTCCCAGCTTGCCTCGCTGTTCGCCAAGACCGAAACAAAACGCCAGGCGGAACTGGTGGCCCTTCTTGGGCGTATTTCGGTCCTGCCGTAAGGCCGGCCACTTAGATCCAATCGCCGGACGTCGGCATCCGCCCGGGATTCAACTACGCAAGTTGGCGTGTCATGACTTGGCAGGTCGTGCACCGCATTGCGCACTCCACTAGGTTCGATGCGCCAGCGTAAATATCGGAAGCCGCAATCCCGGACCGGCTATTCGGTACTGTCGAACGGATTCGAAAGGCGATAAGTGGACAACGATCTATGCAGCGATTCTGTCCTTGCCGCAGCGGAGAAGATGGAAATCGCTCGATCCCGTTCGGACCGCGCGGTGAAGAAACTTGCACGGACAGGATCGATCGTCGTCACCGGCGCCGCAGGCTTCATTGGTTTTCACGTGGCCTCACGGCTTTTGCGTCTTGGTGTCAAAGTCGTGGGCGTCGACAATTTCACCCCCTATTACGATCTGCGGCTCAAGGAAGCGCGGTTTGCACGCCTCTGTAGCGAGGCGAAGTTCACGCCGGTACGAATGGATCTGGCGGATGCCGCACGCGTTCAGTTGCTGTTTTCAAACGTTCGCCCCTCACACCTTGTCCATCTCGCAGCTCAGGCCGGCGTGCGTCATTCACTTGTTGACCCGCACGCCTATGTGCAATCGAATATAGTGGCGTTTCTCAACGTCCTTGAGGGCTGCCGGCATCATGGCGTCAGTCATCTCGTCTACGCCTCTTCGAGCTCCGTCTACGGCTTGAATCGAACCATACCATTTTCCGAAAACCACGGCGCCGATCATCCCGTCAGCTTCTACGCCGCCACCAAGCGTTCGAATGAATTCATGGCGCATTCATACAGCCATTTGTTCGGCCTGCCCGTGACCGGACTGCGCTTCTTCACCGTTTATGGCCCTTGGGGCAGGCCCGACATGGCCGTCTACTTGTTCACGCGCGCGATCGTCGAGAGCAAACCAATTGAAGTAGCCAATGCCGGCCGCGTGTGGCGAGATTTCACCTATATCGACGATATCGCTGAGGGCGTGGTTCGAGCACTTGCTACACCGCCGCAGCCGGATCCGAATTGGGACCCTTGCACCGCCGACCCTGCCACAAGTTCCGCGCCGTATCGCGTCTACAATATCGGCAACGACCGGCCCGAGGAGATCAACCGGCTGATTTCGATCATCGAGACCGCTCTTGGCAGCCGGGCAGTTCGCGTGGATGTGCCGTTGCCGCCTGGCGACGTTCTGGAGACGCGCGCCGACGTCAGCGATCTTCGCCAGGCCGTCGGCTTCGCCCCGGCAACACCGCTAGAGGACGGAGTGCGACGCTTTGTCGAATGGTACCGGGACTTTCATGGAACGGATGCCGCGGCCAGCATACGGCAACAGACGTTGGTGAATGAGGCCACCGTGTAGGCCGCGGGCCCTGTCGGGCGATGATCTGCCACTCGGCGCGTAACGCGTCGGCCACAAAGCCGCACTCGCCAGCCTCTATCCGACACAACCCTGGACTCGAAATTCCTGAACGCTGATGCCGTCGCGTATCGGGGCGCGACGGTCTCAAATCAGCGCAGGAACCAATGTCGCCGCTGGCCTTCGACTGCGTGCGTTCTGAACGATGTTAGCGCAAAGATCAGCCCAGGGATAATTTTCAGCCGTTTGCTGATGTAGATCGACATCGCCACATTCCAAATCGCCAACGCAAGCGCGAGGCCCACTGCGGCGCCCGGCGCGCCGTAGAGCGCAATTCCTGTGGCACAGCCTATGATACTGGCCGCAGCGCCGACGATCATGGTTGCGGCTGCCGCCCATTCGTTTCCGGTCATCATCAAGAGGAGCATCTGGGGTCCGCACAGCGCGACAAAGACATATCCGAGAATGAGTATCCGCGCGACGGGTGCCGCGGTACTGAAATCCCCGCCGAACCAGCTCAACAGAGGTTCAATAATCGCAAGCATCGGGATGGCCATCGTTAAAGCCCCACCAGAGGAAAGTAGGGCGGCCCGTGAAAACAGCTGCTGCAGAGCCAGCCGATCGCCTCGGGCATGAAGGGCGGCCGCTGTCGGCGCAAACATCGTAGAGACGGCAACCAGGGAAAGGCTCACAAGCAAGGCGACGTTCAATCCCAATGCGAAAATGCCTGCTTCGCGAATGTGATGCGTCCAGCCCAGCACCATGACTCCGGCCCGGCTGATGAAAACATCGAGCCCAGCCATGAGCATCATTGGCGGAACCGCGGACCACCATTCCCGCGACTCGTCGCCTGGCTGAACCTGCCGCAAGCCAGGCGGCTGAAATTTTGTCGCCATGACGAACACCAGGCCGACCGTGATGGCTGAACTTGCCAGCACCGCCTGCATCACCAAGGGTGCGTTGGGGGTCCATGATCCGGATAAGCCCGCCATTCCCAGTAACGTCAACAAGAGGCCGTCGCGCACTATGCGTTCCGGCAGGAGGGCCGAGACACCGCCGCCGAAAGCACGAACAAGTGTTGCGCCCAAAGCGTAGGCCGTGACCAAAGGCACTGCTGCCATGCCTAGCAGCTGGCTGATTTGAAGCTCCTTGTGAGAAGGATCTGAAAAGAAAAAGATCAAGGCGGCGCCAACGATGCCGAATAGTGTCGCCGCCGCCAGCGACCTCTGCAGAGCAAACCTGATTACGCCGTGTACCAGGTCAAGCCGCCCTTTGGCACTGTAGGCGGAGACGAAACGCAACAAGGATACGTGGAAACCAAGCGTTGCAAGATAGGCAAGCACCGAGGTCCAGGCCAGAACATAGGAGTAGATGCCATAGCTGGTGGAGCCAACGATGCGCGCAATCAATAACTGCGCCAAGCTGGTCAAGCCCGCACCCCCGATATAGACCAAAAGAGCGAAGATGCTGGCATAGCCGAGACCCCGGCCCGTGTCCTCCTTGTGCGGCAAAACCATATTCGTTGGAGCAACGGAGGCCGCAGGGAAGCGGGCGAGCTTCGGATCGCTGAAATCGTCGATGTCTTTTGCGCCGGCGTCGCGCATTTCATCGCCTTGATCGCCTTTGGCCGCGGACCCTGCTCCGGACTGCGAGATCGTCGATATTATCTTCCGCTCGACAGGTCGAATGCCGTGGCGGTCGTTACGCGGAATCCCGCATGTGACATTCATGATGTTCTCTCGAGCAAGAGATCCGCGCTGTCCCCAAACCGGTAGCCGGCGTGTTTCCTAAGATTGACCTGCGTGAGAACGCTGCCTACGGGGACCTGAGCCGTCTCGTCCTCCGTCAGCAACTGCAGAACACCACGCGCGATGCTGCGACGCGTCCTGGCCCAGCGAACAGCAAAAAGAACTGCGTCAGCCCAGCCCGTCAGTAGCCTGGCCTCAGGTCCTCCAAGTCCCAGCGGTCCATTTATGATGACGATGCTGTACATCGAGCGCAGCTCATCTGTGACCAGGGACCCGTCGATCATGGACAGTTGCGGCAGCAGATCCTCTGATGGTGCGAGTGCCATGAAGTCGATTCGAATTTCAGGCATTCCCGTGACCGCGTCGTGCAGCGGACAACGGTCGCTCATATAGTCTCCAAAGGATTTATGCGGCTTGAACGCACCGAATTCGTTCAGAAACTCGTTCGTGAGGCGGGCGCCCGTGCCGTCAAGATCGAGAAAAAGCACTCGTCCCCCAAGTCGGGTAGCTGCCAAGGCGAGGCTCCATGCGAGCTCGGTCTTGCCATCATGCCGGACGCTGGACGTGACGAGGATGACGTGCGACGCACGGCCTCTCGCTTTGTTGAGAGCCACGGTGACAAGGAGAGAAGTGACGGCTCGGCTGTAGCTGCAGTTTTGCTGGCCGAGAACCAGCTGCTGTAGTCGTTTCGCGTGTAATGTGGGCGCTTCCGGTATCAGCCCCAGGCACGGGACCCCGAGCGCGGCTTCAGCTTCGGCCCCGCCGCGCAAGGTCTGATTGAGACGGCTGCGGACCAAGACGAAGACCCCGCCAATGAGGCCAAACACGATCATGCCGGGCGGAATAAGAAAGATGGGCGGCAGGGTTTTTGGATTCGTTGGCGGCCATGCCGCTGAAAGGATCGAGACCCCGGGCAAGGGAGTTGCGATGCGCTGCACCAGATCCTGTTGTTGGGTGAGAAGCTGGTTGTATCGCTGCGTCAGGATGCTGACCTGCGGCTCGAGCGCACGCAAGCCGGAAAGCCGGCCGGCTGTGTCGGCCACCACCGCATCGAGCACATTCTTACGGCCCTCCAGAGCAGCGATCTGGGCACGGTAGATGTTCCCCTCCGCCGCAATGCGAGCAGTGCCTTGTTCGATCTCGCCGTTGATCGCAGTGCTAAGGCCCACATCCGCATTGTCGTTGGCTTGGCGGGCCGCCATGTCGGCCAATACCGGAGACCCGATCGCTTCGGCGAGCGCCGCCACCGATGCTCCTTCCTCTCGCAAAGCCTCGATGTGCTGAAGGCGAGATTCCGTCGCTGAGAGATCCGCTTTCGACAAGGATATCTGCTGACTAAGTTCGGCTGTCTCCTTGGCAGCGTTATCCGCCGCACCCTGATCGACCGCGCCATGGCTCAGTCGATACTTTTCCAGGCGGTCGGTCGCTTTCGCCAAGTCGCTTTGTACGACCGGCAGGCTGGCGACGATCGAGGCGAGTTCCAGCCGGTCTGACGCCCTGCGCTTCTGTGCGAGATCGTCGATGTATACTTGGACGAACGTATTGGCCACCAGGGCGGCTCGCGCCGGATCGTCGTCGGTGAAGCCGACGGTGATCACCCTTGATCTCAGTTCCTGTCCAACCCTCATGCCCTTGCGCAATGCCTTGAGTTCGGCTGCATCGGCCGCCTCCGGCCCGCCCTGCGGCCAAATCCTTTCTAGCAGACCAGCTGCGAAGGTGCGTATGTTCTGCAGGTTGCCGCCTACCGGGGCGGCGCGGGAATTTCCGACATCATCACCTTGCTCAGCAATGTTGCCGATCTTTGTCTCGCGTAGGGCTGCCACCAGGCGACGCAGATGCCCCTGCGAAGAGAGCATGGTTAAGTGGTCATCAATGCTCGCATCCAGCATCTCCTGAGCAGAATCCGCACCTCCGGGAGCCGCGTTCCTGCCAGGAGCATCGACAATCACCTGTGCGGTCGCCTCGAACAGGACAGGACGCACAAAACCCGCAAGCCCAGCCAACACTCCGCCCAAAATCACCATTGCAAGCAGGAACCATTTTCTCCTCGCGATGGTAATGAGGAGTTGATGGAAGGGGGTCTGCGCGTCGACCTGTTCGCGCAGGAATGGCCTCATGCGCGGATTGATCTCGCGCGTCGGCACGTGCATTTCAGTGGCGCGCGGAAGGTGAATTCGGCTGACTATGGAACCTTCCATCTCATACTCCTGTCAGTTCGAGCGCTGTGGACATGCCCGTTGCCGGCCCGGCGGACCGCCCGGCCTCGTTGCGCCAGGCCTGGAACATCAACGCGGGCCACAAATCGCGAGAATGATCCTGTCTTCCGTCAAGATGGTCGCGCCAGCAGGTTTCGACCTTCGCAAAGTCGAAGATCCCATCTCCGGAGAGGCGTATATCGGCGACTAGATCGCTGGCCCAGATGCGCAACGGGCCGCTCAGCCAGACTGCTATGGGAACATCGAAACCCTGCTTCGGCCGGTCGATCAGCCGTTGCGGAACATAGCGGCTAAGCAGCTGACGAAGAAGCCACTTGCCTTTGCCATTGCGGACCTTCGCATGTGCCGGCAGCCGCCAGGCGAATTCGACAACCCGATGGTCGAGAAGCGGGCACCGGCCCTCGAGGCTATTGGCCATGCTGGCGCGGTCCAACTTCACCAATATATCGTCGGGCAGGTAACCGGCCATGTCGTCGTACAAGAGACGGGACAGCAGGCCATCAAGCCGGGGGGACCCTTGAATTGATGTGGGCGGCGTGTGGAGTGCGAGGCTCCCGGTCGATGCTCCGGTCAGCCGTCGATGCAATTCGTCCTCATCTGGCGCAGCGAGCAGCCGAGCGAGGCGATGCAGCCGGTCGCTCCGCAGCGCGTGCCGTCCACTCGCCGAAAGCGGCAGCTTGCCGACGAAATCGTGACGCGCTGCACGGGCCAGCAATCCGACCCCTGCAGCAAGCGCGTGACGCAGCGGCGACGGCAGCGCATGCTGTCGTTTCAACCGCGCAGCCATGAAATGACGGGCGTAACCGGCGAAGCATTCATCGCCACCGTCGCCTGATAGGGCCACCGTAACGTGCTGGCGAGCGAGCCGCGCCACGAGCAAAGTCGGTATCTGCGATTCATCGGCGAACGGCTCATCCCAGATCCGCGGCAGTTCCGGAATGACTTCACGCGCAGCGGCTGCTGAAAGGTGGAGTTCAGTATGATCGGTGCCCAGGTGCCGCGCGACCTCCGCCGCGTGGGGAGCCTCATCAAACCCGCCTTCTCCGAAAGCGATCGTGAATGTGCGCACCGGTTTTGGCGATTGGGCCTGCATCAGCGCCACAACCGTGGAGCTGTCGAGGCCACCAGACAGAAAGGCACCCAGCGGCACATCGGCTATCATGCGTTCCCGGACGGCAAGTCGAAGCAGGTCGTCGAGTCCATCGGTCAGTTCTTCGTCGGTACCGGCGATTAGATTCTGTCGACCGTTCGCGGCGACTTCAGGCAGCGACCACCAGTGTCGGGCGCGTTGCGAAAGGGATGCGGCGCTGCGCGCCTCGGCAAAATCCGCCGCCGTCACAGACAGGACCGAGCCCGGAGGTAGCTTGAACACGCCTCGCCAGATGCAGCAGTTACCCGGTACCCATCCCTTCGAAAGCATTGTCGCGGCCGCGTCGAGATCGAGCTCCTGACAGAAACCTGGAAAACGATGGATTGCCTTCAACTCGGAGGCAAAAACGAGCGCATCGCGCGTTGCAGCAACATAGAGCGGCTTCTTGCCCATTCGGTCGCGGGCGAGATGGAGGGTCCTGGTCTTTAGATCCCACAATCCAAATGCGAACATGCCAGCGAGGCGCGTGAGTGCGGTGTCGAGACCCCAGCTCTCGATTGCGCACAGCATCACTTCGGTATCGCTGGCGCCACGGAACCGATGGCCAGCGTCTTCAAGCTCGCGGCGCAGATCGCGGAAATTGTAGATCTCGCCGTTGAAGGTAATGGCATATCGGCCACTTGCCGAATGCATCGGCTGGCGTCCTGCTTCCGATAGGTCGACTATAGCCAAACGCCTGTGGCCGAAGGCAATGCCGGCTTCGCGATTGATCCAGAAGCCTTCGCCATCAGGCCCACGATGACTAAGGGCCGTCGTCATCTGGCCAATTGCCCTGAGCGGCTTGATGTTGGCGGCATCGGGTGCAAGGAGAATTCCGGTAATCCCACACATGCCATCACCTCAGGTCGCTAGAGGTTGCCGAAATCGTTCGCGGCGTTCCGGCAACAAGGCAAATGGTAAGCGCAAACCACACGATTGGATGGCGGATGATCAGATGTGGCATTCCGAAGATGACGATCGACACCACCAGCACGAACAGGGCATCGAGCTTCGCACGCCATGCGCATAAAGCCGCCGCGCCGACAATCCAGGCCAGGGCCAGGACCGCAACCAAACCACCTTGAGTGTACAGATCGAGAATCGTGTTGTGAGCCTCGAAAGGCCGGGGCAGAAATTGGCTGTAGGAAATGGGCGGGCGCTCCAGATGCGGGCCAGGACCAAGGCCCAGGGATCCTGACGTTAGGCCCTTGCCCAATGCATCTCCCCAGAGATGGATTCGAAGTGCAGCGGTTTCGGCGGTCGCTTCGCCGCCCTTGTCCTTGGTAAGACTCAAGGCGAACTGTTCGACGCTGCCCACCTCCGTGACGATGTAAGGCGTCATCGACATGGCCAACGGAAGGAAGCCAATCATCAGCAGGAGGGTAACTTGCCGGGACAGGCTGACCTTGCCGTCACCGGCTGCGAGCCATGTCCGAACCCGCAGCCCAAGAAATATCAGGCCGACCAGGACCGTCGTGTAAAGATAGGTATCACTCTTCGTCAGCCTTCCGACATAGATGGTCAGGATAAGGCTGCTGAGCCCGGCCAACCTCGCCCACGGCTTGCTTGTAGTCGTCGCAAGATGCAAGGCGAGCGGACCAAGGAGTGCGCAATAGAGCGCGAGCTGGTTGGGGTTCTCGGACCAGCCTCGGAAGCGATCCCAGTACCAGGGATCGACGCCGGATTGGTGAATCCAACCCCATCCAAGTGCCAGCTGAACAATAAAGCATGCATTCGCAATCGCGACCACCCACCAGGCAGCACTGCGCAGACGGCGATCCGCGTCGGGCTCCGCGGCGGCCAGGCAGGTGACGCAGATCAGCAGCAGGTAGGCTACCACATCGTGCATCACCACCGACAGATACAGTACCGTGGTCAGGTAGCCAACGATGGTGCCAATACCCAGAGCGAGCGTGATGATCAGCCAGAAGCCCGCAACACGGATCAGGGCGGGCCTGACTACCAAGTGACCGCCGGCGAGCACCCGCCCGATCGACAGCATGATCCAAAGCGCGAGAAACAATTCGCCATAGCCGTAGGGCAAGCCCGGAACTGAGAGCTGCGCCGCATACGACATGGCCACGCCGCAGGCCAGGATCGCGTCCCGGATCATCGGCGCGCTCCACCCGATCCGCGGTTTGCAGCAGGCTCTTCAAGCAACACCGGCGATGCCGGTCGAGCGAAGCCGCCCTGGGATTTGGCACTAAGGACATTGTCGTAGAGATCGCAATATTGCTCGACCACCCAGGGCAGCGAGAACTGCGTCCGGACGAGCTCGACAGAGCGAGCGCCCATGGTCCGTCCTTTCCGGCGGTCGGACAGGACCTCTATAATTCGAGAGGCAAGGCCGTTCGCATCGTGCGGGGGGACGAGATGGCCGTTCCATCCGTCCTCGACCACCTCATTGCAACCAGGCATCATCGAGGCGACGATAGGCAATCCCGCGAGCCCTGCCTCCAGCAGGACGCGCGGAATCCCTTCTCGGTATTGTGTTGGAAAGGCGAACAGATCGGCCATGCTAAGAAGGGCAGGAACGTCGCGTCGTGGACCCAAGGCGATGACATGCGGCACATGTCGATCGATCTCAGCCTTGTCCACTGCAAATGGGCCCTCGGATTCCAATGGGCCGACAAGCACGAAACGGGCATTGGGCCTTTCCGACAGGATGCGAGGGACTGCCTTGAGGAGTGTCGGGATGCCTTTCTGGCGCGTTAGCCGGCCGACAAAAATTACGATCTCGGCGGATTGGAGCCCAAGCTCTTCGCGCATTTTCATCGCCGACGGGGCAAGATGCCTTGCCATGGCGAACGCATCGACGTCGATTCCAGAACTGCGGATCACTCGTCCGCTGCCGCGTCCGATCAGTCGGTAGCGTTCAAAGAATGCCTGATCGTCCCGATTCTGGAACACCGTAGCCGCCGTCCATAACGACGAAAGCCATTGCAGTCCGCAAAAGATTGGGCGCAGGGCAAGGGCGCGCGGTTCCAGGGACGAGAACGTCCAGCCCAGACCGTTAATAGTGCGCACGACTGGAACGCTTCCGCGCACCGCAAGTGGCGTCACCAGGTTGGGCTTGGTGTCGAAGCTTTGGATAATGTCCGGCCGGAGTTCCGCCATCAGCTTTCGAATGGTTCTGATGGCGGCCCATTCTCCGCTGCTGCTGGAAAATCGGTCGAAACCGTAGCTGCGATGCGGAATGCCATGCCGCAGGAATGCGGCTTCACCGCCGCTCGACACCGCAGTAACACGGAATCCCTTCTCTCGCAGCGACATCAAGAACGGAATTCGCAGGGCATGATCCTCGCCTCCGACACACACCAGATGCGGATTCATCCTGCGTCTCCTGACCGTTCGCTGTAGCCCGATCGCGCGAAGTGGCCGGCCCTTGAATTTGCTTTCATGGTGTTGGTTTCGCTACCCATCTCGCCCAGGTCACGGTAGGGGCAGGTCTTGCCACTGTCCTCGTCTGTTTAAATGACGCAAACCCTGTCCCGGCAGCGGGCCGCCGTACCCAGCCGGTTCAGGTCGCCGCGCGTTGCATCAAAGAGGTCGGCACTGCCCGGGTGCCGAGCGCAGAGTGGTCCGCAGACAAACGGCTCGCGCTCCGCGGCACACTTTCCTGTCATTGCTGGCTGTCGTCGGAAAGCCGCCTACTTTAGCGCGGCTCCCATCATCGTCTGGATGCGCGAAGTTTGACCACGCGGGAGGTGATCGTCCGTGCCTCCGAGGCTAGCAGGATTGGAATGCCGTCGCGAACCGGATAGGCAAGTCCCGCGCTCTTCGAAACGAGTTCATCGCGATCCGAATCCCAGGCAAGTGAGCCCTTGGTCATTGGGCATACCAACCATTCTAACAACTCAGGGTTGAAAGAGGCATTCTCTTCGGCTCGCTTATCCGTATCCATCTGCTATTCCTTTCTCGGCCGTGACATCAACAGTGAGCTCCGGCGCGAGCGCCCTTGGCGATACAAGCCGTCACCCGACGTCATCGCTGTAATTCGTAGGATTCCGGCAAGTGTCATAAGCCTTGCAAACTGCACAATCACGCTAGGTGCAGGCTTGGCCACTGTCGTCGTCCGTTTGAATGAATCGACATCGAACGGAGCCGTATGGCGGCGAAGTTGAACGTGAGGCGTTAAAAGCGTGAATGGAGCAAGCACGATCGGCCATATCGCCATAGGCGACCGGAAGGTTTTGTTATTGAAGACCGCTCGCGGCTAATGCTCTCGAGCCAGTGTCTGATCCTTCCGGCCAGTCAATACGGGCGACGAAATCGTAAACCGGGCCGCCGGGTACTCCCCAATTGCTTGACCAGATCACCTGTGAACCGTCCGGGGACGGCGAGGCGTGGGTCTCACTCCAGTAGTCGAATGGAACGTTCTTCGTCTGCACAATGCGCCGGACCTCTCCGCTGCCGTCGATGCGCAACGCGATGACTTCCCGCGCATACGGCGCCCAAGCCGGATATTTCGATACTTCGTCCGGATTGCCCGAATAGGTAAGGAACACCCAACCGGGCCTGTCCAGCGACCTGAGCGAGGCATGCTGTGCTTCACCATATCTCATGAGCGAGGTGACTTTCCCATCTGACAGCCTTCGCTTGATCACCTGGTATATGTCTGGATCGGACTTACTGATCCCCACATAGATTTCGCTGCCGTCGGCATCGACGGTCATGTCGCCATGGCCAGGCCGATGATGCTCAGTCCATTTCTGGCGCAGAACGCCGTCAACAGAAAAGATGAGCGTCTGTTCAGTGTCGTCTTTCAGGTTCTGAATGCATAAGATGTTGACGCCCAGCGGCGAGATTGAGCAGGCGCCGTTGGCTCCGACAAGCTGTGCGAGATCGATTTCCGGAAATTTCCGCCGCTGTCTGAGATCGTAGGCAAAGACGACCGCTTTGCCGTCCCGGCGAACCGCGCGTACGGCAATACGGCTGCCATCACGGCTTGGATTACCTTTGTATGGCCCGAACTGGAGATTGCTACTGTCAGCCGAAACAAACAGGACCTCCTCATGATTGGTGCGTGGCGCCCAGGTCGAGATTTTCCGACCACCGACGCAGATCATCAGGTCGGGATCGTGAGGATGCCATTCGCATTCGGTCGATCGATCACGGCGAAAAAGCGGGGCGTAGGTGCGCCCATCCAGGAAGCATAAGCCGCCGCAGCCGTTGCTGATGACAAGAAGGCTCTGATCCGAATTCCAGGCCTGGGCGCTCGAATAGCGGTGGCTGCAATATTTGCTCCCGCATGCGATGCCGGCGCCGAGGATTCCGGGTTTGGTTATTCGGGTGAAAGTTGTGCCAAATGCCGCATCCTTCGCGGCGTGCAGGTAATCCGGCAGGTCCATGGCTACCGGCGCGACGAACTTTGTCGATGCGACGTCCTCTCCACTCACCGCCCCGTGGATAACTATGGATATCGCGCTGACAGCAGCTAACGTCAACGCCAAGGCAGTCTGGTAGCGAGAAAAGCGCATGTCATGTCAACTCGCGCGGTTTCTTTTCAATAATTCGATTTTCCATATTATTGGATATCTTCTTGTCGACGCTTCAAAACCGCATCTCTCTAAGCTTCAACTCTTTTAAATTTCGCCCGCGCCGCGCCGAACTTGTCGATTACTCCACGCGCTATCATTTCTGTGGCAGCTGTGAGCCCGTTCGAATCTAAACTTTCGACGCAAGTTGTTGGCACGGGGAACGATCCAAGTTGTTCCCCAATGAGATTAACGTGGTCAATATGATCAAGACTGCTCTGCAGATCGACTTCGAGGAACTTCTGAATGATACCGAGGTTACGCCGGCGTTCCTTCAGACGGACCTCTAGAATTTCCCTTGGCGCCTGCAATCGGACAAGCAGATCCGGTTTGGGTAGAAGCTCGAGCGCGCGCGACACCCTTTCACGATCCGTTACGCCGCTGAACAAAACCAGTGAACATACGAATTGCACCATACCCTGGTCAAAAATTGAGATCGTGTCATTGGACGCTATTGCCGCGCGCCAAGCTTGAAGAAGAGCTTCAAGATGCCAGTTCAGGCGAGCCGCCCACAGCTCATTCTTGGGTGGAAGAATCTTAAGCACTTCTGCACCGAGAGAACGCTGTCCGATCCACTTTGAATGCAAGCCGGAGACCAGTTTGAAGGCGGCCCTTCTAACCGGATGTCGGCGGTCACCGGTCTGCAAAACAACACAGTAGCCCTGAGCTCGCAAAACGTGCACCAGCTCGGACGCTAACGTCGTCTTACCAGCACCGGACGGCCCAAATAGCTCCAAGATCATCTTTCAATCCAGACTGAGGGAAGCCTACTGGCAGTGACGTCATGTCCATTTGCTGAAGCGAACGCCCATCTCTTCCTGGGATGTCTAGCCGACGAGCCAGGAATCCGCGCCATCCGTATGAATGACGGTGTGGTCACGTTAGGATATCGACGGACGCCAAAATCGTGAACGGAAGGAGTGCGTTTCGGTGACTATCCTTCCGGATTGCCTACCGTCCGTTTACCGTTCCATCTCCGAAAGGGATGTGCAGTAGCCCTATTCCCCAGCACACTTCCGCGAGGGCGCGGCAGTCATGAGTTCGGCATGTCTCATCCGTTCGAGGGATGCGAGACACCCAGCCTTCTGGAAACCTTCTCTGTGATGGACGCAGCCAACTGGCCGTTTATCCCCTCTATCGCCAATAGGGCAGCTTGGTCGGCTATCCAATGAACGTGTCGGACAAAAATCTTCGATCTCATCTGCAGGAGAAATCGTATGAAAGCAGGCATATGAGCGAGAACCTCGAGCCACATCAGACGGCAGCGGCAAATACGGCTATACCTGCCAATTACAACGCCAAGGTCGCGGCAGTCGCGGCCTATGAGCTCCCGACAAAACAGAGATATCAAGATCCGAGTTTTGCGAGCTGGTACCTGAACGGCTATGCAGGCCGGTTGAAGCTGTCCACCGTTGCGTCATACGTCATTGCGCGACGGGAGCAACGCTGCATCGCCAAGGCGCTGGAGAGGTGCAGCCCGCCTCCATCTCAGGTGCTCGATATCCCATGCGGAACCGGGAAGCTGGCCGGCGTGCTGGGCCAGCATAATTGTCGGGTGCTGGCTGCAGACATTTCAATGGAAATGATGGCCTTGGCTAAATCAGCATATGAAGGTCAATCAGGATTTCGGGGATTCATCCGATGTGACGTGACGCAGCTGCCGTTCGCCGACGAAAGCTTTGATACGGTGGTCTGCCTTCGCCTCATTCACCTTATCCCGCCACATCTCAGGCGCGACATTATCATTGAGCTCGCGCGCGTTGCCAGCCGTCGCCTGATCGTATCCTACGGCCTTGGCACCCGCCTCCAGAGAATACGGCTAAGGCTGCGGAAGATGATCACCGGAAGGATGTCGGCGCCTCATCCCGTCAATCTCACCGTTGCACGACAGGATTTCGCGGCGGCGGGGCTCAAGCTGGTACGCTCTTTTAGCGTCCTGCGGTTCCTGTCCTGCGAGCAGCTGTTCGTACTTGAGAAGGTAAAGGCTTGGCCTGCCGCCGGTTTGCAGTCTTCGCGTTAGCACTGGTATTGCGGATCAGGCCGCTGATGGTTGTCAAAAGCTGAAACGGCTGCGGGAGGTAGCTGTGGAACCGGCAGGCAAGGCCATTCCGGCGCGCATGGCATCACTCGACCTGCTGCGCCTGGCTGCAGCCCTCGCGGTCGTGCTCTTTCACTATCTTTTTGGCGGCGCGATCGCGGGCAATCTCGACGTGGAATATCCTGCCGCAGCACCTTACGCCATCTACGGCTATCTCGGCGTCAATCTGTTTTTCCTGATCAGCGGTTTCGTCATCGCGTGGTCGGCCGAAGGTCGAACCTGGCAGGAATTCGCGGTCGCCCGCTTCGCCCGGCTTTATCCCGGATTCCTCGTCTGCATGACCGCGACGTTTGTTGTTCTCGTCGTCGCCAAAGATCAGCGTTTTCCGACCGATGTTCCAACCTATGTAGCCAATCTTTCCATGTTCGCCCGCCTCTTCGGCAGGCCGTCCATGGATGGCGTCTACTGGTCGATCATGCTCGAGATCCTGTTTTACGGCTGGGTTGCAGTGCTGATCTTTGCCGGCGCCTTTCAGCGCTGGAAAATACCCATCGCGGCCATCTGGCTCGCAATTTCGGCAACCAACGAGTTCTTCTTTGGGAACCCGGTGATACGCATTCTCTTCATTACAAACTATGCGCCTTTGTTTGCCGCCGGCATCCTCGCGGAAGACATCGTTGCAAGGGGCCGTTCACCGGCTGCGTTCCTGTTTCTTGCCGTCGCGTTCCTGGTGTCTTGCCAGACCGCAATGTTCTCTCATAACTGGATGCAGGAGCACTTTGGCGCAGCCATTTCGTATCCGGCCCTCCTCGCTGCCAATATAGTGGTCTACGGAGTCTTCGCTGGCGCGATATTGCTCCGCTCCGTGATTGCTCCATCCAAGGCTATCATGATGCTCGGAGGGTTGACTTATCCGCTGTATCTTTTGCACCAGTATATCGGCTACATTTCGCTTAACGCGCTGGCGCCTCATGTCGGCAAGAACGCCGCATTCTTCGTCGTGTTGGCCGGGGTCCTCCTTGCCTCTTTTATCGTCTGGCGCTTCATCGAGACGCCGGTACGCAAGCCGCTCGTCCGCGCCCTGGTGTCTGGGATATATCGCCTTGCACCAGCCTCGCGGCCAATCCGGCCAACCTCTTCCGCGCGAACGTCATGATCAGGAGCTTTCGGCGGATGCCGCAGAAGATGTTTGAGTCCAACCGTCGCCTCGCGGAAAAGGCAACTGGGTAGCCCCACGACGCCTGCGCAAGCGAATACATGATCTGTGGGTCAATCCGCAGGCGAGCAGCAGGCCGGCGATCAGGCGAGACAGCACCGGGGTTCCTTCCAAGCCGCCGATGTTGCACGGCACCGCTGTTGCGGCAATGCCGGCTGCGAGGCGCATTCGCATTTCGGAGAAGCGCCGTCTAGATCGGCAGCTTCGTCGATTGCGTCACATTTTGTTCTTGCTTTGTGCCGGCAGCTATGCTAGTAATTTGGGTACGGTGCAGATTCGCACTGACGACCCGCCGCTAGGCGGGTTTTGTTTTTGGTCTGGTTTTCAGATTTCCCGGCCGTCCTGCGTCGGACGGCTTCTCGACCGCGCCATTCGAGCCAAGCTCCACACGGTCGGATCAAGTTAGCCGAGTCTTATCCCGAATAGAACCATCCTTGGCTGGTCGTCGATACCGTTGCGGAAACGAGTTCGAAGGGAGCGCCCCTCCAACGCTCAATCCTACTTCAAACCTCAATATTTCTGTCAGAGGGTGTCGGTATGTGATTTGGCGCTAATATACGCCGTCTGTAAGTAGGCACGGTCGAAACAGAAAAAGGAATATTGGATGACAACTCTGCATTACACGTCAGGTGGATCGGGCACGGAAATTTCGCAAGCCGGATTCAATCTGGCCGACGTTTCATCTGTTGACCAACTCAATGCGCTGCCGGACGGTATGAAGGGCTTGGTCTACCTCAACGAAACCGACGGAGCGACGTCGTCCTTTATCGACAAGATCACGCCTTTCATCGGCAATCCGAAGCTGTTCGGATTCTTCCTTGTCGACGAGCCGGATCCCACCGGCCAATGGGGCACCTACGCCTCCGCCGCGAATCTGAAGGCAGAATCCGACTGGATTCACGCCAATGTGCCGGACGCCAAGACCTACATCACGATGATGAGCTTGGGGACGTCCGCGAATCCGGATTTTTCGAACACGTACAATCCCGCCAATACCGGTATCGATTACTACGGCGTGGATGTCTATCCTGTCCGCACGGATGGCGCGGTCGACTATAACATGATCGATAAATTCGTTGCCGCCGCTCAGGCATCGGGCATCCCGACGAGCAAGATCATTCCAGGCTACCAGACGTTTGGCGGTGGCGACTATAACACCGACATGGGTGGCAAATATGTCGTGCCCACCGCCGCCCAGATGGAAACCATGATGGACCACTGGGCCAAGCTGGTTCCGTCACCCGCCTTCGAGTACGCGTACGCCTGGGGTTCACAGCGAGGCGACACCGCGCTTGAGAGCTCCCCGGAACTGCAGGCCGTTTTCCGGCAACACAATCTCAGCACCGCCGGGACTGCTCCTTCCGAAGCTGCGGCCACCGATCCCATTTCTACGGCGACGGTCCCTTCCGAGGCCACCACCGGCGATAGCACCGCGACTGTCACCGCTCCTTCCGAAGCCACCACCGGCGGCAGCACCTCGACCGCCACCGCCCCTTCCGAAGCCACCTCCAGCGGCGGCACCTCGACCGCCACCGCCCCTTCCGAAGCCACCTCCAGCGGCGGCACCTCGACCGCCACAGCCCCGGCCGAGACCATCACCGGCGGCAGCACCTCGACTGCCACCGCCCCTTCCGAAGCCACCACCGGCGATAGCAATCATGGCAAGACCACGCTTTCGCATCTCCTCGCCGGCAACGGCGGTTCGATTACTACCGCCGCCTCCGGCGCTACCGCCAGCGATGGCAGTCATGGCAAGACCGCGCTGTCGCCCCTCCTCGCCAGCGACGGCAGTTCGACTACTACCGCCGCCTCCGGCGCTACCACCAGCGATGGCAGTCATGGCAAGACCGCGCTGTCGCCCCTCCTCGCCAGCGACGGCAGTTCGACTGATACCGCCGCCTCTGGCGCTATCACCAGCGATGGCAGCCATAGCAAGACCGCGCTTTCTCACCTCCTCGCTAGCGACGGCAGTTCGACTGCTACCGCCGCCTCCGGTGCCACCACCAGCGATGGCAGTCATGACAAGACCGCGCTTTCTCACCTCCTCGCCAGCGATGGCAGTTCGACTGACACCACCCACGATAATGCCGGCGACAAGGTAAGCGAGGGCAGCAACGTTGACCGCATATTGGCCTCGTTGAGCCATTCTCTTTCGGCCGGCTCGGAACTTCTCCCGACCAACGATCCATCCGACAAGACGGCAACCAGCCTGATCCGCCACGGGTTCGCGCAAACCGTCCAGCCCGATGAAAGTGTCGGCGCCCAGGCAAAAAACGGCGCCGCCGCCGAGATCATGTCTGGCCACGGAGGCAACGATGCCTTCGACTTCAGCAAGCTTCAGGACAAGCTCCACCTCGATCAAGCCGCTCTTACCGAGCTTAAGTCGGGCGGGCTTTCATTGCATACTTCCCCTGCTGGTACGGCCACGGATGATGGTTCCCACCACATCATCTTTGACAGCTCAACCGGGTCGCTCTCTCTCGACAGCGACGCGGTCGGCGGCGCAGCTCAAGCGCAGCTCGCTACCCATCTCCCGTTGCAGCATCACTCTTTGATCTGAAAACCGGAGCGGCGGACCTTCAACTCGAGCGTGTCCGCCGCTCCGTCCGTGTTCAATTGCGCCACGGAAGCTTGACTAAGAAAAATGCGATATCGGCAGACATCAGAGAGATCGAAGTTGGTCGCATTGTCGCCAATGCGAATTCCGGATTCACCACACCCTACGCAGTCTCGGCAATTTTCAGCACTGCGTCGATCTCGGCCATCACCGTTGCCGGCAGCGGCCCTTTCTCCAGCGCACCGAGATTGTCCGCGACCTGCTCGGGCCGCGTGAAGCCGGGAACCGGCAAGGCGATTGCCGACTTGGCGAGTATCCAGCCGAGCGCGCCTTGCGCAAGCGTGCGTCCGCCCGAGGTGAGCAGGTCGCGGATTGCCGAGAGCCTTGACAGATAGTGCGGGTTGGCGGCGCCATCCCTGAAAAACACCATCCATTCGGCATTCCCGCCGCGCACATCGTTGGTGGGCAGCCGCATGGCCGGCGTGTATTTGCCGGTGAGCAGCCCCATTGCCAGCGGCAGCCGGCTGAACGAGACGAGGTTCTCGCGCGCCGCAACGGCCATCAGCTCGTTCGCCGGGGTAAACACATTGAAGTCGTTCTCTACGGCGACGAACCCCTCGCGCGGCGCGTAGGCGGCAAGCCGTCCGCGGTGATCGGTGCTCCAGCCGAAGCCGCCGATCTTGCCCTCCTGGCGCAACAGGCCGAGCGTATCGAACACCTCGCCGGCGCGCTCGATCGGATACTCGTTGATATGTAGCAGCACGACGTCGATACAATCCCGCTGCAGGCGCTGCCGCGAATTGTCGATCGATGTCCGGATTGCCGCGGCAGAGGCATCCTCGGGTGCGATCTTACGCGTTTCGGGATCGCCGAAATAGCCGACCTTGGTGACGATGACGGCTTCGTCCTTACCCCTCAACGCCCGCCCGAGGATCAGTTCGGCATTGCCGGCGCCGTAGGCGGCAGCCGTGTCGAACACCCGCGCGCCGATCTCATAAGCCATCGCCAGCGCGGCTTGCGACCTGATATCGTCGACCTCGCCATAGATTGTCGCCGTGTCACGCCAACGCGCGGGGCCACCCGCCGCCCAGGTGCCGATGCCGATGCGCGGTACCGAGCGGCCATCCCAAAGCATCATCATCTGCATGCCCGGCTCCTCAACGACGCAAGCTGGCGTGGCGGGCACGCTCGCGGATCTCTTCGCGAGAAATGCCGGCATCCGCCAGTGTGCTGTCCCGGGCCTGCCTCAAGCTCGCAAGCGTCTGGCGATAGGCAATCCAGCGGGCGAAACGGTATCGAAGTTCATCCAACATGATCGTCTCCTTTGGTACGCAGAATGCCTGCGCGCCTGGGTTGGTCGGAAGCGCAAAACCTCTGCGCCAATCGCATGCGCGATCGAAAGGGTTCAGTTCGCTTCTTGGCCAGCCGAGGCGCTTGTCCCTGTCCCGCCAGGCAGGATTGTCCAACGCCTCCAATGCCTGCATACTTGCGCACGATGCCCGCTTTGCGCTACAGCCACGGTCGCAAGGAGTTTTTCATTTCTGCAAAATGGATATCGGCTGGGACGATCTGAGGTTGTTTCTCGACGTTGCGCGGCTGGGTGGCTTGAGCGCAGCGACGGGAACCACGCGCCTCAGCGCAGCCACCCTTGGACGACGCGTCACCGCGCTCGAAAAGCAGATCGGCGAACCTCTATTCGTGCGCCAGCAGACCGGCTACCGGCTGACCCCGGTCGGCGAGGAACTGCTGCGGCGCGCCGAAGACGTCGAGGCGGCAATGCAGTCGCTGACCCGCTGGCGCGAGGGAAACCTGCCCGACCGCATTGTCCGCATCTCGGCCGGGCCATGGACCTCGGCCTTCGTTTCCGCCCATATCGGCGAGATCTGGACGGTCGATGACGGCATAAGGGTAGAGCTTGTCACCACCACCGACCGGGTCGACATCGGCCGCCGTGCCGCCGACATCGGCATCCGCAGCGAGCGCCCGACCGAGCAGTGGCTGGCCGGCCGTCAGAGCGGCAAGGTCGCCCACGCCATTTATTCCGGACGTCACCTGATCAACGGCATCGCCGCCGGATTGTTCGTCGGCGTCACCGGCGAAGGCGCAAACATTGCCTCGGCGCGCTGGCTGCAAGCCCATCACGGCGACCGCATCGCCGTACGCGGCAACAACACCCATTCGGTGCGCGAACTGGTGGCCGCCGGCGCCGGCCTTTCGGTCTTTCCGTGCTTCGTCGGTGACGGCGATCCGCGGCTGGTTCGCGTTGCTCAGCCTATCCCCGAACTTGAAACCGACCAGTGGATCGTCACCCATCACGAGGAACGTCACTCCCCGCCGGTACGGAAAGTCGCCGACCGGATCGCCGCCTTGATGCGGGCGCACCAGCCGCTGTTTCGCGGCGAGACGCCGATCCGGTAAGCCTCAGGCATCGATCGGCCGCCAGTGGATCAAGAATCAGATATTTTGGTGGACCGGACGATGGTACCGCCGCCGTTGAGGACGCCGGAGTGCGGCGCGCTGCTCGTCGAGATCCTTGCCTTGGGCGAAGAGAGCGGTATAAACCGATCAGCAACGGGCCGCCTATCCGGTCACTCGTCCTCCTGCCGGCTCATAGCCGTATGCTTCGCCCTTACGCACCACGCGACCGATGCCCGGCCAGCCAAGGTGCGCGCCGGCGATCCACGTCCCCGCCTCGGCCGCGTCACTGAAAACCTTTAGGCGGGTTGCGCGCGCGGTCAGCTGATCGTCGTCATAGCCCCAACTGAACGCGGGATTGCCGAACTGCAAGGCCGGCACATGAACGATGTCCCCGAAGAATAGGAAACGGTCCTCGTCCGTGTCGAACGTGTAGCCAGTATGACCGGCAGCATGACCGGGCAAGGCGACCGCCCTCAATCGCTCACCCACCTGGTCGCCATTCTGGACAGGCTTCAGCAGGGGCCGGAACTGCGCAAGGTGCGCGTAAGCGAAAAAGCTCCCCACAGCCGCCTCGGGAATTACGATCGCCTTCAAGTTTGGAAAGAGCATTCGGCCGTCGGGGGTCAAAAGTCCGTGCACATGATCCTGATGGGCGTGGGTGAGCGCCAAGACCGTGATCGAAGCCGGGTCGATCTTGGCTTCCGCCATGGCCTGCTCAAGACGCCCCACTGTCGGGGCCCAGCCCCCTCCTCCGCTGTCGATCAGAACGCCGTCAACGCCTGGACCTGCGAGGGCGAAGCAATTGACAGACAGACGAAGCGCCCCTGCCAACGCAGCTTGCGGCACCGGATTATCCTGCGGGTCCCGCAGAAGGTCCGCCGGCATCTCGATGTAACCGTCCGAGAGCGACCAGACGCGCCACCTTCCTGACGTGCTGCCGAGCACGTTATTGGTTTGCGATGTCACGATCATATGGCCACCTGCCGCAAACGAAAATGGAGGATAGGTTCGATTGTCACTATTTGGCTCTCTGCATCCTCTGCGCAAAAACGTGGGGAAATCGATGAAGATCAAAGCGGAAAGCACCCGATCTCGATAGGCCACGGATCGGAAGATGATCGTTGACGGATCTGCTAGCTTCGCGGCGATGCCAGCTCTTATTGCATTCCCATGTAGATTCCTCCCTTCGTAAGCTCGTCAATCATCTGATTTATGCGCTTTCGGCGTGTTTCCGGGTGACGGGCGCGCTCGATCCAATGCAAGTAATCATTGCGCTGATAGGGAGGCCGTTGCTCGAAAGCAGTTATCAGATTTGCGGCCTCGAGCTCTGCACGCAAACTGTCGGGCATCTTAGCCAACGGACGTTTCAGCAACTCACATCTCCGCCATTCGATGCTGGAATAGATCACAAGTCAGCCGTCGCGCCTGCGAGACCGCAGCCGGCCTGGCGACAGCCCTTTCAATCGGGTCACGACGCGATTCATATGGGCCTGGTGAGTGAAACCCGCGTGCTGAGCAATCTCGGCCAGCGGCAGATCGCTATTTTCCAAAAGCTCGACCGCGCGATCAACGCGGCGGCGTAAAATGAATTGATGTACCGGCAATTGCGTCGCCTCGCGAAAGGCGGCGGTGAAGGCGCGTCGTGGTATTCCCGCGATTCCGGCAAGATGGTCGATCGACACCCCCTTTTCCAGATCGCCGTCAATCGCAGCGAGGACCCGGTCGAACCGCTGCGAGGTTAGGACCGGAGACTTCTGCTGCCGCTGGCGTGCATGCCCGAGACGGAGCAGGTTCGCGAAAACCAGGCCCAGCGTCCATTCGCGGACGATCGGGTTGACTGGCGGGTCGCCTTCGAGGCGTCGGCACAACTCGGCCACCAGCGAATCGCGTATCGGTCGATCGGTCAGGATTACCAGGTCCTCGGGGGTCCCGCCTGCGGATACCAGGAGCCTTGACGCCAGCGCGGAGTCAACGGTGATCATCGTCAGCTCTCGCGGCTCCTCGATCTTGAACCGCGTGGCACGCTCGGGAAGACTGAGCAGCAGGTCGCCGGGGCGGGTGAAGACGCGCCGCAGCCCGCGGCCAAGATCGATCTCTGCATAGGATGAACCGCTGCGAATCACACGCAGCTGAACGACTCCGGCCGGCGCATGGCGATAGTCGCCGGCAGGAAAGAACAACCTCTTTGCACTTGCCGCGGTCACTATCGTTGTACCGGGCGTCCGGACGCAAGTTCCTCCGGGACTTCGATGATCGATCGCCGCATCCTCGATCCTTGCTGCCTACACTTTTGCCCGTTTGACTGGTCCACCAGGCGCATCATTTGCCAGGGCAGTCAGTTCACCAATCCGGGGCACAAAGATGTTGTGCAGTGTCTGGGTCATAATGGTCATTTCACGCTGAACTTGCAGTTCCTGTGCGGCGGGAAACAATGTGTCCTGCAAGAAGATCTCCAGGCCTGCCTTGTCGTCCCATATCTCGATGATGCGATAACCATCGTCTGTGGCATGCGCGATGTGCTGGTAGATGCCGCCAGCGGGCCGTTTCTCCACGCCGATCCGATCGAGGATGCGGCTATAATCTTCGGCCGTCAGGCCGGCAATATCAAGTGTCGTCACTACGGCCATGGTTCATCCTCGCTGCTGATAGTGGTTGTTTGAGGTGGAGTTCTTGGACGGACCCGGATCCTATTGGGCCGATGTCGTTTGGCATCGCCCGCCCTGACGGCGAGTTTGTCTCCCGAACTTCACCGACAGGAGCGGTCTTTGGTCCTCAGCCACCGAGCGCCTCGATGACAAGACGGGCGGTCGCCGCTCCGGAGAAGTTCTGCTGGCCGGTGATCAAATTGCCGTCGCGCACGGCAAAATCGCGCCACAGCCCGGCCTGAACATAATTCGCGCCGAGCGCACGCATCTCATCCTCGATCCGCCATGGCATCAGATGCGTACCGTGTGGCAGCGCGCCCATCTCCCAGACGGCATTGTCGGCGAAGTCTTCCTCGACATTGGCGAAACCCGTAACAGTGCGCCCTTTGGCCAGCAGCTCGCCGGTTGAGAGGCGAGCGTAGCGCAGCAGCGCGACGCCATGACACAAGGCGGCCGCGACCTTGCCGGCCGCGAAAAAGTTGATGAACAGCCGCTGCAACTCAGTTGCGCCTTCGAAGGTGAACATCGGCGCTTGGCCGCCAGCGACGACGATAGCGTCGAACGCGTCGACCGACAGCTCTGCGATGGGCCGGGTCGTCTCCACCAGCGCCGCCAGTTTCGGCGTCGACAGGAAACCGAGCGAGATCAGATCCGTATCCGAATAGCCGGACGGATCGCGCGGGTCGCTCAACGCATCCGCCTCGCATTTGCCGCCCTCAGGCGAGAAGATCGCGACTCCATATCCGCGCTCGGTGAAGGCGAGCCAGGGATGAGTTAACTCGCTCCACCAAAACCCGACCGGCCAGCCTGTGGTGGTTGACACAGCCGGGTTTGAAAGGACCATCGCGACGCGTTTAGGATGCCGCGGGTCGAGTGGGTTGGAATCGCGCACGCTCATCGCGCCATCTCGACTGGTTCGCCAAGATTCGCCCAAATCGTCTTGTATTGGGTGTAGCTTTCCCACGCCTCGCGGCCCTGCTCGCGGCCATAGCCGCTCATCTTGAAACCTCCGAACGGCGCATTAGGATGGTACTTGTGCCAGCAGTTCAGCCAGACCGTGCCTGCCTTGATCCGGTCGGCGAGCCGCAAGGCGCGGCCGAGATCGCTGGTCTGGATGCCCGAGGCGAGCCCGTAGCTCGTATCGTTGGCGATCCGGATCGCGTCCTCCTCGCTGTCGAATGGAATCACCGGCAGGACAGGGCCGAAAATCTCTTCGCGCGATATCCTTAGGTCGTTGGTCGCATCGGCGAAGATGGTCGGCTCGATGAAGAGGCCCTTGCCGTTGACCTGGCGGGTGCCGCCGCCCGCGGCCAGTCGCGCGGTGCGCTTGCCCTCTTCGACATAGCTCAAGACCTTGTCATACTCGCCCCGCGATGCGATCGGCCCGATCATCGTCGCAGGGTCCAGCGGATCGCCGAGCGTCGCCGACCTCGCCATGGCGCTCAGCTTCTCGACGACCTCGTCATAGCAGGCGCGTTCAACCAGCAGGCGCGATCCGGCGACGCAGACTTCGCCCTTGTTCCAGAAGATGCCCCAGAAGGCTGCCTGTATCGCGACATCGATATCGGCATCGGCGAAAACGATATTGGGACTCTTGCCGCCGAGCTCCATGGTCAGGTGTTTCATCGTCCCGGCACCGTTGCGCATGATGCCCTGGCCGACGGTGGTCGACCCGGTAAAGGCGATCTTGCCGACGCGGGCATCGTTGACCAACGCGTCGCCGATGGTGCCGCCCGGGCCGGTGACGAGATTGTAGACGCCTGGCGGCACGCCCGCGTCGAGGATCACTTGCGCCAAGGCGAGGGCCGTCAGGGGCGTGTCGGTCGCAGGCTTGTGAACGACCGTGTTACCCGCCGCGAGTGCCGGCGCGATTTTCGAACAGGACAGCGCGAGGGGAAAATTGAACGGGGTGATCGCAGCGATCACACCGAGCGGCTCGCGCCGCGTCAGGATCCTGATATTTGGTTCGTAGCTGGTACGATAGGCGCCGTCCATCGCGCTCATGGCGAGCCCGCCATGAAAGCGGAACAGTCCTGAGCAGTGCGGCATGATGATATCGCGGAAATCGCGATAGGGCATACCCATATCCATCGCCTCGCGCACCGCGAAATCCTCGGCCCGCTCGTCCATTAGATCGGCGATGCGAAACAGGATCTTGGCGCGCTCCTCATGGTGCATCCGCGCCCAGGGTCCTTGCTCGAAAGCCCGCTGCGCGGCCGCGACGGCATCGCTCGTGTCGGTGACGTCCGCCTTCGCAATATCGGTGATCGCCGCCTCCGTGGTCGGATCAAAAGTCGTCGAAGTCTCGCCACTGACGGCATCGCGCCATTGGCCATCGATCAGCAGACGTCCTACTGGAATCGCCTTGCGCCGCGCGGGTAGATAATCAGTCATGAGTCCGTCCGTCCTGTCGAATGAGATTGAAGGAAATTGTCGGCCCCATCCCGCGCCGATAGGCGAGCTGGACCAATAGCAGCATCATCGGCTCGATCAGGCGCGAGGCCGTGAGATCGCCGACATCGACCGGTATTGTCGGCAGATCGGCGAGAAGCCGGCAAACCGCCGCCTTGGCATCTGCGTCATTGCCGGCGACATAGCTCGTCACCGGATCGCCGTTGAGACGCGGATCATCCCTGTCAAGCAATTCGGCAAAGGTCGGAATGCACTTGACGACAAGGGCGCCCCGCGCGCGCCTCTGAACCTCCTCGCCTACAGACGTAGTAGTGCCTAGCAGCATCGTGGAAAGGTCAGGTGCGACTGCATTGGTATTGTCCCAGACGATCTTGCCCGACAAATCGCCAAGCGCGTCCATCGCCAGCTCGAGAGCCGGCCATGGCGTCGCCAGGGCAATTACGTCGGCCCATCTCGCTACTTCGTCAGGGGCACCGAAGCCAACACGGAGGGTTGCCGCGATTGCGCGCAACTTGCCTTCGTCACGACTGAAGCTGAGGCGAATTTCGTGCCCGGCGAGGCCAAGACATTTCGCCAAGGCCTTCCCGAGCGAGCCTGGTCCGATGATCGCAACTTTCACAACTGCCTCCCGACACGCGATCGGGCTTGCCTAGCATCATTGCAGTCGCGCTTATTTCACGAATTGCCCTTGCACGATCGGGCGCACTCGTCACATGGGTCGGCGCCAATTGGCATCCGGATCCGCCGCGCGCTCACGCCCTTCCCGAACGTGTCCCTATTGGGCATGTATGTGTGGGCGACCATAGAGCAGGGTGCGATCAGCGGAGGTCCCCAGGGCACAAGCTTGCTCATATTGGTTGACGCTAGATTTTCCTTGCCTAATCCGTCGGCGTTGCGATGACTTTTGTGGCATCAGCATAACGCGATTGCCTGCAAATCCGGGGAAAGGCCGCCTCAGGACGGCTTTCCGGACTGGCACGCCCCTTGCTTCGTTATTCATGTGCAGAGCGTCTAGGGTTCCGGCCGTGTCGATCACGGTGCTGGTCCAAGAGACGCGACCGCTTGAGATGCATTGAGGCATCTGGCGGAACACGGCGGGCCAAAATCCCGGGAGAACCCTGCACGGGTTTGCTGGCGCGAACCTCTCCCGGATGCGCGCTCCGTGAACCCCCCAACAGACGTTCGGACGCAATCCGGATCGCAAACAGGGGTATGTAATGTTTCGCAAACTGGCCACAATCATCCTAGCCGCATCACTCAGCCTCCCCTTCATCTCAGCCGCGCAAGCGGCGCCCAAGAAAGACTTCAAGATTTGCTGGTCGATCTATGTCGGCTGGATGCCGTGGGGCTATCTTTCCGACAGCGGCATCATGAAGAAGTGGGCCGACAAATACGGCATCAATGTCGAGATCACCCGCATCAACGACTATGTCGAGAGCATCAACCAGTACACGGCCGGCGGCTTTGACGGCTGTTCGATGACCAACATGGATGCGCTTTCGATCCCGGCCGGCGGCGGTGTCGACACGACGGCCTTGATCGTCGGCGATTTCTCCAACGGCAACGACGCGGTCATCCTCAAGAACAAGACCGCGCTCAAGGATATTGCCGGCCAGAAGGTCAATCTCGTCGAGCTCTCCGTCTCACATTACCTACTTGCGCGCGCGCTGGAGACGGTGGAGTTGGCCGAAAAGGACATTACGGTGGTGAACACCTCCGATGCCGACATGGTCGCTGCCTACGGCACCAGCGACGTCACCTCCGTCGTCACCTGGAATCCGCTGGTCTCGGAAATCGCTGCCATGCCGGGCGCCCACAAGGTATTCGATTCGACTGAGATCCCCGGCGAGATCATCGACATGATGGTCGTCAACACCGCGACGCTGAAGGACAATCCGGCCTTGGGCAAGGCGCTTGTCGGTGCATGGTATGAAGCCATGGCGCTGATGACGTCGGGTACGCCCGAAGGCAAGGCGGCCAAGGAAGAGATGGCCAAGGCGTCGGGGACGGATCTTGCCGGTTTCGACGCTCAGCTTGCATCAACGGCGATGTTCTTCGAGCCGGCCAAGGCGGTCGCATTCACCAACGGCGCCGAACTGCCGAAGACCATGGATCTGGTGCGCAACTTCCTGTTCAGCCACGGCATTCTTGGTACCAACGCGCCGAGCGTCGACGTGATCGGCATGAGCTTCCCCGACGGCTCGACGCTGGGCGACGTCAACAACGTCAAGCTGCGCTTCGATCAGGCCTTTATGGCAGAGGCGGCGGGCGGAACGCTCTGACGCGGGAGCGCGACATGCTAGCCAGAGGAACCGGCATCATGCAGGCCGCAGCAGGCCCCGAAGTCGCGCGCCTGCAACTTAGCAGGCCGAAAGCGCGGCTTCGCCTCATCAACGCGACGGTCTCGCGCGGCGGAGCGTTGCTGCTTGGGACGCTGCCGTTTGCCGCCGTGGCGATTGCCTATCTCTTCGCTTCGTCGCAAAGGCTGGCGGTCAATCCCAGCGACAAGCTGCTGCCCTCCCCTGCACAGATGTGGTCGGCCTTTTCAGACCTGGCGACAGTGCCGGACAAGCGCTCCGGCGACCTGATCCTGTGGGCCGACACCTATGCCAGCCTGATCAGGCTGTTCGCCGGAGTCGGCATGGCCACGCTGGTGGCGCTCAGCCTCGGCGTCGCCATAGGTTTCATCCCGCGCGTCAGGGCCTTTCTGCTGCCCTTGGTCACAGTTGTCTGCGTCATCCCGCCACTGGCGCTGCTGCCGATCCTGTTCATTGCGCTCGGCCTCGGCGAAACGGCCAAGATCACCTTGATCGCTCTCGGCGTCGCACCGGTCATGGTGCGCGACATCGCCAACCGGGTGATGGAATTGCCGCCGGAGCTCGTCGCCAAGGCACAGACGCTCGGCGGCAACAGCTGGACCATGGTGCTCAGGCTGGTGCTGCCACAGGTCATGCCGCGCCTCATCACTTGCGTACGGCTGGCGCTTGGGCCGGCCTGGCTGTTCCTGATCGCGGCAGAAGCCATCGCCTCCACCGAGGGGCTCGGCTACCGCATCTTCCTCGTTCGTCGCTACCTATCGATGGACGTCATCCTGCCTTACGTCGCCTGGATCACGCTGCTTGCGGTGATGACCGACTGGCTGCTCGTGCGGCTCTCTCACATCATCTCGCCCTGGGCGCATCCGGTGCGGACCAGATGAGCCGGATCCTCGTCCATGGGCTGGAGAAGAGCTACGGCGACGCCCGCGTGCTGGAACGGGTCAATGTCTCCGCCGAAGCGGGTGAATTCCTGTCGCTGGTTGGCGCCAGCGGTTGTGGAAAATCGACATTCCTGCGCATCCTGCTTGGCCAGGAACAGCAAAGTGGCGGCGTGGTCGTCGTCGGCGACCAGCCGATCGTGCCGGAACCGACGCCGCAGCGCGGCATCGTCTTCCAGCGCTATTCCGTGTTCCCGCATCTGACCGCGCTGCAGAACTTGCTGCTGGTCGAGGACTTCCGTTCGGGCGGACCGTTCGGCCGCGTCTTCGGCGCCAGGCGCAAAAGCGCCAGGCAAGAAGCCGAAACCATGCTGGAACGGGTCGGGCTTGGCCATGCGCGCGATCTCTATCCGGCCACGCTTTCTGGCGGCATGCAGCAGCGGCTGGCGATCGCGCAGACCTTGCTCGGCCGGCCGCAGATCCTGCTTCTCGACGAGCCGTTCGGCGCACTCGATCCCGGTATTCGCATCGAGATGCATGAGCTGCTCACCGAGCTCTGGACCGAGCACGGCATGACCGTGGTCATGGTCACCCACGATATCGGCGAGGCATTCAAGCTCGGCACCCGCGTGCTGGTCTTCGACAAGGTGCGCCACGACCCCCAGTTCCCGTCCGCCTATGGCGCGACGATCACCTACGATCTGAAGCTCGACCGCAAGCACCGGGCTTCCGCACGAGACGTGGCCGAAGTGGCCGCGATGGTCGGGACGACCCGACTGGATAGCGCAATCGCGACGACGGCGTCGTGAAGGAGGTTTCATGCACAGAGATAGTCCAGAACGCCGGCATCGTCGCGCCGGGCTCACCGACCACCAGCCACGCCAACGCTTCCACCATCCGAACTTCGAGATCCGCGACATGCAGGGCTGGAAGTCGATCGAGGCGGAAGGAAAGCTGCCTGAGGATGGCTGGCGCAAGGAACAGAAATGGGCACTCGACATGGGCCTGCCCGGATCGGATTCGATCATCGACAAGTCGATCCCGACATTCGCGCGAGGCGAGTTGCCGCATTTCGCCGGCATCAACACCTTCCTCAAGGCGCCCTATGTCGAGAACGTCCGCGATGTCGGCAGATATGACGCTGCCGTCATGGGCATTCCTTTCGACAGCGGCACCACCTACCGGCCCGGAGCCCGCTTCGGGCCGCAAGGCATGCGCCGCATCTCGGCGCTCTACACGCCTTACAATTACGAGCTCGGTGTCGACCTGCGCGAGCAGATGACGCTTTGCGACGCCGGCGACGTCTTCACCATCCCCGCCAATCTCGAAAAGAGCTTCGACCAGATCACCAAGGGCGTCAGCCATGTCGCCTCTTCCGGGGCGCTGCCGATCATGCTCGGCGGCGACCATGCGATCGGATTTCCGTGCGTGCGCGGTATCGCCGACGTGACCTCCAAGCGCATCGGCATCATCCATTTCGACCGCCACATCGACATTCAGGAAAAGGATCTCGACGAACGTATGCACACGACGCCCTGGTACTGGGCAACCAACTTGCCGAACGTCTCGGCCACCAATCTGGTGCAGCTCGGCATCGGCGGCTGGCAGGTGCCGCGCTACGGCGTCGCCGAGGCGCGGAAGCGCGGCACCAACGTGCTGACGATTTCCGATATCGAACAGATGGGGCTGGAGAAGGCGGCGGAGATCGCGCTCGAGCTCGCATGGAAGGACACCGACGCGGTATACATCTCCTTCGATGTCGACAGCATCGATTGCGGTTTCGTGCCGGGTACGGGCTGGCCGGAGCCCGGTGGCTTCCTGCCGCGCGAGGCACTGAAGCTGCTCGGGCTAGTGTCGGCGCCCGGCATCTGCGGACTGGAAGTGGTCGAGGTGTCGCCGCCCTACGACACGTCAGACATCACGGCGCTGTTTGGCGTGCGGGTTGTCGTCGAGGCGCTGGGCTCGATGGTCGCGCACGGCAATCTCGGCAAACACAAATCCATCATCGACAAGCCGACGAGCTTTTGACCATGCACGATGATCATCACCACCACAGCCATGACCATGGCGACGGTCACCATCACGAGCCGAACGGTCATCATCACCATCCCCACCCCGTCGGCCACAACGGGCCGGCCGGCAAGCCGTTGCAATGGCAGACACCGCATCTACCGCACGACCATGCGCCCGAACCCGCCGACGCGCCGGCGACGGATCTCGATCTCCTCGAGATCGCGTTTCTCGAAGGGTTTTCGCGGGCGCCCGACCCCTCCAGTTTCCTGCGCCTCGCCGGGATTCCGTTCGTCGGCGAGACCGCCGACGGCGTGCGGCTGCATCTTCTGCGCGTCGAGACGCAGGACATGGTCGATGTCGGCGCCGTCATGCCGCTGATTGGTGGCGCCGGCGTCACCTATCACCCGCTGCCCGCGAAACTGACGTCGCGCCGGCGCCGCCTAGCCTTCGTCTACCACAACGGCAAGGCACAAACGCCCCTTGACTTCGGCGAGGCGCGGCTTCTGGCCGAGAGGTCCGGCGCCGCACAATTCACCATGCCAGGGGCGGACAATGAGCACCGGCCTTGAACCGATCGCACTCCTATCAAACAGGTCCAGAACCATGAACAGAACGCTTTCATTCTTCGACAGACTCGCCCTGGCAGCCGCCACAACCCTCATCCCCTCATTGGCCTTCGCCCATAGCGGCGGTTTTCATGCCCACGGCTTTGTAGACGGCCTTCAGCACCCGCTGACCGGTATGGACCACCTGCTTGCCATGATGGCTGTAGGCATCATTGCCGCTCGCGCCGGCGGCAAGGGGATCATCATCGTGCCGTCGTGCTTTGTCTCGGCGATGCTCGCTGGCGCCCTGCTCGGTATCGCCGGCATCGGCCTGCCCTCACTGGAAACCGGCATAACGCTATCGCTGGTGGTCTTCGGCGCCATGATGGCGCTTGCCAAGCCGCTTCCGCTCGCTGTGGCCGCCTCGCTGACTGCTCTCTTCGCCCTCTTCCACGGCAATGCCCATGGCCTCGAAATTCCCGAGACGGCCAGCGGCATCGCTTATGCGGTCGGCTTCGTGGTCGCTACTTCGGCTCTTCACGCGACCGGCGCGTTAGCCGCCCTAACACTTCGGCGCTGGCCGCGAGCCATCCGCACGGCAGGGGTCGGCACGTCGTTGGTCGGCGTGGCGCTGGCGGCACAGATCATCTGAACCGCAGCCCATTCATCTGCGATGAACAGGAGGCGAAGGCGTGATCAACCGGCTAACCGTTTGGCAGCGCATCCGAAACGTGCTGTACCAGATCCTGAAGACCCGGTCTGAGCGACTCTGATCTCATCCGGAGATTGAGGCTAGCAGCTTGCCGTACGCCGCGCGCGCGTACGGAGCGGTCCGCCGTGGGTCGCGATTAACTTGCTAGCTGCAGCCGGACGGTCTTGCCTGACGTCGCCGGCCTGTTCCCAGCTACGCCAAATGAACGCCGTCGTGAACTCCGCGCCGGCGAGCGTGACTTGGTCGTCACCGCTGCTGGCGGCCTCCCGGGCGAGGTCATGAAGAACTGGCGTGTCAAAGCGCCGAACACATTCGATCGCGAATTCGGCTTCTCACGCATGGGCTACGAGATCGCCGCAGGGTGGGGTGCGGCGATGGCCGATGTAGCATCCAGACAGTAATTCGAGGTTGATTGCCTACGGGACTATGCGCGGATTTCTATTCCGAACACCCTGCCGGCGTCGTTCAAGCACTTGATAAACGATCCTGACACTCCACCGGCGGTTGGCAACACATCTGCGGCCTCCGGAGGCCCACCATAAGTCAATAAAATCAAACGCTATGGACGGCGGTTCGCCAGTTATTACTTGGCTACCCGAGCCAAAACACACCGCTAAGTCATTGATAAATAATAACAATGGTGGGCCCGGAGGATGTGCTAGAAACGTCGATTTGATTGGGTTTTTCGTGGGCCAAAATCAGAAGTATTCCCGTATCGTTCCGTATGGTTCCGCGATGCTCTCACCATCGAATTGGCTGTGCCCTGCTTATATTAGTCCAACAGCAGCCCAACTTCGAAGGTCCGGCATAGCCTCCGCGTGTGTCGGCTGAGCGCACATCTTAGATCACGCGCGTCCTCCGGGCGCGGCTCGACCCTGCAACGGCGAATCTAGGACGATCCGCGCTACTGTAACGTCGCACGCCCATAGGAATCGAAGACACGGGTGATGCTGCCAATCAGCAGGTCATACGCGACGGGCTCGATCCGACCTGCCGCAACCTCGGCATCGAGTTGCCCCAGATACTGGCTGATCAAAGGGCGGGGAATGTCCCTGTCGCCCAGAAAATCCAGCAGCGTCTGTGTCGCGTGCTGTGCGTCGGGCGTCGGCCAGTAGTAACGGATGCGGTCGCTGAAGGAGAAGTGCCGCTGCACGCGCTGCTCGTCCGGCGTACCCGGATAGTATTTCTGCCAATTGTCCGGCGAGGCAAGCATGACGCGCTCCATCGCCGCCGGTAGGCTTTCACGGGACGGGTCTGGCGCAAGCACGTCGGCGATGTGGCTCAGCCCGTACAACGCCTCGCGCAGCGCGAAGGTGAGCCAGGGTCCAACCTTGAGGATGGCGAAGCCGTCGCGCACCAGAGCCCCAAGGGCCTCGTTTGGCTGGTAGTCGGTCGAATGCGCCTCGAAGACGAATTGCGGCATGCGCCCGAGCACGGCGACCAGCTGCGTCGCCTTCCGCGGCGCGTAGGCGATGATCTCGGCATTACCGAATTCGACGCCCGGCTGGACGACGACGCCGACCGCACGCGCAAAGGCAGCATCGAGGCCGGCGCGCGAAAATGCCTGTCGGTGGATCTCGACGGTGCGCAGGGCGTCATCGGGTTCGGTGACATGCATATGATCGAGCGCTTCGAGCGCGCCGCCCGGCACCGGAACTTCGGTGCCGATGATGTAGACCGGTTTCTCGCCGCCAATGCGTTCGACCGCCGCCTCGGCGACGGCCGCAAGCGCGGCGGCGCGTGCAGCGATGGTCTCGTCGGCAAGCGCGGCTGGATCGTCGGCGCAAGCCATGCTGGTGTCGAGATGCAGCTTGGTGAAGCCGGCGCCGGCATAGGCGTCGATCATCGCCTTCGCCTTCGTCATCGCCTCGGCGGAAGGAAGATGCTTCCACGGATTGGGACCGAGATGATCGCCGCCGAGGATCAGGCGATCGAGCGGAAGGCCGGCCCTTTGCGCATGGCCCTCGACGAAGCTGCGGAAGCCGGCGGGCGTCATGCCGGTGTAGCCGCCTTCGTGATTGACCTGGTTGCAGGTCGCCTCGATCAGCACATCGGAACCGCGCGACGCGCCGTGGCGGAGCGCGGCCTCGATCACCAGCGGATGCGCCGAACAGATCGAGGCGATGCCGCCTTTCTCACCCGCGGCGCGCTTCACCGCGATGCTGGCAAATCTCTGCATCGCGGCCCTCACGGCCGGCCCCTCCCGGCGGTGGTTGCGAAAGCCTCAACCTCGGCCAGCGGAAAGACACCTTCCATTGGCCCCTTGCGAGTAACGGCTAGCGCGCCACACGCATTGGCGATCATGAGCGCCTGGGCGGGTGCCGCACCACGAAGCCAGAATGAGACGAAGGCAGCGCCGAAACAGTCACCGGCGCCGGTCGGATCGACCTCGTTGATGGCAAAGCCCGGCAAGGCCACCGTGCCGTGACGGTCGTGGAAGGCGGCGCCGTCGGCGCCCTTCTTGAGGACGACGCAGGAAACGCCGCGCTGCAGGAGGTCGTCGACCGCGCCCTTTTCGTCGCCGGCCGACGAAAACAGGAACAGTTCGTTGCCGCTCGGCAGGAAGACATCGGTTTGCTTGAGCACTTGGTCGAGCGCTTCGCGCATGCCGGAGGCCTGCATGATCTCGCGGCGAATGTTGGGGTCGAAGGACACCGTCCCGCCCTTGGCCTTCACCGTTTGGATCGCCGACAACGCGACATCGGTGGCGCGGTCGGAGAACAGTGACGAGCCCATGATATGGACATGGTCGGCGCCGGCCAGCATGCTTGTAGCAGCGGCATCGATCCCGACCAGGCCGGCGGCGCTGTTGCGGATGTTGAAGACAAAGTGCCGGCTGCCATCCGCCCGGTAGGTGACGAAGGCGGTGCCCGTCGCGTGGTCCTTGTGAACCGCGATCGCCGACACGTCGGCTCCCAGGGTCCGCAGCCGCTCGATGTTCAACTGGCCGAAATCGTCCTCGCCGACCGCGCCGATCAGGCCGGCGGGTTGGCCGAGCGCTGCGGCCTGGCCGATGAAGATGGCGGGCGCGCCGGACGGATAAGGCCCCAGCAGCGGGCCCGGTTCGAGAAAGCTCTGGCCGATACGCTCGGCCATGATCTCGACGAGGATCTCGCCGGCTGAGACCAGCTTCTTCATCGCGGAATTCCTCCCGGCGTTTCGCTCCAGTCCGACTGCGGACTTCAGTCGCGCACAATTGTGCCTGGCGGCAACCGACATCCGGAGTCAATACGGCTTGCACTTTTTGCGCCAATTAATAAATTTACGCGTGGAATAATTTTATTATACGCGTTAAAACAGCTACAGTTTTCTGTAAAATTTTGCCTTGCGGTTGCACGCCGGCGCACCGTAAGTAGGTGCCGGACAGCACAAGGAACGAGGTTTCCGGAAGGCGGGGAATCGCTGGCGATGAAGCACAAGACGATGGAGGACTTCGCGCGCTCGTGTGGCGTCTCCAGGCCGACCTTGTCGAAATATTTCGACGATCCGACCAGCGTCAAGCCGGCGACGCGAAAGCGCATCGAGGAAGCGCTGCGCTCGTCCGACTACCAGCCCAATTTGTTCGCGCGCAACCTCAACCGCAAGCGTACCCGCAGCATCGGCATCATGGTGCCGACGGTGGCCGATCCCTTCTATTCGGAGATGGTCAGCCGCATAGAACTCAGGCTGCGCGACGAGGGCTACTGGCCGATCGTGATCTCCTCGCACGGCTCGCGCGAACTCGAAGTGGAGGCAACGCGAACGATCCTGTCGCTGAAAGTCTCCGGCGCGCTGATCGCACCGCTCGGCGTGCGCTCGGACCACCGCACGCTGGAAAAGCTGACGCAGGCGATCCCGGTCGTCTATTTCGACACCTATCTCGAAGGCGGGACGCCGTTCGTCGGCAACAACAACGCACAGAGCGTCTCGACCATCGTCGATTATCTTTGCCGGTCCGGCGGCGCCCCGGTCTATTTCGACATCCCGCATGTCAACCACAACTCGCCGGAACGGCTGGAGAGCTATGTCGCCTCGATGAAGCGGCTCGGGCATGAGCCGGTCGTCATCGGCAACACCGAGGACTACACTTGGGATTTCGAACGGATCGGCTACGAGCAGACGGAAACGATGCTCGACAATGGCGGCCTGGCGGGAAAGACCATCCTGTGCAACAACGACCGCTTGGCCTTTGGCGTGATGGCCGCCGCCTATGCGCGCGGACTCAAGATCGGCCGCAAGGGCGATTGCGACCTGCGGGTAGCCGCCCATGACGATCATCCACTCAGCCGCTACACCTGCCCCGGTCTCACCACCATGGCGCAGGACTTCGCCTCGATGGCCGGGCGCAGCGTCGAGATGCTGCTGGCGGTGCTTGAGGAGGACGACACGGCGGTCGCACCCAAAGTCAGTCTCGATGCGACGCTGGTGATGCGTCAGTCGGCCTGATCTTTCCCAAAAGCCGAATCGAAGCCGCGCCATGCGGCGACCGCAGCGCCAACGGCCTGTCGCGCTGCCGTGCCATGGCGGCCCATGGAAACAAAACCATGGATCTGGCCTGGCCAACGCCGCAGCACGACCGGCACACCGTCATCTTGCAGACGCCCGGCGTAGGCCTCGCCTTCATCAGCGAGGATGTCGTGACCGGCGATGGCGACGAAGGCTGGCGCCGCGCCGGCGAGGCTCTCCGCCCTGAGTGGCGAGGCGCGCCAGTCGTCGATGTCGGCGGCATAGCGGACATAGTGATCGCGAAACCAGGCCATGGTCGAGGCGGTCAGGCCAAAACCTTCGGCGAAGCGGCGATAGCTGTCCGCCGTCTGCGCGGCATCAGTGTTGGGATAGAACAGCAGCTGCGCGGTCAACGGAATAGGATCGCCCCGCGCGAGAAGACTAAGCACCGTGGCGAGATTGCCGCCGGCGCTGTCGCCGGCAACGGCAATGCGCCGAGCGTCGATGCCGAGATCGCCAGGTGCCTCTTGCATGAAGGAGAGCACGGCGCGGCAATCCTCGACCGCGGCCGGGAATTTGTGCTCCGGCGCCAGCCGGTAGGCGGGCGAAACGACGACGCAAGCCGCCATATTGGCGAACCAGCGGCAGATCTCGTCATGGGAATCGAGATTGCCGATCACCCAGCCACCGCCATGCAGGTAAAGCAGCGCCGGGGCAGTTGCATCAGGCGCGTCCTGCCCGCGATAGATCCTGAGCGTCAGCGAACCGCCGGGTCCAAGGATGGCGCGCTCAGTGACCGAAGCCACCGGCTCGCGCTCACCCTGCTGGTCCGGAAGGCCTTCTTCGTAGGCACAGCGCGCCTGTTGCGGTGTACCGGTCTCGAATGGCAAGGCGTCAGCCTGCCGGCCGAGCTCGAGCACATGCCGGGCTTCCGGGTCGAGTGGGGACAGGGACGGCGCTGAAGGCGATGTCATCATGGATCTCCCTCCCCGTCAGGCAAGCAGACCTGCCGCCTCGTCCTCGCCGAGCAGCGGCGGCTGGTCGACGGTCCCATTGACGGCAATTGAGCCGCGGCTTTCGCCCGAAGCCAGGATCGCTTCCATGATCTCCAGAACATGCAGCGCCAGATCGCCGGAGGCGCGGGGCTTGCGCCCATCGGCCAGCGCCCGCGCAAGATCGGCGACGCCTAGCATGCGGTAGTTGGCGCGGTCGGGTGCGACATAGGGCCAGTTGCGCGCACCGTAGAGTTGGGCCTCGCTGGCGAAATCAGCCCAGTAGTCGCCGCGCGCCGAGAGCGAAACTGTGCCGCCGAATGTGTCGGGATCGGGCAATCGCAGCGAGCCTTCGGTGCCGTGCAGTTCGATCGGATGGTTGGAGTGCTTGAACACGTCCCAGGACGCGCCGAAGGTGACGGTGGCGCCAGAGCGGAACTCCAGCAGGGACAGGATGGTGGTCGGCGTGCCGACCTTGAAGCTGGTGTTCTTGTAAGGACCTTCGGCTGATATCAGACGTTCCTCCTGACCGCGCGTCGCCATCGCCATGACGCGCTCGACCGGGCCGAGCAGGTTGACCAGCATCGTCAGGTAGTAAGGGCCCATGTCGAAGACCGGGCCGCCGCCTGGCTGATAGTAGAATTGCGGATTGGGATGCCAGTGCTCCATGCCGCGCCCCATCATGAAGGCGGTGCCGGTCACAGCGCGGCCGATCGCACCCTCATCCATCAGCCGGCGCGCCCGCCGTCCGGCAGCGCCGAGGAAGGTGTCGGGAGCCGAGCCGAGCTGCAACCCGCGCGCCCTCGCCTCCTCGACCAGCCGGCGGCCGTCGGCGGCCGATGTCGCCAAAGGCTTTTCGGTAAAGACGTGCTTTCCCGCCGAAAGCGCCGAAAGCGAAATGTCGAAATGCGCCGCCGGTATCGTCAAATTGAGAACAAGATCGATGTCCGGGTCGGCCAGCAGCGCGTCGACGCCGAGTGCGCGGATGCCATGCTCCCTGGCGCGCAGCGCAGCCATATCGGCCGAAATGTCGGCGCAGGCGCTGAGCTCTACCCCGCCGAACAGAGCCGCATTGCGCAAATAGGTCATCGAGATGTTGCCGCATCCGATGACGCCGACGCCGAGCTTTGTCTTTGATTTTCTGTGCATTTCAGATCGTACCTCTAGGTCATGGCCTGGCTACGGCAAGGTTCATAGTCGAAAGCCGCTATATAACATTTTAAATCTTGACGCGCGTAAAATTTTTATAGAGCATGTGAAAAGGCTGGCGCAGCATTGGGGGCCGCCAGCCTTGAGGAGGAGAACATGACTGACATGAAAAAACGGCCAACGGCCGATGCGAATCCCGTGGGTCATGCGCGCACTGGATCTTTCCGTCGCGGTCAGGGACCGAGACGGGTTCAGGCATAGATCACCTTGGCCCTGGTCCTATCAAGCTGGCTGCGTATTGGACCGGGCAGGCCATCGTCGGTGATCACCACATCGACGGCCGACAGCGAAAATGCCTTGGAGGTCCCGCTGACGCCCCATTTGCTCGAATCGGCGAGGAGGACAACGCGCCGGGCCATGCGAACGAGGTTTCGCTTCGTTCGCGCCATGTCTTCGTTCACGTCGACCACATCCAGTGACGAGTCTATCGCATGCGCTCCAACAAAGACCTGATGCGCCACCAAGCCGCCGAGAGCCGTATCGGCATCGGTGATCAGTGTGCTCACCGTGTCGGGATAGACCCGGCCGCCGATCATATGAACGTCGAGCCCGGGACGATGCATAAGGTGCTGCACGATATTCATGGCCGTGGCCGCGACCACGACATTGCTGAGCGGCGGTAACTGCATGGCAAGCTGCATCAATGTCGAGCCGCCGTCGAAGATGACCGATTGGTTGTCCTCGAAGAGGTCTACCGCCGCCCGGGCGATGCGCTTCTTTGCGTCGAGGTTGGCTTGCATCCGCCGGGCGAACGCGGCCGTAGTCGAATCGGTGGTACGGGTCACCGCCCCTCCACGGGTCTTGGTCAGTAGTCCCTTTCGGTCCAGTATCTCGAGGTCGGAGCGCACCGTGACTTCCGACACGCCAAACCCGTCTGACAGGTCCTTCGTGCGAACCTGTCCGCTGCGTTGCACCTCACCCAGGATCGATTGGCGTCTCTGCTCCGACAACATTGCCCTGCCCTTGCCTCCCTGCGCCAAGCAACCGCTCTGGCCTCGGCTCACCTTAGCAAAAATACGCAAATTCGAAAGCTTTCGAAAGATTGTTTTTCTTATTTCTTTCGGAAACACTGGGTCCAGGATTTTGAAATCAAACGATTGGGGAATTTTGCACTCATGAGCCTAGGAACCAAGGTGCGTCTTGCGCGCCTCTTCTCGCATCCATCGGGGAACCTTTTTGGCGGCGCCGTCGACCACTTCGTCGGCTATGGTGACGTGCGCAAAGGCGGCCTTGCCGACCTGCCGGGTGCGCTTGCCCGCGTCATGGCGGGCAGACCCGACTACGTCAGCATCCAGCCTGGCACCGCGCGCCATCTGTGGCCGCAATATGCGGGCAGGGCTTCCTTGGTGATTCAGGCGGGCTGCTTCACTCCGGACGATCGCATCAGCGAGTTGATCGCAACGCCCGAGGATGCGGTGCGCGCCGGGGCCGATGCGTTGGCCGTGGCCATTCCGGTGCGCGGCGCCACCGAGGGCAAATACATACGCTGGCTGACCGATTCGGTGAATGCAGCGGCCCGCTACGGCATGCCTGTGGTGGCGCATATCTACCCTCGCGATTTCACCGACGGAGCAAAGATCGTCTTCACCCCCGACGAGATCGCCTATGCGGCGCGCATCGGCTACGAGTCCGGCGTCGACGTGATCAAGATCGGCTACACGGGCGATTTCGAGTCGTTCCGAGAGACCGTCCGGACCTGCCCGGTGCCGGTTGTGATCGCGGGTGGTCCGAAAACCGATACGCTGCTCGGCGCGCTTAAGCAGACGGCGGACGCCATCCGTGCCGGCGCACGCGGTGCCGTGGTAGGCCGCAATCTCTGGGGGCATGGCGATCCGGAGAAGGCTGCGCTTGCCTTTCGGGGCGTCATCCATGACGGCCTTTCGGCGCAAGACGCCCTGGCAAAGGCGGGTGCCTGAACGATGCCCACCGTCCCTTCAATCCTCGGCTTCGGCGCTATTGCGATCGACGACATCGTCTATGTCGATCAGCCGTTGTCGGCGGGCAAGGGGAAGGTTCTGCATAGTGCCCGGTCTTTCGGGGGAAATGTCGCGACGGCGCTAGCCGCCGTCGCGCGGCTCGGCGGAAGCGCCGGGTTCGTCGGATGGCTGGGCAGCGCCGCTGACGACGCCGTGCTGCGCGATCTCGTTGCGAGCGGTGTTGAAACCGAATTCGCGCCGCGCCACCCGGACGCGCGCCCGGTGCGCTCGCACATTACCGTCGGCTCGGACGGGGAACGGTTCATCGCGTATGAGGACGACGCGATGCTGGGCACCGCGTCGGACTTCCCGGACGAGGTCCTCAGCCGCGCGACTGTCCTGATCGTCGATAGCTAGGCGATCCGGTCGCTGGATGTCGTGGCTCGCGCTCGCGATCTCGGCCTTGCGATCCTCGGCGATATCGAATGGAGCTGCGGCCCAGCCACGGAGCGGCTGATCGCGCTCTGCGACCATCTCATTCTTCCCCTCGGCTTTGCGCGGACTGCCACAGGGCGCCGATCGCCCGCCGAGTTGCTCGATGCATTGTGGTCGCCGTCGCGGTCCGCCGTGGTTCTGACCGATGGCGGCAGGGGCGTGTACTATCGCGGGCGTAAAGAGACAGGTCTCTGGCATCTGCCCCCGCACCGGGTTGTGGTCGTCGACTCGACCGGCGCGGGTGACTGCTTTCATGGCGCCTACGCCCATGCGTTGATGCGCGGAGCCGACACCGCAGGCCGGGTGGCATTCGCGGCCGCGGCGGCGGCCCTCTCGATAACGGGGCGTGGCGGGCGCGAGGCGCTTCCGACCGACGACCAGGTCACGGAACTCCTGGCATCGACGAACGCGCCGTCAGCAGTCGAACTGAAAAATGCGTATGTCGATACTGGAACATAGCCTGAAACTATCCGAGGAAACATTTCGCAGGTGAACATAAGCCGAGAAGAATTATAAGAATCATTGGCTTATACTTGTGGAGGCAGGAAGATGGCAGAAGTCATTCTAGAGAATATCTGCAAAACTTACGGGAACAATTTTCGCGCAATCGACCAATTGAACCTATCGGTCGAGGACGGCGAGTTCTTGATTCTCGTCGGGCCGTCCGGCTGCGGCAAATCCACCGCGTTGCGAATGATCGCGGGATTGGAGGACATCACCAGCGGCAGTCTTCGGATCGGCGGAGTCGACGTCGTCGACATGCCGCCCAAGGACCGCGACATCGCGATGGTCTTCCAGAGCTACGCACTCTACCCGCATATGACGGTGTTCGAAAACATCGCCTTTTCGATGCGGCTGGCAGGCAAGCCGAAGGCCGAGCGCAAGAAGCGCGTGGGCGAGATCGCCAAAACCCTTCAGCTGACGTCTTTGCTGGACAGCAAACCCGCGAACCTGTCAGGCGGACAGCGCCAACGGGTTGCCATGGGCCGCGCCATGGTACGCGAGCCGGCCGCCTTTCTCATGGACGAACCCCTTTCCAACCTCGATGCGAAACTGCGTGTTCAAATGCGCGCCGAAATCACCAGCCTGCAAAAGCAGCTCGGCGTAACGACCATATACGTGACCCACGACCAAATCGAAGCGATGACGATGGGCGACAGGGTCGCGGTGTTGAAGGGCGGCGTGCTGCAGCAGGTCGACACACCCAAGAGACTGTATGAGTCGCCGGTGAATGCCTTCGTCGCCGGCTTCATCGGTTCTCCGTCGATGAACCTTTTCGAAGCGACCCTAAAGGGCGGCGAGCTCGGTTTTCGCGACTTCGCCATCCGATTGCAGGATGCAGCTTTCGTCGGCAGGCCCGCTCTGAGGTCCTATGAGGGCTGCAAGATCGTGTTCGGCATACGGCCCGAGGATCTTTATGACAGCAGCCTCGAATCCGGCCGCAATTATCAGACGATACCCGCAAAGGTGACTTCGATCGAAGAGCTCGGCTCTGAACATATCGTCCACCTGAACATCGACGCGGTCCGGGTGGACTCCGGCGATCCGGACGCAGCGGAGGATTTTGGCCTGGCATCGAACGCAGTGGCGAGATTCGAACCGGCCAGCGCCATCCACTCCGACTCGGAAATCCGGTTGGCCGTGGATGATGCCAAGTTCCATTTCTTCGATCCCGAGACGCATCTAGCGATCTGAAGATCTGCAGCAGACCGCAGGCGAGAGGGAGGCGCCTGCGAAAGATACTCGCAAGAAGGCTTCTGAATAAACCAGACGATCGTCCGCATTGTGCGGTCGATCTTGTAGAAGGAGGAGAAAATGATGTTTCGGATGCAACCCGCGATGCTGAAAATAGCCGCGGCCGCATGGTTGCTTGGCGCAACCAGCGCCATGGCGGACACGACGCTGGAATTCACCCAATGGTGGGAGCCTGAATTGCCGGCTGGCTCGCTCAGGGCAATCATGGATGACTTCGAGGCCGCAAACCCCGGAATCAAGGTGACATTGGTCAGCGGCCCCTACGCGACCACGCGAGACCAGATCTCGGTGGGTGCCGCAACCGGAACGCTCAGCGACGTCGTCGGTCTCGACGGCGCCTGGGTGAACAATCTGAATGCGCAGAGCGCACTCGCCGACATGAGTCCGATGATGGATGCGAGTGGTTTCGACAAGAGCCAGGTCGCGGACATCATCAAGGTGGACGGCAAGGCGGTGATGTTTCCCGTGGCTTCCTTCGTTTATCCGGTCTTCGTGAATTTGGACCTCGCCGCCCAGGCAGGCGTGACCAAGCTGCCGTCGACCCGCGCGGAGTTTCTCGAAGCCGCCAAGAAGATGACGCACGCCGACAAGAACCAGTATGGCTGGGTGTTGCCCCTGTCGCTGCAAACGCCATCCGGCGTCCAGAACGACATGATGTCTTGGGTTTGGGCTTCGGGTCAGTCGATGATGGCGAACGGCAAGCCCGCTCTCGAGGGCAAGCCGGTGGTGGATATGCTCACCTTCGTCAAATCACTCAACGACGCCGGCACCATCTCGCCCGGCATCGCCACTAAGACCGAGCAGGAAAAGGTCGAGGAATTCGTCAACGACCGCGTCGGGATGATGATCGACTCGCTCGCGCATGTGAACCTCATCCGCAAACGCAACCCCAAGCTGAACTTCGACCTCATCCCGGTCCCGGTCGTAGAAAACTATACCGGCAAGCGCGGCCTTCCCTATGCCTCCTGGGGCATCGGCATCTCTGCTGCCTCGAAACATCAGGAGGAAGCCTGGAAACTCGTCCAATATCTGATGAGTGAAGAGGTGAACGCCAAGCTCGTGTCGCTTGCAAACGCCTTCCCGGGCAACGTCAACGCCAAACCCGATTTCGTGACCTCGGACAAAGCTTTCGGCAAGGCTTTCGAAATCTTCAAGACCGGTTATCTCGCCAATGAGTTCACGGGCCTGCCGGTGGCTGAAGACCTGATGACCCAGTTCGACGTTCAAGCCCAGAAGATGCTCGCCGGCGAGCAGTCTCCGGAACAAGCTGCAGCCACCGCTCAGAAGGGCTGGATGGCGAAATTCTGATCGGCCTTTTCCCGTTTGCTATGTTCGACCGGGTGGCCTGACTTCGGGCAGGCCACCCGGCAACAACGGATCGGCAATTTGAGATGGACCTGTTTCCGAAGCTTACCTTCTCGCTGAAGGCGTATCCCAAGGTTGGCACATGACCCGGCAAAAGCGCTCCCACCACAAGCTGAAACGAGCGGTCGCACCCTACCTCTATCTGTCGCCCTCGCTGCTCATAATCGGGCTTCTGATGCTGCTGCCGATGGTGACGGTGATTGCCTACTCGTTCCAGAACAGCGCGGTGCTGCGTCGTGACCCGTCCTTTGCCGGACTGAAACACTACCAGGCGATCTTTAACGATCCGGTGTTCTGGGCTTCGCTGTGGCACACGCTCTACTTCACATGCATGAGTGTCATTTTCCACATGACCATCGGCATGATCTTCGCGCTCATGCTGAACAGCGAGCGCATCAATCCGACGCTGCGCAATATCCTGCGCGTGCTCTACATTCTGCCCTGGCTGTTCACCGCGGTGATTATCGCCGTGATCTGGCGCCTCCTGCTTGAGCCGAACGGTGTCGTGAACAGCGTTCTCATGCAAATCGGCATCATCGGTTCCAAGGTCGAGTGGTTTTCCTCGCCCGAGACCGCGCTGCACGCCGTCACCTTCGCCAATATCTGGGCGGGCTACCCGCTTTTCATGGTCAGCCTGCTCGCAGGCTTGCAGGGCATTCCCAAGGATTTCTACGAGGCCGCCGATATCGACGGGGCTAAGGCCTACCAGAAGCTGATCTTCATCACGATCCCGCAGCTGATGCCGATCATCATCAGCATCTCGCTGCTCGACTTCATCTGGACCATGCAGGTCTTTCCATTGATCTGGATAACGACGGGCGGCGGTCCGATCTATTCGACCGAGGTCCTCAGCACCTACACGTACAAGCTGGCGTTTTCGAGCTACAACCTGTCGCAGGCGTCGGCAAGCGCCGTGGTCATCCTGCTGATCTCTCTCGGCCTGACGCTGTTCTACATCCGCTATCAAAAGGCTCGGTAGTCACCATGAGGAAAAGGCACACGCCGAAAGACAGGCTGATCACCGTCGCGCTGCATGTCGCGCTTGCCGCAGGGCTCTTTTTCGCGGCCTTCCCGATCTACTGGATGCTGAGCAGCTCGTTCAAGTCGAATACCGAAATCTTTGCCCTGCCACCAACCGTCCTGCCGAAGGCCTTCACGCTGGAAGCGTATGCGGCCATCCTTGGCGACCCGGTAAAGCTGCGCTTCTTCTTCAACAGCTACTTCGTGGCCGGGGCGGTGACCGTGCTGACGGTGCTGATCGCCTTGCTGGCGGCCTATGGGTTCAGCCGTTTCAATTTCCGCGGCAAGGGCAGCCTCAACACACTCATCATCAGCACGCAGACGATCCCGCCGATCACGCTTTTGATCCCCTTCTTCGGGCTTGTCGTCTCGTATGGCATCTTCGACACCTACGTCGCACTGATCCTGACTTACCTGGTGTTTACGCTGCCCTACGCGATCCTCCTGATGACGGGATATCTGAACACCTTGCCCCGCGATCTCGATGAAGCGGTGGCTGTCGACGGCGGCAGCAGCTGGACCGCACTCTGGCGGGTGATCGTCCCGATTTCACTGCCTGGTATCGTGGCGACGTCGGTCTACACCTTCCTGTTGTGCTGGAACGAATTTCTCTTTGCGCTGACGCTGACGAAGTCAACGTCCATGCGCACCGTCCCGATCGGTATCCAGCTGTTGATGGGGCAGCACGCCTTCGAATGGAACCAGATGATGGCAATGAGCGTGCTCGGCTCGCTACCGCTCTTGCTCATCTACCTCGTTGCCCAGAGGTTCTTCCTCGCCGGTATGACCGCCGGCTCGGTCAAGTAGGATGTCCCTCCCACGGAGAACTGATGGAGTAGGCCGCGCATCGAAATCGATGGATTGGACCTTCTCTGCTGGCAGGCGATATCGCCGCGGCCTCAGGCGTCGTCATAGCGCCGCTGATCGTGCTGGAGCCGTTCTTCCAGCGCCACATCATCGAAGGGCCTATGTAGGTGGAATCAAGGAATGAAAGGATGAACGTGAAAGACCTCAAAGTCGGCTGCCAGACCTTCACCTGGGAAATGCTCGGAGACCGTTTTGCCGGCGGCCCCGACGACCTGCTCAAAGCGATCGCCGATGGCGGCTATGCCGGCATCGAGATCACCGACACGATGATCGGCCGCTATGCCGGCAAGCCGGCGGAGTTCGCTGCGGCGCTGAAGACATCCGGCCTGACGCTGGTCTCCTTCGCGTTCGGTTCGGACAGCGGCTTCACACTCAAGGAGAAGATCGGCGCCGACCTCGAGACCGCCAAGCGCTGGATCGATTTCGCCGCCGCCTTTCCGGGCGCGATGGTGTCCATGGGCTCGGCCACCGTCGTGTCGGACGGTCCGCGCGACGACAAGTTCGCCATTGCGGCCGAGGTCTACAACAAGGCTGGTGAACTCGGCCGCAGGGCCGGCGTCCAGGTCGCGGTGCATCCGAGCTCGCACCACAACACGCTGCTCTACGACCGCCCCGATTGCGACCGTATCTTCGGGCTGCTCGATGCCTCGCTGGTCGGCTGGGTGCCGGACACCGGCCACATCCTGCGCGGCCACAAGGACATGGCCGACACGCTCACCACCTATCGCGATCGCATCTGCTACGTGCACCTGAAGGATGTCGATGCGAGCGGCACCTGGGCGATGCTCGGCAAGGGCGTCTGCGACACCGCGAAGGTGATCGAGATCGCCAGTGCGGCACCCAACTTCAATGGCTGGCTGGTGGTGGAGGAAGAGTCCGAGACCGCCGCCGCCGATCCGGCCGGCGCGGTCAAGACCAACCGCCAGACCATGCGCGGCTACGGAGCCTGAGACGATGATCCGCAAGAAAGACCGTCGCCTTCGTGTCGGTGTGCTCGGCTGCGGGCCGATCGCGCAGTTCGCGCATCTGGCGTCCTGCGTGAAGGCGAGCAATGCCGATCTCTATGCGATCTGCGACGCAGCACCCGATCTGCTCGCGCGTATGGGCGCGACCTACGAACCGCAGAAGATGTATGGCGACTATGACGCGATGCTCGCCGACCCTGCGCTGGAAGCGGTGATCGTCGCCACCTCGGACGCCTATCACGTGCCGATGTCGATCAAGGCGCTGGAAGCCGGCAAGCACGTGCTATGCGAAAAGCCGATCGGCGTCTCGGTCGAGGAAGGTGAAAAGCTGGCCGATGCGGTCAGGCGTTCCGGCAAGGTGCTGCAGGTCGGGCATATGAAGCGCTTCGATCCGGCGCTCGAGGCAGCGCGCGATTTCGTGCGCGAAGAGATGGGCGAGATCCTGGCGCTGAAGGCCTGGTACTGTGACTCAACCCATCGCTACACCAACACCGACGCGGTGCAGCCGCTGCCCGTCACCAGCAAGCTGGCGCGCAAGCCGGCCGGCAACCCGAAGGCGGATCCCAGACAGTATTTCATGCTGGCGCATGGCTCGCACCTCGTCGATACGGCGCGCTTCCTGTGCGGCGAGATCACCGCCGTGCGCGCCCGCCTCAACGAGAAATTCGGCGCCTATTGCTGGTTCGTCGAGACCGAGTTCGCCAATGGCGCGCTCGGCCATCTCGACCTCACCGTCGCCGTGCGCATGGACTGGCACGAGGGTTTTCAGCTCTATGGCGAGAACGGCTCGGTGATCGCGAAGACCTTCAATCCCTGGTACTTCCGGGCGAGTGAAGTCGACATTTTTCACGAGAAGGACGCCACCTCGCGAAAGCCGCTCGGCGCTGACGGCCATTTCTTCCGCCGCCAGCTCGAAAGCCTCGCTGAGACGGTGCTCGACGGCAAGCCGATGCGCGGCGCCAATGTCGACGACGGGCTCGCCTCGATCCGCGCCATGGTGGCGATCGCGCGCTCGGTCGAGAGCGGCGAACGCGTCGAGATTGCCAGCGTGACGGGAGCGGTCTGATGCAGATCGGGGTGTTCGCCAAGACCTTCCCGGGCAGCGAGCCGGCCGGCGTGCTGGCGTCGGTCCATGACGCGGGTTTTGCGGTCACCCAATTCAATCTCGCATGCGCCGGCCTGCCGTCGATGCCGGATGATGTTCCCGCAGCGGCGATCCGGGCAATCGATGCCGCAGTCGACAGCTCCGGCGTCGGTCTCGTGGCGCTGTCCGGCACCTACAACATGGCGCATCCGGACAAGCAGGTACGCGACGATGGCTTGCGTCGGCTGGCGGTGGTGATCGAAGCCGCCGCAAGGCTTTCCACGCCGCTCGTCACGCTCTGCACCGGAACGCGCAATCGTGACGACCAATGGGCGCACCATCCTGACAATGCCGATCCCTCGGCATGGACCTACATGGCGGTCGAGATGGAAAAGGCGCTCGAACTCGCCGAGCGTCACGGTGTCGATCTTGGGATCGAGCCCGAACAGGCCAACATCGTCACCTCCGCCCCTGACGCGATGCGGCTCATCGCCGAGATGGGTTCGAAGCGGCTGCGCATCGTGCTCGATCCGGCAAACCTGTTCGAACAGGCGGATACCGCGCAGGCGCGCGCCATGGTTGCGGCTGCAGTCGAGCGCACGGCAAGCCATGTCGCCATGGCCCATGCCAAGGACCGTTTCGCCGACGGCCGCTTTGCCACCGCCGGGCAAGGCGTCGTCGACTTCGCCGACTTCATCGCCCGGCTGAAGGCGACAGGTTTCGACGGGCCGTTGGTGACACATGGGCTTTCGGCCGGGGAAGCGCCCGGCGTCGCCCGTTTCCTCAAGGGGCTGCTGTGATGGCGCGCCCGACGATCCTGCTCCGCGATGGCGCCGCGCTTCGGGTTTCCGATACGGGCGACGGGCTGGCGGTCGTCTTTCAGCACGGGCTGGGTGGCGGCGAGGCGCAGGTTGCGCAGACCTTCCCCACAGGCTTTCGTCGCATCACGCTCGAATGCCGCGGCCATGGCGGCTCCGGCCTTGGCGAGCGCCGGCCATTTTCGTTCGAGATGTTCGCCGACGATGTGCTCGCGGCCGCCGACCAGGCCGGCCTCGACCGCTTCGTTGCCGGCGGCGTCTCGATGGGTGCCGCGATCGCGCTCCGCCTCGCCTGCCGCCATCCCGACCGCGTCGCCGCGGTGGTGCTGGTGCGGCCGGCGTGGAAGTTCACGGCAGCACCGGTGAACATGCAGCCTATAACCGAGGTCGCCGAACTCATCCTCGACCGTGGCGCCGAGAGCGCGCGGAGTATCTTCGCGCAATCCGAGACGGCGACGCGGCTTTACCGCGAGGCGCCCGACAACCTGTCCTCGCTGTTCGGCTATTTCGACCGGCCGGACGCCCACGCCTTTGCGCAGGTGCTCGCCAACATCGCCGCCGACAGGCCCGGGATTTCCGAGCGCGACGCCGCCGCCCTGCGCATCCCGACGCTGGCCATTGGCAACGCCAGCGACGCGGTCCACCCGCTGTCGGCCGCCTATACGCTCGCCGCAGTCATCCCCAATGCGATCTTCGCCGAGATCACCCCCAAGGCGCTCGACAGCGCCAGGCATTTCACCGAATTACACGCCGAGATCTCGGCCTTCCTTCACGCCCACTCGAACGTCCGGAGCTTCATTCCGTCATGACCAGCAAATCTCTCTCAGGCCCCGCCGCGATAGCCGCTCTGCCGCGCAACCGGCTGCTCGGCGAATTCTCGCTGTGGTCGGCCGATCTCGCCAATATGGAGCGCGACCTGAAGCGCATCGAGGCCCATGCCGATCTGCATCACGTCGACGTCGCCGACGCCCGCTTCACCCCCGGCTTGCTGTTCTTCCCGGATCTGGTGGCGCGCATCGCCAAGCTGACGGCGAAGCCGATCCATGTGCATCTGATGGTCGAGGCCGAAATCGTCGAGGCGCAGACGCGGCAGTTCATCGAGGCCGGCGCCGACCTCATCACCATCCATGCCGAGAATGGCGAGGCGGGCTTGCGCGCCGTCAAGCTGGCGCATGAGCTCGGCGCCGAGGCCGGCGTCGTGCTCAGGCTGGAGACGCCGGTCGCGGCAATCGTGCCTTTCCTGCCCGAGGTCGCGTTCGTCACGCTTCTCGGCACCTTGATCGGCGTCAAGGGCCAGAGCCTGTCCGAGCAGGCCTGCCCGCGTCTCATCGAGGCGCGCGCGCTGATCCGGAAAGCGGGCCGCGAGGCCGACATCGTGCTCGCCGCCGATGGCGGCATCCGCCATGAGACGGTGCCGCTGCTGCGCGCCGCCGGCGCCGACACCGTGGTGCTGGGCTCGCTCGCCTTCGGTGACCCTGACCTTGCGCAACGCATCGCCTGGCTGCACGGGCTGAAAGCAGCCGCCTGATGAGCACGCTTGCGCTTGCCTTCGATCTCGGCGGCACGGAGCTGCGCGGCGCGCTGGTCGAGCGCGGTGGCGACGTCGTCGCCCGCGTCTCGGCGCCGACGCTTGCCGTCGCAGGATCGGAGGCGGTGATCGGCCAAATCATCACGCTGGCGGACATGTTGCTCAAGGAGCACCCACAAGCGAAAGTCACCGGTATCGGAATGTGTGCGCCCGGCCCGCTCGACCCCAAGGCGGGCATCGTCATCGGGCCGCCGACACTGGCCGGCTGGCACAATGTGCCGCTGATCGACATCCTCAGCCGGCAGTTCGGCCTGCCGGTGCGGCTGGAGAACGACGCCAATGCGGCGGCCCTCGGCGAATGGCGCTTCGGCGCCGGCCGCGGCACCGGATCGCTGGTATTCGTGACCGTGTCGACCGGCATTGGCGGCGGCGTCATCGCCGACGGCCACATCTATCACGGCAGGCGCGGGCTGGCGGCCGAGATCGGCCACATGACCATCACCGGCGAAGGCGACCGCTGCTTCTGCGGCGCCGTCGGCTGCTTCGAGGCGGTCGCCTCCGGTACGGCGCTCGGACGCCGGGCGACACGGCTGACCGCGCCGGGCGACGGCTCGCTGCTCCGGCGGCTGTCCAACAATGGCGACGTCTCGGCGCGACACGTCGTCGAGGCCGCGCGGGCGGGTGATGCGGCGGCTCGCCCACTGGTCGAGGCCGAGGCGCGGTGGCTGGGCATCGGCTTCACCAACCTCCTGCATCTCTACTCGCCCGACCTGATCGTCATGGGCGGCGGCCTTTCCAACGGCTTCGACCTCCTGGCACCGACCATCAGGGCGACCGTCGAGCACCGCGCCATGCAAGCCTATCGCGACGTGCCGATCGTTCCGGCCGAACTTGGCGACCAGGCGGGCCTGGTCGGCGCGGCGAGCCTGATCCTATGGGAGGGCGAGCCCGGCACGGCGCTGGCGATGGTGCAGAACGAGGAGACGACAACCGGCGCCAGGGAGGCAAGCCAAGGCTGAGCTCAAGCTGCGCGGCGCGCGCAAATCCTATGGAGCCGCCGAGATCATCAGGGGTATCGACCTCGACGTCGAGGACCGCGAATTCATCGTCTTCGTCGACCCGTCCGGTTGAGGGAAGTCCACGCTGCCGCGCCGATCGCCGGGCTGGAAAGGATCAGCGCAGGCGACCTCATGATCGACGGTGCGCGCCAACGACATCGACCCGTCCGCGCGTGGGCTGGCCATGGTGTTCCAGTCCTATGCGGCCTATCCGCATATGAGCGTGGCCGAGAATAGGGGGCTTCGCACTGAAGATCACTGGGGTGCCGCCGCAGGAGCGGGAGCGCAAGGTGAAGGAGGCGGCCGACGTATCCGGAATGGTGGCCCCTGGCCGCAGCCTGCGCTCTGCGGAGGATCGACAACGCGCGGATCGGTAGCCGTTTGCGAGAATGTCCATCTCAAGAGTCTTAAGGCGTAATCTGTAGTGCAAAGATGTCAAATGCCCACTCCCAACAAATCCTCCGGCCGCGGTCAGACGCGCCCTGCGCAGGCTGGGAGCGAATATCCACGATGCCCGGCGGCGGCTCCCAATGGCGCTGGTGGCGAGCGCGCCTTTACCTCGCGCTCGACCCTGCAACGGGTCGAGGCGGGCGACACGAATGTCAGCGCCGGCATATATGCCGCCGCAATCACAGCTTCCTTTGGCTCGGAAAGACGGCGCGCGAGCGACGGATGAATCGGCCGAGTTGACAAAACCATCGTGCAGCGTCACCTCATTGCTCTCTAACAATGCTTCCGGGGGGCGGCTTTGCTTTTCTTTCGATCTCTCTGCCGTCGTGTGCTCTTGACTGTGGCCTTTTTTGCAGCACTGCCGACGATGCCGGCACTGGCATGGGCCCCGGATACTGTCATGACCTTCCAGGTGATCCGGAACTCGGACCCCGCATGTGAACCAACCTGCCCTGCGTGGATCTACGCTGCAGGTTCGATTGAAACCTCGTCCCCATCGGCTTTGCGCAAGCTGCTGAAGAGCCTCGGCGCAGTTCACCTGCCCATCGTCTTGGCATCGAACGGTGGTGACCGTCAGTCCGCCCAGGAACTCGGCAGGATCGCCAGAAAGAACAAGCTGACAATCGCTATTGGGACTTCACCCGTAGTTTGCAAAGACAAAGCCTCGGTCTGTCGCACGATGCCAGAGATTGACGGCCAGGGTCGATTCGAAGAAGCCAACTGCCTGTCTGCCTGCCCCTTGTTCCTTGCTGGTGGCGTCAAAAGGCTCAACAGCGACCGCAACTTTATCGCGGTCCACAAGGGACAAGCCGTCCTGTACTCAAATGGCGACAGGACCTTCACTCAAATAAAATCCGCCAAGAGGGTTGCCAAGGTTCTAGCCAATGCTCACCTGGAGAAGAAGCAATATCTCCGGGAAATGGGCGTAGCCGTCGCGCTGGAGGATGAGGCTTTCAAGCATGGTGGCGACGACTTTTATGAAGTCCCGATCGATCGGCAGCGCAGTTGGGGCTTGATCACCGGCTCAGTCGAAGAGTTGGATTTCACCGATCCCCACTTCTGCAAAAGACAGCCGCTCCCCGAGAATTGCGTCCCAAAACAAAATGGCCTGCCACGACGTAAGTCATGAAATGGGTGGCTTATTTCCGCGCAGCCACTCGACCGGAAGAGATCAGCCGCGTATCTCAGTCAAGCAAGCCGCCGTTACGAGGCCAACCGGCTCTTAAGCCGTTTCTCGCGGAGACGGGTGCCAGCCCGCCAGGTGCGGGCGGTTTGTCGTCCGTCGTCTGCTGGGCGATCCGTACCAGATCGCTGAGCGCCGAACGGATTTGCGGCCAGGGAAACACGGAGCATTCCACCCAGGCCTCACCCTCGCGCAACACGGCATCGAGCTTACCCGCGACGCCGGCGACAGTCGTGGCAGGCGTCGTTGAGAGCGCTTGCATCAGATCCTGCGCCCGGTTGGCAGCCTCGCGCTCAGCTCGAAGGGCCGCAGCATAGCCGCCCTCCTCCGCAGCCGTGTCCCAGCGTGCCTTATGCGCTGCGAGGTCAGCTTCGGCCTTTTCCCGGAGATCCGCTGTGTCCGGGCGCTTGCCGAGCACTTCATTGAGCGCCTCGATCGAGTGGACCATCACATCCTCACCCTCAGGCAGGCACACGGTTGCGCAAGGAAAGCCGACGTTCGAGACAAGCCTCGTCTCCAGGCGCTGCTGCTTGCGGCAAAGCCGCTCGGTCAGCTTGTGGGTTTTCTCCCATTCCCGCCAAAGCGCCAGCGCTGGGTCAGAAGGCGCATTCGTCCTTCCGGCGTCGCCTGCGGACGCGTTACCTTCGAGTTGCCACGCTGTGGTAGCCGCGATGGTTCCGGCAAGCACTTGTCGGCGAGTGACGAAAGGCAGAGTCGTGGTATTCTCGGAATCACCCATGATCCGAGCTCCTCAGAAGCTTCGGTTGTGGTCAGCTGGATGGGATGTGCGGACATCCTGTCCAGCTATTTTTTGCACGCTAGAGCAGTGTTGGGGCTAAAGTGCACCAACGCCTGCCGCGGCCAATTCCGTCCCGCGGCGCTGGTTGATACGCACGCTACGAGATCAGGCATTGATAGAAAAAATATCAATTGGGCGCGCCGAATGTCAATAGAAAATCTATCAAAACTGCGGCAGACGGTTAGTACGCGCCAAATCAAAGCGGCGCGCGCCTTGCTTGGGTGGTCCCAGGCGGACCTGGCACGCCACTCTTCGGTGTCTGAGCCAACCATAGCTCGTCTGGAGGCCGAAGACGGCCCACTCGGGGGGCGCCCTGGAACCGCAGCGAAAATTCTCAAGGCATTGACCGATGCCGGAACAGAATTCATGCTCGAGAACGGTAGCGGACCTGGAGTGAGACTTATCAAAGCTCGCCAAAGCCCTGAGTGACCCGCGTTCGCTCCTATCGTCTACATGCGGTCAGACACGGCTCATCGCGCGAGGCCTGAACTAGCGCTGTCACTCGTTGAGGAAGTCACAGTTCATTTGCTGCGTTGTCCAGACCCATCTCACATCCCGATCCCAACGCCGCGCTTTCTGCCGAAGCTCCAGTCGATGCCGCCGCTGTTTTGCACGAGCCCGCTGATGTTCTTGCCGATGCGCTTGTCCAGCATCGGCTGCCATGGCACCAGTTGAAACCCGAGACCATCGTCCAGCATGGCAAAACGCCCGCTGGCAAGGCGGACCGAGCCAAGGAGCGTGCCGCCGACATGGTTGCCGGGCTGGACGGGCACGAAGGTGAGGCCGCGTGCAGCGGCCATTTCCTTGCCGACGCGCGTGACCTCCTGGAGTTCCAGCGTGGCAACAAGGTCGCGCGAGAAGGTGAAGGTCCCGCTCCCCGCATCGCGTTCGGCATGGCCCATCCTGACGAGCTGGGCAGCCCGCCTGTCGAGAGCGTTATCGACGTCGAGACCAAAGCCTGACCGGACCAACGGCACCGGGCTTTTGGCCGCCAGCTCCCGGTCCAGCCAGGTGGCGCCGTCGCTGCCGACCTGTGCATCAAGATCGAACGTCGACAACACGCGGACGGAGAAGTCCCTGCCGCGGCTGCGGGCATCATAGGCGATGCCGCGCTCGGGCAAGTTTTCCGGAATGCGCCAGTGGTCGTCGTCGATGCGCTCGACATGGCCGGCCCGCCGCAGCGCTTCGAGACGGCGGACATGGAAACGGACGAAGGCATCCGGGTCCTTGCCCTGCTCCAAAAATGCCTCGCGGATCGCCTCCAGGTGTCTGCTCGGCCGATAGACGCCGTCCTCGCCGGCTGCGACGCCGATGTTGCGGTCGGCGGCGCGCGGCTCCTCCTTCGGCGGGATCGGATCAAGCGCTACGATATGGCCGCGCTGGATGTCTTCGAGCTTTGCCGCATCGGCGGTCTCGACATAGTGCGTGCGCCCGTCCACGCCATCGACGACGAGCGACAGCCGGTCGATCATCTCGTCGCCGGCGAGCCCCTTGG